>JBFHLR010000217.1:0-3950 GCA_041594735.1 Marinobacter sp.
AGCCTCTGATTAACTCCGGATCTCCTCTGGCTTTCGGAGCCATTCCCAATCAAGGCGTGACTTTGCAGTAATGCCGGGGCCTTTCAAGAAGTCGCAACGCGGAGTGGGGATGGCTCCGAACGCCCCGCAGGGCGCGCTCTGAAGGCTGCACCTGCGGTGTTGCGGCTCTTGCTAAGGGCTACGGCCATTAGCTGCGAACCGCGCCTTGCAGCTACAGCCTTCAGAGCACGCAGAGGTGATTCGGAGTTAATCAGAGGATCCTTAAAGAAAGGTAAAAACGAGCTCGCCGATAAGCCGGGTTCTGTCGTGGACAGTCATTCATCTAGGGCCTGCGTCGCCACAGGCCTCAAGCAACCTACCCGAGTCCAGCGCGGGCCACGCCATAGGACTCCTATTTGGTCTTGCTCCAGGTGGGGTTTACCATCGCCGTGAACTGTTGCCAGTCACGCGGTGCGCTCTTACCGCACCATTTCACCCTTACCGGCACCCGAAGGTGCTTAGGCGGTTTACTTTCTGCTGCACTTTCCGTCGGCTCGCGCCGCCCAGGCGTTACCTGGCACCTTGCCCTTTGGAGCCCGGACTTTCCTCCCCCAGCGAACTGGCGGCGACTGTCTGGCGAGCTCAGGGCAGACCATACGCCGCACCAGGCATCGACGCAAGCACTATCGCCAACCGAAGCCGTTTAAATTACCGCTCCGGCTTGAATGCCAGCGCCCGCTGGTACAAGTCATTGCGGGACAGCCCGGTTAATTCAGCGGCAATTTTCGCCGCCCGCTTCACAGGCAGCTCCGCCACCAACAACGACAGCATCCGCTCGACATCCAGCCCAGCGGCCAACGGCTCCCGCGACGACACACCCCGCACCATGACCACGAACTCCCCCCGACTGGCGTTACTATCGTCGGCCAATACCGCCATCAACTCTGCCGCGGATCCTGAATAGAAGGTTTCGAAGGTTTTGGTCAGCTCCCGCGCAATTACGACCTCACGATCCGCCCCCATTTCACCGGCAATATCCGCGATCATGTCCCGGATCCGATGGGGAGACTCGTAGAACACCATTGTCGCAGTTTCACGCGCAAGCGCTTGCAACGCGGCCCGCCGGGCGCCGCTTTTGGCGGGCACGAATCCCGCGAACAGAAAGCGATCCGTGGGCAAGCCCGCAGCACTCAATGCCGCAACCAGGGCGCAGGCGCCCGGCACCGGCACCACCCGCACACCGCGCGCACGAGCTTCACGCACCAGCACAAAGCCGGGATCAGAAATCAACGGCGTGCCGGCATCGGTCACCAACGCAGCGCTTTCGCCCGCCTCGATCCTTCGCAACAAGGCGTCCGCGCGGTCACGTTCATTGTGCTCATGCAGCGCAATCATCGGCCTCTGGATACCCAGGTGCTGCAGTAACCGGCCGCTGTGGCGCGTATCCTCGGCCGCGATCACATCCACTTCCGCCAACACCCGACAGGCCCGTTCAGTGATGTCCTCCAGATTGCCAATGGGGGTCGCCACGATATACAGCACACCCGCCTGCGAGCCTTGCCGAGTCGATTCCAAGCCCACACCTTACCTCTCATTTCACGATTCGATTAACGCCAACGTCATGTGAAATGCCGTTGGAGCTGATAAACTTGCCGGTTCAGGACATTCCCAGCATGATGACGCCATTATAATGGCGCCACAAGCCTAACCCTCTGGAGCTGTGCGAGCCAGACATGATACATATTCCGTTGAAAACGCCTTTGCTGGCCCTCGTAACCGCAACCCTGTTAACCACCGGTTGCAGCGCAATCAACCTGAAAAGCCATTCCCCCGCCTCAGCGGCGGAAGCGGTATCGCTGGCGGCCAACGAATCAGACCTGGAACTCGCCCAGACCTACCTGCTCAGGAGTGCGGATTCCTTTCAGCAAGCGGGAAACCACGAAGCCGCCCGGCGTATTCTGACCAGCGCCCCACTGTCCGCACCGTTACCAGAGTTGCGCAACCAATACCTGCTTCTGGCCATGGCCAGCGCCACAGCCCTGGATGACCACCTCTGGGCCGACAGGCTAACCCAATCGCTGCCGGAAGATCAGTTCCTGAATTACGGCCCCGGCCTCACAGCCCGGGCTGGCGAACTCCAGGCCAACACGTTCCAGCTCGCAGGCAAACCGCTGAGCGCTGCCAATACGTTGATGCGGATGGTGGACAATGAAGTTGCCACCGATATCCTGGCCGCCCACAACCAGATCTGGCAGTCGCTCAAGGCCCTACCCGACGAGTCACTGGCGCAAGAATCCCAGCGCGCCATTGGCTACTCCAGCCAGGGGTGGCTGGAACTTGCGGCAATCATGAGGCTGCCAGGGGCCGAACTGGACGAACAGGGACGCAGCGTCCGCAACTGGCAGCAAAACTGGGCCAGCCACCCCGCCGCCCGCCAGCTGCCAGATGAGTTGCAACTCATCGCCATGTTGGTCCAGGAACGACCCGAGAAGATCGCCCTGGCCCTGCCACTTAGCGGCGATCTCGCCAGCGCAGGCGCGGCCATCCGCGACGGCTTTCTGGCCGCCTACTATAATGATGAGTCCGCCCGCAATTTCAACATTGATATCAGCGTCCTGGATACCAACGCCAAGCCCTTCGCGGATGAGTACCAAACCATTGCCGCCAGCTATGACCTGATCGTGGGCCCGCTACGGAAGCCCATCGTCGCTGAACTGGCCGGACAAGACAGCCTCCCGACACCGGTGCTCGCACTGAACTACCTGCCAGAGAACCTCCCGGCTCCGCAGGGCATGTACCAGTTTGGCCTGGCCGCTGAGGACGAAGCGCAGCAGATCGCCCTTCGCCTCCACCAGGAACAGCTCCATCAGGCCCTGGTCCTGATCCCCACCGGGGATTGGGGCGACCGGTTTGAACACGCCCTGCGCAAGGCGATATCCGCCCATGACGGTCATGCCCTCAATACCGTTCGCTTCCTGCCCTCGGAAAACTTCCGGGCAGTAACCGCGGATTTGCTAAGCATTAGCGAGTCCCGACAAAGGGCCATCGATGTGGAGCGCACGATTGGGCTCAATGTGGAGTTTGAACCCCGCCGCCGACAGGATGCCGATGCCATCGTGATGGTGGCGCCACCCACCATTGCCCGTCAGTTCAAGCCCCTGTTTGCGTTTTACTTTGCCGGCGATCTCCCCGTGTACTCCCCATCTTTAGTGTTCCAAGGCGCAGCCGACCCATCCAGGGACCGGGACCTGAACCAGGTCCGGTTTACCGACACACCGTGGGTACTGGCCGAGCAAAACACCTTCCGCGACCAGACCACCGCCGCTTTTGACCACATTGGCGGGCAATTGGGCCGACTGTTCGCGATGGGCGCGGATGCCTATAAACTCAGCACCAGACTGCCACTGCTGAAAAATGTCGAGGGCGCCAGCATTGACGGCCAGACCGGGACTTTGACCATGGACTCCGACGGCAGCGTGCACCGGGCACAACTGTGGGCGCAGTTCGTCAACGGCGTACCCAAGCTCTTGCCAGCGCTGCCCCTCACGGAAAGTACCGAGCAGGTGACGAAATAACCCACTCACCCGAATATTAAACTCCGATAGTCAGCGCCAAGGATGGCATGAACACGAAACGAGCAACCGGACAGCAGGCGGAAGACGTTGCAGCCCGCTACTTGCAGCGACGGGGCATCCAGATCACCAGCCGCAACGTGTATAGCCGGGGCGGTGAAATTGACCTGGTTGGCCTGGATGGAAACACAGTGGTGTTCTTCGAGGTGCGCTACCGCGGTCACGGCAGCCTGTCAGGGGCCGCAGAATCCATCGGCCACCGAAAGCAGCAACGGATCCTGCGCGCTGCGAACTACTACCTCCACCGTCATGGACTGTGGAATGCGGATGCCCGGATCGACGTTGTTGCGGTTTCGCCGGGAACCATCAAGCGATATAACATTCAGTGGATTAAGAACG
>JBFHLR010000218.1:0-3897 GCA_041594735.1 Marinobacter sp.
GGCGTGACCCGGGCAGTCAACGTGAGCGTAGTGACGGATCGGAGAATCGTACTCTACGTGAGAGGTAGCGATGGTGATACCACGCGCCTTCTCTTCCGGAGCGTTGTCGATCTGGTCGAACGCGCGCACATCACCGCTTCCCCAGATTTCAGAGCAAACCCGAGTCAGGGCGGCGGTCAGAGTGGTTTTGCCATGGTCAACGTGACCGATGGTGCCCACGTTGACGTGGGGCTTACTACGCTCAAACTTTTCTTTAGACATTCGGCAATCCCTCTAATCAACCAGGATCGAAACGTTGACCGGACAAAAATTGGAGCTCATGACCGGAATTGAACCGGTGACCTCATCCTTACCAAGGATGTGCTCTACCGACTGAGCTACATGAGCATAAACACTACAAATTGGAGCGGGCAGCGGGAATCGAACCCGCGTCATCAGCTTGGAAGGCTGAGGTAATAGCCACTATACGATGCCCGCAAGCAATTAGTGGTGGAGGGGGCAGGATTCGAACCTGCGAAGGCGAAGCCGTCAGATTTACAGTCTGATCCCTTTGGCCACTCGGGAACCCCTCCCAAATACAACCTCGATTTCGCGAAGCTGCTTAAAACTTAAAGTGGAGCTGGCGGACGGAATCGAACCCCCGACCTGCTGATTACAAGTCAGCTGCTCTACCAACTGAGCTACGCCAGCTCACATTCGCCTCGTCAGCGAGGGCGGTATACTACGGACTTTTTTCAGCGGTTGCAACACCTTCGCAACGTTTGATTTCAATCGATTCGAATTGACGTCCGAGTTTCGCCAAATCAGCCGCAAGTTCCGGAGAATCCGGGATATAGGCCGCCTCAAAAACGAGGGCGTAGCTTAGCTGATTTCTGGGGAAGAATGCCAGCTCTGCGTTCAGATTCTCTGCTTTTCTTTGCGCCAGCACTCTCTCGGCCGCCGCCCGTGACTCAAACAGCCCCAGTGAAATGGCATGCCTCTGCGGACCTTCGGTCACCAGATAGGAATCGATGCCGCGCCGCTGTACGTCCCGAAACATCGCCAAAGACTCTTCCGCTGAGGCGCGAGGGGGCAGAATAACCCAGTGAAGTGGCGCCAAAGCCCGCTCCTCTGCTGCTACGTCAATGACCAGATCAGGGCGCTCCAACTGCAGCGCCGCTTTTCGGCCCTGGGCTAGCTCGAGAGTCTCAAACCAACCTGCCGAAAAACAAAAGCGTGACGGCCCCAGCGTAGGATCACTTTCAGCCACCGCCGCGGTAGCGGTCTCCGAGCTGTAACCCGGCATCGGCGTCTCCGCTGCCTGCACACCGGATGGCGGTTGGTCAACCAGTTGCAGCTCGGCTACCCTCGGCAGCCGCCCGTCAACGTCTGCGGACTCTGAACTCGGTTCCGGCAGGGCACGCAGATACCACCAGACCCCCAAGTTGACTGTAATTAACAGGAACACCAGCCATTTCATGCCGCTGAGGACTCCTCAACAATGGCCGCCAGCCCATCTAACACCAGATCCGCCAAAAATTCCGCCTCCAGGCCCGCTGCCATTAACTCCGACGCGTCGCCCCCGGTCGCAAACACCTTTGCAAGATTCCTCGCGGCAGCCTCGGTGGCGATTTGTTGAGCCATCCCCCGCCAGAGCCAACGCAAGCCGTGCTGAACACATTCGGTGGTGGATGTACCGGGCGCCATGCCCGCGGTCTGGGCAACGCCGAACCCGATGCGAGCCGCGTCCTGGCGCAGCGATCTTAGCATCATCTGCTTGCCCGGCAGTATGTAGCCGCCAAGGTGCTCGCCGCGATGGTTGACAAAGTCGATGGTAATTGCGCTGCCCGCATCCACCACGGCAAACGAGGATTGGCAACGGAGCCAAGCCCCATACAGAGCATGCCAACGGTCAACCCCCATGGTTTGCGGGTTGGCATAGACACAACGAAGCGCCCCCCGCGATGGTTCGCTCCAATAGAACTGTGCTGGCATCGGGGTGAATTCAGCCAGACGCTCGCACAGATGCGCACGCTTCGGCTCGGAAGCCACGGTAGACACTGCGATCCTGGAGATCGAACCAGCCAGTGGAAGCAGTTCCTCGAACACACCAGGGTCATCGAGCGAGCCAACGCCATTCAGGGCGACGCCACCTTCATTCCGAAGTTGCCATTTCACCCGGCTATTACCCATGTCGACCAGCAACTTCACGGCGCAGCCCGCAAACTGATCTCACCGGCTCTCACTGCGGTGACAACACCGGCATCGGACTCAATAAGGTAGCTGCCATCGCTATCTATGCCCTGCCCCACGCCGATTAACTGGCCCTGAGCGGATGACAATGGACGGCCGAAGAACAAGTCTCGGCGCTGCCAACGGTCCCGAAAGGCCTCAAAGCCGCTATGGGAAAACTCCCTACAAGCATTCAGCACCGACGCTATGACCGTAGCGGCCACCTTGTTGCGCGACCAGGACCGTTCCGGCTCCGCCTTGGCCAGACTTGTCCAGGCCTGGTCCACATCGGGGGCCTCAACCATATGTACATTGAGGCCAACCCCTGCGACCACCTGGATCCGGCCTTCCTCCAGTTCGCCTTGCAGCTCCACCAGGATGCCCGCCAACTTTCGGCCATCATGAAAAACGTCGTTTGGCCACTTCAGCTGGACATCGTCAAGCCCCAGCTCCTCCAGCGCCTCCGCCAGGCCAACGCCGAATACCAGACTCAGGCCATCCAGGGCGGAAAAGCCCCCGCCAAACTCCAGCCCCAGGCTCAAGTACAGGTTCTGCCCTGGCGGACTCTGCCAGGCACGCCCCCGCCGGCCTCGTCCGGCGGACTGGCGGTCGGCAATACAGATCGGAACAATGCCGGGCCCTGACTCAGCGCGCATGACCGCAGCGTTGGTGGAGTCGATGCTGTCAAACACCGAAAGGCTCAAGCGTTCGAGGTCCGGGCCGACTTCGGTCTCAGCAAGCCGCGCCAGAATAGCCCGGCCATCCAATAGATCGACCGCTTCCGCCAGACGGTAGCCCTTGCCACGAATGGTTTCGATCTGGACACCTTGATCGATGGCCCGCCTTATCTGCTTCCACACGGCAGTACGGCTAACGCCCAGTTGTAGTGCCAACGACTCACCCGAATGAATACCACCATCCGACAAGAGCCTGACAAGGATCTTGGTTTTCATCAATGCTTACGCCTGAGGATAAAGAAATTGCCAAATCCGGATTAAACAACAGCAGGAAGGAAAAGACAAAAATGAGACCAAACCAACGCCGGGCCCTTAGGAACGACAAGGCCCCGGCTCGTCAGCCCAGATCAGGGGATGGGCGTGGCCGTGAGATTCGCCCGGATATCAAAGTTTTGCATCTTGACCCCGTAGATTGCAGTTTGTGCACCCCCGGACGGATGAACCAGGTCAATGGCGTTTATATTCAGTTCCTTGAATTGGCTTTGAGCCTGAACCGCAAATCCCAACGGACGGTTCTCGAGATCCGCCGCAGTGGGCGCTGACACATAGCGATAGCCGGCAGGCTGTGACGAATCCATGATTTTCTCATCGCCCCTGGCACCGGTAACACCCAGAGAATCCGGTCCATCCGTCTTCTTAACAACACGGGCACGGTAGATATCGACTGCTATGTCCGTCTGAATTCCAAAGGTGTTGTCATCGGCACCGTCGTTATCGAAATCACCGCCATCGCTGGTGTAGATGTCGTTCAACACCAACATCATCCCGCTGCCATTGATCGGGCGGCCAGCACCGTCGAGCTGCCGACTGGCTTCCCACGCAATGGCGTTCCTGCGGGTATCATCGACGGCTCGGGCAAGAATCTGCTTCATGCTGACGCTGACACCTTCTTCGCCACGATCCTGCCAATCCCCACCAGAGGCGGTACAGGCTGCGACGTCTGCGCCAA
>JBFHLR010000219.1:0-3777 GCA_041594735.1 Marinobacter sp.
GCCCCCAGCCAGGCAGCACCGCGCACACCACTGGAATCTCCGTGCAGGGCCGGTACCACCGGCGTATCACACTCGCCACCAAACACATGCTCAGCAAGCAGCCTGGGCAACTCCCCATAGATTGTCTGCGCATTGGACAGACCACCTCCGACCACGATGACGTCCGGATCCAACACATTGATGACCGAGGCCAATCCCCTGGCCAGTTGCGGCAAGTAGTGGTCCAGGGTACGCTGGGCGGCACGATCGCCGCCCGCAGCAGCGGCTACGATCTCCTGGGCACTGTGCCGGCCCCGCCAAAGCAGACGATGGGTCAGCGCCAATCCGGTGCCTGACAGAAACGTTTCCGTGCAGCCGAGCTGACCGCAAAAGCACGGCCGTCGTGCCAGTTCCTCCTGGGACGTCCAAGGCAAGGGGTTGTGCCCCCATTCACCCGCCAGGCCATTGGGCCCAGACAACAGCCGCCCCCTTACGCTCACTCCAGCGCCACAGCCAGTACCGAGGATCACCGCCAACACCACCTCGTAGCCCTGGCCGGCCCCGTCCGTTGCCTCGGACAGGGCCAGGCAATTGGCATCGTTGGCGAGGGTTACCCGACGCTGCAGGACGTGCTGGAGATCCGTCACCAGGGGCTGGCCATTAAGCCAGGTTGAATTGGCATTCTTGACCCGGCCAGAGCGACGGGACACGGTTCCGGGTATCCCGACCCCCACCGATATCCCCCGCACCCCAGCGACGCCCTCCGCCTCACCCACCAACGACCGGATCACCTTCAATCCGGCAGCGTAGTCTCCCTGCGGCGTCGGTCGACGCAACCGGAAATGCTCGCGGCTGTCCCGGTCCAGCAGAATCACTTCGGTTTTGGTGCCTCCCAGGTCGACACCAATCATCCAGGAATCGGACATATAGACCTCACCAGCACTACGGCAACATCGACAATTGAGCACAGCAACATGGATTTTTGCCTCGCCACATTGAGACCGCAGGGTCGACCAATAGTTACCTTCCTAACAACGCAACAATAAGGGACAATACCGGCTTTCCCCGAGCGCCCGAAGACCCATGACCCTTGCGAGCATTTTTTTCCAAATCCTGGAAACTACCTTGCCGGTATTCGCCATGGTGTTTATTGGCCTGGGCCTGAAGCGGCTCAACTGGATCGACGACGCCTTCATCAATACCGCTTCGGCGCTGGTGTTCCGCGCCACCCTGCCAACCCTGGTGTTCTTCAGCATCGTACGGGCCGATCTGGACAGCACCTTCAACCTGGCCATGCTTGGTTACTATCTGGCGGCAACGATTGCGTGCTTTGGCATTGCCTGGCTATGGGCAATCTGGCGCACGCCCCGCAACGACCGGGGCGTGTTCGTTCAGGGCGCGTTTCGCGGCAACTGCGGCATCGTGGGCCTGGCCCTGGCGGCAAACGCCTACGGCGACTTCGGACTCTCGGCCGGAGGTATTTTGCTGGGCCTGGTGATCATTTCCTACAACGCATTGTCTGTCATCGTGCTCACCGCCTACCACCCCAACAAGCAGGCGCACCTGTCAAGCATCCTGGGGGATATCCTGCGCAATCCGCTCATTGTGGCCGTGCTTGCGGCGATCCCGGTGGCCTGGTCCGGAATGACACTGCCCTCCTGGCTTCATACCAGTGGGAATTACTTCGCCTCGCTGACCCTGCCCCTCGCACTGCTATGCATTGGCGGTACCTTGTCCCTGAGCACCATTCGCAGCGACAGCAAATCCGCGCTCAGCGCCAGCATGATGAAGATGATCACCCTGCCCTTGATAGCCACGGCTGGCGCCTGGCTTTGCGGGTTCAAAGGCCAGGAACTGGGTTTGATGTTCCTGTTTTTTGCCAGCCCCACCGCCGCCGCCAGCTACGTCATGGTCAAAGCGCTGGGCGGCAACGATCGACTGGCGGCGAATATCGTTGCGCTGACCACGCTCCTGGCCAGCGTCACCATCACCGCCGGGGCGTTCGTGCTTCGAGCCAGTGGCGCCGTTTGAAAGACCGTCAAACCCGGAATGGATTATTTCTTGCGATAGATAATGCCCGGATGGCATTGCACCATTTCGTAGAGGTCCTGGAGACCGTTCAACGACTCCGAAGACCCCAGGATCAGGTAGCCGCCCGGGTTCAGGGTGGCATGAATGCGGGTCAGAATGTCCCTCTTGAGCTCCGCGGAGAAATAGATCAGCACATTGCGACAGAACACCACATCGAACTTGCCCAGCATGTAGCGGTCGAGCAGGTTGAGTTCCTTGAACTCCACCATGGCGCGTATTTGAGAAGCAATCTGCCAGCCACCGGCGCTGGATGGGGTGAAAAACGCCTTCTGGCGCTCTGGCGACAGCCCCCGGCCAATGGCGATCATTTCATACTCACCCTGCCGGGCCACTTCCAGCACGCTTTTTGAAATGTCTGTGGCGGTGATACGCAAATCCCGCAGCTTGCCCGGCCGCAGGCGCCGGAATTCCTCTACGATCATCGCCATGGAATAGGGCTCCTGACCGGTGGAGCACGCCGATGACCAAATCCGTATGGCGCCGGCCGCCCGACGCTCGGCGAGTTCAGGTAGCAGCTTGTCACTGAGGATGCGAAATGGGTGGCTGTCCCGAAACCAGAGGGTTTCGTTGGTGGTCATCGCATCGATCACCACTTCCCGCAAACCACTGCTCCCCGGGCGACCGAGGCTTTCCAACAACTCCCCCAGCCGGGACATTTTCTGCTCTTCCAGAATGCGACGCAGACGGCTCTTCACCAGATACTGCTTGTTGTCGCCCAGCAAAATGCCGCAGGCGTCCTGCAGGAACGTCTTGAATGCCTCATATTCCTGTGGGGTGATGTCTGCCTTCATAGGATCTCTAATTTAACGGTGTCCGGACTTGTAAGCGATGGGATGATAACTCATTGGCTATCGATAATTTCCATCACCCGCTCGGCGAGTTCATCAGGGCTGAATTTGGCCATGAAATCGTTCGCCCCGACCTTTTGCACCATGGCCTGGTTGAACACGCCACTCAAAGAGGTATGCAGCATGATAAACAGGCCGCTCAGTGCCGGATCATTCTTGCACTGGGTGACCAAGGTATAGCCATCCATTTCCGGCATCTCAACGTCCGAAATCATCAACGACAGATGATCCGAAGCCGTGGAGCCATCGGCGGTGATCTCACGGAGATATTCCAACGCCTGCCGGCCGTCGTTGCGGGTTACCACTTCCATGCCAATAGCGCTGAGGCAGCGCGCAATTTGCCGTCGAGCCACCGAGGAATCGTCGACCACCAGAATGGGTAACAACCCGCCGCGATCACGGGAACTCTTACTGAGCACCTCCTCCGCGACCTCTTCCCGTAACGGAGAAACTTCTGAAAGTATCTTTTCTACATCTATGATTTCAACCAGCTTGTCATCAATATTTGTTACCGCAGTGAGGTACATTTCCCGCCCGGCTCCTTTCGGCGGTGGCAGAATATCCTCCCAGTTCATATTGATGATCCGGTCGACCCCCGCCACCAGGAAGCCCTGAGTTTTGCGGTTGTACTCTGTAATGATGACAAAGCTGTTGGCGAGCTCTTCGGCGGGGATACCCGGCTGGCGTATCGCCATGCCCATATCGATGATCGGAATTGTCTCGCCACGGATATGGGAAACCCCACGCACAACAGGCTGACTGTTAGGCAATGAGGACAGCTTCGGGCATTGCAGCACCTCTTTCACCTTGAAGACATTAATGCCATAGAGCTGTCGACCGCGAAGACGAAACAGCAGCA
>JBFHLR010000220.1:0-3775 GCA_041594735.1 Marinobacter sp.
AGACGGCGGAACTGGCAGGGTGTGCTCCAAGTACAGTGCAGCGAGCCATCAAGATGGGTGCGGCTGCATGACCTGCCTGGACACCATCCACATCTGACCCACGATTGGAGGCTGGCGCACAAGTTGCCATCATGCACCCGCGCCAGCAGTCTCCTCTGGGTCATTCCCCCGCCCGGTCTCATTTTCACATACCCGTGCCCCGGCCCAGGGGGGAAGCCTCGTCTCGCAGCGCGTATAATACCGCCTCAGATTTTCGCCGGAAAAATTCCGGCTCAGCTAACCTGTGTTCTCTTCCGCCGGTATCGCTTGTTCGGTCTGACTTCCGGCAGAATCGGTTTGCTCCGCTTTTCAGTCGCTCTGAAAGAGTAGCCAGTAGCCTTCCTCGTCATGCGACTTCCCTCCAGTCGAACTGGTAGTCACCGACCTGTCTGTAACCTTTAAAGACCTGTCCGCGAGCAGCAGCTACAGCCATGCTATCGGCGAGGTCATTCTGGGGGTGGCCACTGTGGCCCTTCACCTTGAACAGCTTCACCTCGTGTTGCTCCAGCAGTTCATCTAACTGCTTCCAGAGATCCAGGTTCTCAACGGGCTTCTTGTCGGACTTGACCCAACCGTTCTTCTTCCAGTTGTGTCGCCAGGTGATGCAGCCGTTCCGAGCATAGGCGCTGTCAGTGTAGATGTGGATGATCTTGCCACTGCTGCGTATTCCGGCGAACGTGACCGGCCATTCCGGGGATCGTGACCGATTTGCACACGGCCATCGCGCTGGAGTCAGTTTTGTACTCTGAGCGGTCACGATGGGTCAACCGATTCCGTGTTTTGTGCTGTTGCTTTTCGCAGTGATTCCCCCTTCAGATTGAGTCGGTGAGCGCCGTGCAGGAGCCGGTCCAGGATCGCATCGGCAAGCGTGGCGGAGCCGATGTAGTCGTGCCAGTGTTCGGTTGGTAACTGGCTGGCGATGAGCGTTGAGCCTCGGCCGTGCCGGTCTTCGATCACCTCCATCAGATCCTGTCGTTGTTGTGCCGTGACCTTTTGCATGCCCCAGTCGTCCAGGATCAGCAGGTCAGTTTTCAACAGTTGGTTCATCAGGCGGGCGTAGCTGCCATCGCCGTGGGCGATGCGCAGCTGTTCGAACAGGCGCGGCACTCGCAGGTAGCGCACCGACAGCCCCTGCCGACAGGCCTGGTTGCCCAGGGCGCACGCCAGCCAGGTCTTGCCGCATCCAGTTGGACCAGTGATGCACAGGTTCAGGGATTGGCGGATCCAGTCACAGCTGGCGAGGCCCGCCATGCGGGAGCGCTCCAGCCCCCGTGTATGGCGGTAATCGATGTCTTCCACGCAGGCCGGCACTCGCAATCGGGCGGCTTTGAGCAGCCGCTCCAGCCGGCGGTTTTCCCGGTGCAGCACCTCCCGGTCGATCAGTAACGCCAAGCGTTCCTCGAACGCCAGGTCGTGGGTGTCGGGCTGAGCCCGCTGTTGTTCCAAGGCATCGCACATGCCGGTCAGCTTGAGCTGTCGCAGGGTATCGAGGGTGTTTTGAGTCAACATCAGTGTCTCCGGTATCAGTGATAGTAGCGGGGGCCGCGAACGTTGGTGTGTACGGGCAGATCGGCCGGTTCCGGTTCTTCCTCGGCCAGCGGCAACGGCAGCTGGTCCAGCCCCTGCTTCAGGATCGAGGTGATGCTCTGGTAGCTGGCCGAGTTGATGGACAGCGCCCGGGCACAGGCCTGCTCCAGCCGGTCACGGCTGTAACGTCGACTCAGGTTCAGCAGCCCCAGGCAGGCTCGGTAGCCGTGCTCGGGATGCGGGCGATCCTTGAGCTGCCGCTGTACCACGTCGAGCGTGGCGGGACCGATGTCCGTGGCCCAGTTCAGGAACCGGCCCGGTGACCAGTTCTGATGGGCCTGGTGGGACTTGGGCATGTGCTCGGTCAGGGTGACGAAGCGGCTCTTGCCGTGGCGGGGATGTAGCGCCACGCGCTGACCTTTGTGCATCACCTCCACGGCGGTGTCGGTGACGCGGATGTCCAGCTTCACACCCACCAGGGCGTGAGGCACGCTGTACAGCCGTTTGTCGATCTCGATGTGGTAGTCGATGCCCGGCTTCGCCTTGCGCCATTCGGCGTAGACGTAGGGCGTTGCTGGCAGAGGTTTCAGGGCGGGCCGATCCAGTGCTTCGAACAGGCTCTGACGGCTTTCTGGTCGCCCCTGGAACGGGCGCTGGTTCAGTGCCGGTAGCAACTCTGCGATGGCCGAGTTCAGCTCGGCCAGGGAGAAGAACGTTTGGTGCCGCAACCGGGCCAAGATCCAGCGCTCGACCAGCAGCACAGCGGCTTCGGCCTTCGCCTTATCCTTGGGCTTGTAGGGGCGTGCCGGTAAGACCGCCGTCTGGTAATGGGCGGCCAGTTCCGCGTAGGTCTCGTTGATCTGGGGCGTGTATCGGTCTGCCTTGGTGACCGCTGCCTTGAGATTGTCCGGAACCAGCAGTTCCGGCACGCCACCATAGAACGCCAGCATCCGCTGGTGGGAGGCGATCCAGTCCGGCAGGCTCTGGCTCCAGGTGGCTTCGGCGAAGGTGTAGCTGGACGCGCCCAGCACGGCCACAAAGACCTGAGCCTTGCGCATCTCGCCGGTGCTGCGATCCACCACGGGAACCGTGGGGCCGCAGTAGTCGATAAAGATCTTCTCTCCCGCCCGATGGACTTGGCGCATGCTGCGCCGCTGCCGACCACGCCAGAGCCGGTAATGATGGCAGAACTGACTGTATTGACGAGCCTTGTCGCCGTGGCGCTCCACGTACTCGGCCCAGAGCAGTTGCAGGGTTACGCCCTTGGCCTTCAGCTCCTGATGGACCTGGAAGTAGTCGGGTTCGGCAAAGCGAGACGGCGGCGTCTTGGCCGGGAACAGCTGGGCCTCCAGCCGCGCTTCGTCCGTGCCTTGCGGCAACGGCCAGGTGATGCCCTGTGCGGTGGCCAGGCTGACGTACTTGCCCACCACGCCCTTGGAGAGGCCGCAGGCACGGGCAATGCGTTCGTGGCTCAGGCCGGCTTCGTACTTGAGGCGCAAGACCTCGATGATTTGTCGCATGGAAATCCTCGCTGCCGGCATCCGCCCTTCCTCGTGATGAAAAAGAACCGGGTATGCCGGATAAAATTGAAGAATTCCAGCGTGTTGGCGGTGATTCCGGAGGAACGTGACCGAGGATTCCGGCATCGTGACCGGCGATTCCGGAAAAGCACCCGAAATCGGTCACGATAAAACGGAATCAGTGGTCACGATCGCCCGGAACAGGCGGTCACGTTCAAACGGAATGGGCGGTCACGATGGGCCGGAATATGCAACTGCCTTGGATCGCCTTCAGGCCCTCGATAATAGCCATCAGCTCCATCCGCTGGTTGGTTGTCGGGCATTCTCGTCCACTGATTCGCAGTTGCTTACGTTCGTTCTCTAACACTGCTGCCCACCCGCCTGGGGCGAACTCCGATCCGTTGTTCAGGCAAGAACCGTCTGTGTAAATGCTGATATCTGGTTTCATGATTGTATCCTCATCGTCGAAAGCGACTGGCTCCCTTCAGGCAGACAGACCAGTGAGCGGATACATACCGCCTACCTGACCAATCGCCTTCGAGGATGTCACTGGGTTAACTTGGAGATTGACTCTTGGTCGGCTCAGGGAGTGGCCGACAGAGCTGGTGGGTGCTGACCGAATGCTTCAGACAACTGCTCATCTGTCATCATCACAATCCATGTCAGAACCGTTCAGGATGGATTCATCA
>JBFHLR010000221.1:0-3775 GCA_041594735.1 Marinobacter sp.
CACGGTCCCTACCGCCAGTCCGAGCGCAAGGATTCCTACCGTCAGTATGCGGAAGATCTGGTAACCGCCGGTCACGCCTTTTATTGCTTCCGTACTCCGGAAGAGCTGGAAGCCATCCGTGAAGAGCGTCGTTCCAAAGGGCTGAAGCGCATGGTCGGAGGTCCTGATTACCGTCTAAAATAGTGAAACGTTATAATATTGCAATTCTGTGAGTGAGAAAACTCTCCAGTTTCCGCTTATGCGAAATGCTCGGCGGGCCGGTATAATGCCTGGCTTTCCAATCACTGGTTGTGTACCGGCCCTGGCCTCTTGCGAGCGGCGCTGGGCGGGCGACCGGGCGCAGCCGCCAGACAGGATGCTTTGATGACCGTACGTACCCGAATTGCGCCTTCCCCGACCGGAGATCCCCACGTCGGCACGGCCTATGTGGCTCTGTTCAATCTGTGTTTTGCCCGTCAGCACGGCGGCCAGTTTATCCTGCGGATTGAAGACACCGATCAGACCCGCAGTACACCGGAATCCGAACAGGACATCCTGCAAGCCCTGCGCTGGTTAGGGCTGGAGTGGGACGAAGGCCCCGATGTGGGCGGCCCTCATGGCCCTTATCGGCAGTCGGAGCGCAAGGATTCCTACCGTCAGTACGCCATGGACCTGGTGGACAAGGGGCACGCCTTCTATTGTTTCCGCACGCCCCAGGAACTGGAGGTGATTCGGGAGGAGCGCAAGGCCCAGGGTCTGAACCCGGGCATCAAGGGAGACCTGGAATTGCCGGCCGAGGAGGTTCAGCGCCGCCTGGACGCTGGCGAGCCCTATGTCATCCGCATGAAGGTGCCGGACCAAGGCACCTGTGTGATCAATGACATGTTGCGGGGCACCATTGAAATTGACTGGGCCCAGGTGGATTGCCAGATCCTGCTCAAATCCGATGGCATGCCCACCTACCACCTGGCCAACGTGGTGGACGACCACGCCATGGCCATTACCCATGTACTGCGGGGTGAGGAGTGGATCAACTCGGCGCCCAAGCACAAGCTGCTGTATGAATACTTTGGCTGGGACATGCCAGAGCTGTGTCACCTGCCGTTGTTGCGTAATCCGGACAAGAGCAAGTTGTCCAAGCGCAAGAACCCCACCAGCATCAATTTCTACGAGCGTATGGGCTTTTTGCCGGAAGCGGTGATCAACTACCTCGGTCGCATGGGTTGGTCCATGCCGGACGAGCGGGAAAAGTTCTCGGTTACTGAGATGATCGAGAATTTCGACGTTCAGCGCGTGTCTCTGGGCGGTCCCATCTTCGATGTGGAGAAGCTGCGCTGGCTCAACGGCCTGTGGCTGCGTGAGGACCTCTCCGACGATGAGTTCATCGAACGTATGCGCAACTGGTGGTTCCGCGAGGATGCCCTGCGGGCGTTGGTGCCCCACCTGAAGGGGCGGGCGGAAGTGTTCAGTGACGTCGCGCCTATGGCCGCCTTTATGTTCTCTGGCATGCTTGAGTTGAGCCCTGAGCAGTTTGCCCACAACAAGCTGGAAGAGGGCCAGGTCAAACGGGTGCTGCAGTTCGCCCTGTGGAAACTGGAGGCCCAGCGCCAGTGGAGCAAGGACAACATTTTCGCCGACATCAAGGGCCTGGCCAAGGCCATGGATCTGAAAATGGGCGAATTCATGTTTCCGATCTTTGTGGCGATCGCGGGCACGCCCAATTCCTGGTCGGTGATGGATTCCATGGCGACACTGGGGCCGGATATGACTCGGGCGCGTTTGCGTCACGCCTTGAACGTGCTGGGCGGATTTTCCAAGAAGGAGTCGAAGCGGGTCGAGAAGGAGTTTGCCGCGCTGTAGGCGGTTACCCTTGAAGGGCGCGGGCACCCGGTATTCAGTCGTGAAAATCCCGTTATTTGGTTGATTTTTGATGAATTTGGGTGCTTTTTGATCGGGTTTCAAATTAATCGAAAAAAATGAAAATAAAAGGTTGACGGCATAGGGGGGGATCCTTAATATACGCAGCCGTTGAGGGGCCATAGCTCAGCTGGGAGAGCGCAACACTGGCAGTGTTGAGGTCAGCGGTTCGATCCCGCTTGGCTCCACCAATTTCTAGTCCCCTTCGTCTAGTGGCCTAGGACTCCGCCCTTTCACGGCGGCAACAGGGGTTCGAACCCCCTAGGGGACGCCAATACGGCAAGCCGGTTAGTCCGCTGGCAAGCCATCAAAAAAACCGCCTTCGGGCGGTTTTTTTGTGCCCGCAGAAAAATGTGCACCGTAGGATGTGGTGAGCGGAGCGAACCGCATCGATCTGCGGGTGCTTGCGGAAGCGTCCAGGTGGAGCGATATCAGGATCTGGCAGGGCGCGGGCGGGAATCGGAGACAGAGTTGAATTCTGTCCCCGGGGGCGTGGAGACGGGGAGGCTGAGCCTAGCGTTCGGCAATGGCGCCCTTGCCAACGCCCTCATAGGCCTTGACCCGGATGGCGTCGTCCGGGAACTGGGCCTTGCACTGATCGGCAATGTGGGCGGCGATCAGTTCGACGGTGGTATCGGTATCGAGCATGTAGACCCGGTGCTCGGGCAGGCTGAGGCTGAACTCGCCCTGATTGGCCTCGTAGTCGAAGCGGATGTAGCGAACGCCCTGGCTGTCCACCGAGCGATTGCTGACGTCTTCCTCGGAGCCCACGTAGATGTCTTTCCAGCGCTCTGCCCAATCGTGTTCCAGGTCGTAATCCCGATGATCGTTGCGATCGATACGAATGGGGGAGCGATGGCCGTGGGCAATGCGCTGGCAGTTGCCCAGGTGCTTTTTCAGGCCGTGAACGTAGTGATAGTAGGCACCTTCGATGACCTCTTCCCGCAGCTGGATCTGGATGTCCTTGACGTTGTTGGGCAGCACCGCCTGCAGCTCCTGTTGCAGCAGGCGTGCGACCGTGGAAGGCACCACTTTGTCTCCGTTGAGCCAGACCACGGCTTCGTCCGGGGCGCGGTGAAAAATGTGGCTACCGTCCTTCAGCGTCCAGCGAAAGGCGCTGGGGTCGTCGCTGTCCCGGTCCAGGCCGGGGTAATCGGTTGGAATGACCAGCCGATGGTCGACTCGCTCGTCGATAATCCGCTTGATGGTGCGTTTCACATTGCTGAAATCAAACACCATGCCCTGTTCGTCCAGGTCACCGCCCAGCACCACATCGACAATCCAGCTTTCACCCACCAGACCGCGACTCCCGTCCAGGTAGGCGAAGTCGATCACGGTCAGGTTATCCACAAAAAGATGATTCATCGGCGATGTCCGGCGTAGGGTGTACTTGATTGACCCGCGGATTCTAGCAAAAATCCATGCTCTCTAGGAGCATAACGCATATGCGTACAAACCGGTCGACCGGTAAGGTGGTCTGTTCCCAATGCAGTCGAACCCTCATGTCTCGATCCCGGTGCTGCTGCTGGCGGCCGGTGCTTCCACGCGGCTGGGGCGTGCCAAGGCGCTGTTACCCTGGCAGCAGGGTATTTTGCTGGACCACGCCATTGATCAGGCCAGGCTACTGGGCTCACGGGTAACAGTGGTGGGCGGTGCCCGGTATCCCTTGATTCGCTACCGGAGCCGACGTCGCAATGTGCGCTGGGTGCATGCGCGGGGATGGTCAGCGGGCCAGAGCGCATCGCTGAGGGCCGGGTTGCTGTCGCTGCCAGTGCGGGCTCCCGGAGCGTTTGTACTGGTGGTGGATCAACCACGCTTGTCGCCGGAGGGGTTACGGTCACTGAAACAGGCGGCGGAGTCGGACCCGCTGGTGGCGGCC
>JBFHLR010000222.1:0-3754 GCA_041594735.1 Marinobacter sp.
AACCCCAGGGTGACCCGACGACCGGAAACATCAGTGACGATCCCAAGGCCCAGGCCGGTATCGCTATGACTGACCCAGCGCTGTCCTATGACAAAATCTGACGTATCCAAAAAACCTCCGAAATTATTGCGTTAACGGTAAACGGGATTCCCGCACCCAGAAAGCGGTGGCGCCGCAGACGGCCGCAGGCACCACGAACAGATTGAGCACCGGCACCATCGCCGCCAGCGCCACCGGCAGGCCGAAGCCCAGCGCCGACAGCCGGCGTTGCGCCAGCTGCTGGCGCAGCAGCGGAAAACTCACCCGGTTATTGTCCGCCGGGTAGTCAACATACTGCAGCGCCATCATCCAGCAGTTGAAAAGGAACCACAGCAGCGCCGCCACCAGATTAACGACGGGAATCAGGCCGAGAATGAACAGGCCAAGCGCCCGTGGCAGGTAGTACATGATTTTCTGCACCTCCCGCCACAGGGCACGGGGAATGTCCTTGATAAGCTGGCCCCAGCCGCCGTCCACGCTCACGTCTT
Source organism: Marinobacter sp. (assembly GCA_041594735.1). GTDB lineage: Bacteria > Pseudomonadota > Gammaproteobacteria > Pseudomonadales > Oleiphilaceae > Marinobacter. Next base: position 528 of record JBFHLR010000222.1, read on the forward strand.
CGCCGGTCAGCAGCTTCTCGGTCAGCTCGGCCAGGTAACCGTAGAACGGCGAGCCGATCAGATTGGCGACAATCACAAAGCCATAGGCCAGCATCAACAGGATCACCGCGCCGTACAGTATCCAGAACAGCCAGTCCAGGCTCTGCAGCCAGGCCCAGTCCGGCAGCCATCCCATAGCGGTGGCAATCAGCACGGCAAAGAATTCGGCGAGCAGGTAGAACAGCAAAGCAAACAACAGAATATTGAGACACAGGGGAATGATGACGAACAGCCGCAGTCCGGGCTGCCGGATCAGCCGAAACCCCTCAGCCAGATACCCCAGGCCGTGGAAAAAGTTGCCTTTGAACATGGTGACAGGTGCTCCGCTGGTGTTTGCCGCAGTGACAGTAACGGGGCGCAAAGCATATCATGATACGCCTGAGCCCACAGCCTGAACGCCCTATGAAAACCATGATGTTGCCGCTGGTAAAGCTGATCGACCAACCATTGTTCTGGCGCCTCGCGCTGGCCTTGTCGGTGGTCGCCATCCTGTACCTCGCCACCACCAGCTCGCCCTACCCGCTGCCAGCCACCGCGAGCGACAAGATCAATCACCTGCTGGCGTTTCTCGAACTGACCTTGCTGGCGCGCCTGGGCTGGCCTGGGATCCAGCGCCTGCCAGTGGTGTTCGCCCTGGCCGGCTACGGCCTCGCCATCGAACTGATCCAGACCCAGCTCGAACATCGGGAATTTTCCATTGCGGACCTGCTGGCGGACGGCGCCGGCATAGTGCTGGGCCTGATGCTGTGGCCGCTGTTGCGGCGTTGGCAGCAGCACTGCAGCCAGCATCCCCGGCCAGTACGATAGTCGCCAGCCCGCGTGTGCGAAATCTCTTACATGGCGGTGAGATTTTTCGCCAATATTGCGTGCGCAGGCCGAGCAAGCCACCAACCAATGCCTTTAATTAGCTGATTTCAAATCCCTTTAATAAGATTGCCTGCGACCCTGCGGATCCGGCTGAGATACTGTCACAAAATCATCACGGTCGGATTGCTATAGTGAAGTCGTCAAGGATGACAGGGAAAAGGACGCCGCTAGGAAGCACCCCCGCAACTGGATGCGGAGAGAAGCAGGGAGAAAGGGACGCCAGGCTTAAGGGATAAATTCGGATCGCCGACTAGGACGCCGGCGCCACGGAGCTGGCATCAGGACAATATAACGCGACAGGGTGGTCGCACGTGCGCAGGACGCCACGACCTGTTCCGACACAAGGGCAGCCCCAAGGGGTTGCCCTTTTTTTTCATCACTGCGATTTTTTCATCACTGCGGCTCCTCCGGCCAGCACCGGTGCCAACTTGCGAATCAGGCACCCTGCCCCTGGCGGCTGCACCCATTGGCTGGCCCGCGCCGCTTCCCCTCAGGCAAACACCGGATCACGGAAGCACCCCAAATAGGTCGGCGACGTTTGCTGACCACCATAGCGGGCCATGGCGGACGCCAGGTAGGGTTCTGCCAGGGCGTGACGTTCCAGGTCGCAGATCCGTATCCAGCAGACATCGAGTTGATGCAGGTCCGGCTGGCGACCATTTCGAGGCTCATAGCCAGGCGGCACGTCACAAAGGAACACCATCTCGATGACGTGGCGATTGGTGGAGCGACTGCGGAAGTAGTCCGCCACCCAAAGCAAATCCCTGAGCCACACCTCGGTGTCGATTTCTTCCAGGCATTCCCTGGCCACGGTCTGCTCCAGGGTCTCCCCGGTGTACTGACCGCCCCCGGGCAGGGTGTAGTATTCCCCCTGGCCGGGGCTGCGCTTGCGCAGCAACAGTACGGATTCGTCTCTGACAATCAAAGCCCTGGCGGTGTTGCGGATATCCGGATGCAGCTGTGTCATGTACGGTCCGACGGCCTCCTTCACAAAGTTCTTATTAAGCATGGAGGCGTTCACACGAATTCGCTGTGCTGCCATGGATTAAATCGCGCTGGCATGAATCGAATCGTGCTTACACTAAATTGAATCTTCTTACACTAAGATGTCAGCGGCGTTGACGCCAGCTCCATTAACCAGCGTGATAGATCCTCACGCGGTTAAATTCCTCAAATTCATTCAGATCTGGCCAGGTTCGCCCTTCGCACACCGCTTGCCGGACATAGGCATCGTCCCCCAGCACCTTCACCCGCGAATCCGCCAGCAGCACCGACGGCGCCGCGGCCCGGAACTCCGCCAGAAAGTGGCGATTGTCCGGGTCGTACAGCACATCCGCCGCGGTGATGACGTCCAGCTGCGAAGGCCGCCGGTACCAGTCCTGGCAGCGCTGCAGGGTGACGCCATTGAGCGCGGCATTGGCCTGGGCGGCATCCAGGGCGGCGGCATCCAGGTCGCAGGCAATGACTTCGTGAGCCCCGGCCCGAGCGGCGGCGATCGCCACCACGCCGGAACCGCTGCCGAAGTCCAGCACCCGTTTGCCGGCCACCAGTTCCGGGTGAGCGAGGATCCAGGCCGCCAGCACCTGGCCGCTGGCCCAGCAGAACGACCAGTAGGCCGGCTCCTCCACCACCGCCTGGGCCTCATCGTGGCTCAGTGGACCTTCGAGCACCGCCGGGTCAAACAGATACAGGCGCAGAGCCGGGCAACCGTCCGGTCGGGTTTCCGCCACCCGACCGTGGGGAAGCGTTTGCTGGAGGTGGCGGTTGAGCTGTTGTGGCGACATGGCGAGCCCTGACTGCGGTTCAAAACTGGTCATTTTAAACCACCGCCCTGCCCGGGGCACTCATTTTGGCTTCCCCAGGCCGGGGTTCGGTATACTGCGCGCCTGTTTTCGACAACGAGAGCGTGGCGATGGCCAGAGCGGATACCGACAACTACCTGGAACTGTTCCTCAACGACACCCCCTTGATGGATGTACGGGCGCCCGTGGAATACCAGCGTGGCAGCTTCCCCAACAGCTGCAACGCCCCGCTGATGAACGACGACGAGCGTCACCGGGTGGGTATCTGCTACAAGTCCAAGGGCCAGCAGCAGGCCATCGAACTGGGGCACCAGCTGGTGGCCGGGGACATCAAGGCCGAGCGCATCGCCGCCTGGAAGCGCTTCGCCCTGGAGCACCCCGACGGCTACCTGTACTGCTTTCGCGGCGGCCTGCGCTCACGGCTGACCCAGCAATGGTTACGGGACGCCGGCATTGACTACCCGCTGGTCATCGGCGGCTATAAGGCCCTGCGACGCTTCCTGATCGACCAGCTCGAAG
>JBFHLR010000223.1:0-3747 GCA_041594735.1 Marinobacter sp.
ACCACCGTGTCATTCTCGTTGACGATCGGCACCACCCCAAAATCCAGCAGGGCACGCAGCGTGCTGCGGGCATTGAGGTAGCGCTTGCGATCCGAGAGGTCATCGTGGGTCAGGAGAATTTGCGCCGCATGCCGCTCATGGCGCCGAAACTGAGCCTGCCAGGTTTGCACCAGGCCCATCTGGCCCACTGCCGCTGCCGCCTGCAACTCATGCAACTGCTCCGGCCGCGCTGTCCAGCCCAATCGACTCATACCCTCGGCCACCGAGCCAGAGGACACCACCACCACCTCAATCCCCTGGGCGATCAGGGCGGCAATCTGATCCACCCAATGACCCAGGGCGTCCACGTCCAACCCCCGGCCATCGTTGGTCAATAAGGCACTGCCAATTTTCACCACCAGGCGCCGGGCTCTGGACAACTGCGAGCGCTCACTCATAGGACTGCTACTTACTCCGGTGCATACACCACCTCGACGTCGTAATCGTCATCGTCGAAGTCGTCGTCATCATCATCGTTCTTACGAGCCGCACGCCGCGCCGCGCGATCGGCCTCAATCCGTGCGCGCGCCTCTTCATCCATCCGCGCCCGGCGAACACGCTCCTGCTCGGCCACTTCCGGGTTCTGCGCCTCAAGCTCGGCCCGCTCTTCAATCCAGCGCATCACCGCCTGGGTCAACGGCTTGGTGCCCTCCCCGCTGAGTGCGGAAATACGGAACACAGGCCCCTGCCAACCCAACTCGTCGACTATGGCCTGGCAATGGGCGTCACGATCGCCCTCCGCCACCATATCGACCTTGTTCAGCACCAACCAGCGATCACGCCCTGCCAGGGTTTCACTGAACTTTTCCAGCTCTGCCGCTATGGCCCGCACACTGTCCGCCGGGGAAGAACCGTCGTAGGGCGCCACATCCACCAGGTGCAACAACAAACGGGTACGCACCAGATGCTTAAGAAAACGAATTCCCAGCCCCGCACCCTCGGCAGCCCCCTCAATCAGCCCCGGAATGTCGGCGATCACGAAACTCTGATGGGCCTGCACGCTGACCACGCCGAGATTTGGCACCAGCGTGGTGAAGGGATAATCCGCTACTTTCGGTCGCGCCGCTGACACCGAACGAATAAAGGTGGACTTACCGGCATTGGGCATGCCCAACAGCCCCACATCCGCCAGCACCTTGAGTTCCAGCCGCAGGTTCCGTGCCTCGCCTTCCGACCCTTTGGTGGTTTGCCGCGGCGCCCGATTGACCGACGACTTGAAACGGGTATTGCCCAACCCGTGAAAGCCGCCCTGAGCCACCCTCAGACGCTCCCCTTCGCGAGTGAGATCGCCCAATATTTCATGGGTGTCCATATCGACCACCGTGGTGCCCACCGGCACCGGCAGCACCAGGTCTTCCCCTTTGCTACCGGAACAGTTACGCCCGGCCCCCGGCTCGCCACCCTGGGCCTTGAACTTACGCTGGAAGCGGTAGTCGATCAGGGTATTGAGGGCGCTGTCAGCCTCCAGGTACACCGAGCCACCATCGCCACCGTCACCACCATCGGGACCACCCTTGGGCACATACTTCTCACGGCGGAAACTGAGGCAGCCGTGCCCACCCTTACCGGCTTCGACAATGATGGTAGCTTCGTCTACAAATTTCATCACTCAACCCTTGCGCGCTGGCGCATAAACTAAAAAGCCCCGCAGCCTCTAAGAAGCTTTGCGGGGCTCCGAATGGCCCGATAACGATGTTATCAGAGCCACTCACGGTTCAACAGAACCGGAGATCGCCGCGGCTTAGGCAGCCGGAACGATGCTCACAAATTTACGGTTCTGCGGACCCTTGGTCTCAAACTTGACCTGACCGTCTGCCTTTGCAAACAGGGTATGGTCTTTACCCAGACCTACGTTAGTGCCGGCGTGGAAACGGGTGCCACGCTGACGAACGATGATGCTGCCTGCAGAAACAGTCTGACCACCGAAGCGCTTGACGCCAAGTCGTTTCGACTCGGAATCGCGACCGTTACGGGTACTACCTGCTGCCTTTTTATGAGCCATTGCTAGCCTCCTGTTACCGGGGAACGCTTAAGGGCCTTAGCCCTTAATGCCCGTGATCTTGACTTCAGTAAACCACTGACGGTGGCCCTGACGCTTCATGTGATGCTTGCGACGACGGAACTTGATGATCTGAACCTTGTCGTGACGACCGTGACCCAACACTTCTGCAGTCACCTTGGCACCATCAACCACCGGCGCACCAACCTGAACCTTGTCGCCGTCGGCAACCAGCAGTACGCGATCGAATTCAACGCTACCGCCAGTTTCCACTTCCAGCTTTTCCAGCTTCAGTGTTTCGCCTTCCTTAACGCGGTGCTGCTTGCCACCGCTAACAATTACTGCGTACATGGATGATCTCCGCTAGTGACCCATCCCTGCTCTTATCCACCTGGTTCTAAGGGAAGCGCTTTGGCAACCCTATAGCAGGGAGCGCAGGTTGGGATGAGTTTGGGCGCGCAATTGTACGAAAACCCACCGCGCAATACAAGCGAGTTATTCAGAGATTCCCCTGCCAAGTTGACACCGAACAGGGCAATACCTAGCATGGCTGCGTCCTGCCTCTTTTTTCAACTGACCGGAACCCGCCGCATGACAGCGCAGCGTATCTATGACACCGTCGCGGATGACTTCACCCGCGTCAACGAACTCATCATTCGCCGACTTTCCTCCGACGTGCCGCTGGTTGAGAAAATCGCCCAGTACATCATCGAGAGTGGCGGCAAACGCCTGCGACCGCTGCTGGTATTACTGTCGGCAAAAGCACTGAACTACAACCAGGACGACCACCTCAAACTGGCGGCTGTGATCGAGTTTCTGCACACCGCAACGCTGCTCCACGATGACGTGGTGGACACCTCAGACCTGCGCCGCGGCCGTTCTACCGCCAACGCCAAATGGGGCAACGCGCCCAGCGTCCTGGTCGGTGATTTCCTGTACGCCCGCGCCTTCGAGATGATGGTGGAACTGGAAAGCCTGGCCATCATGAACGTCCTCTCCCACGCCACCGCAGTCATTGCCGAGGGCGAAGTTCTGCAGCTGATGAACGTCAAGAACCCGGACGTCAGCGAAGAGCAATACATGACGGTTATCCACAACAAGACCGCCATGCTGTTCGAGGCCGCCTCCCATACCGGCGCGCTGCTGTGTGGCGCCAGCGATGACCAGGAAGCTGCGCTGCGGGATTATGGCAAACACCTCGGCCTGGCGTTCCAGCTAGTTGACGACGTACTCGACTATCGCGGCGACGCCGACGCCATGGGCAAGAACGTGGGTGACGACCTTGCCGAGGGCAAGCCGACCCTGCCGCTGATTTATGCCATGACCCACGGCAACGACGCCGAGCGCACCCTGATCCGCCAGGCCATTCGCAAGGGCGGCCTCGACGACCTGCCCAAGATTCTTGAGATTGTGGATCGGTCCGGCGCCCTGGAATACACCATGACCCGCGCCCGCGAGGAAGCACACAACGCCCGCAACCTGCTGGCCGGGCTTGAGCCTTCGCCTTACAAGGAGGCGCTGGAGCTGTTGACCGAACTGGCGGTAGCCCGGGTTAACTGATCGCCAGAACTCTTGGGGCTACCCCGTAAGATGCGCCGAGGCAGCGCCGATGCGCATCACTTCGTTCAGCGCATCCTACGAATGCAAGCAAGGCCGAGTATCAAGACAACGTCAACTCGCTTTCGCAAAATCCGGGCCCAGGGCGCGAC
>JBFHLR010000224.1:0-3736 GCA_041594735.1 Marinobacter sp.
AAGTACCTGGAAGGTCGGGAGTAAGGTCACGATTCTGCCACCAGCTGCGGGTGTCGCTGCCGTCGCACCGCTTCCATCCAGCCGACGCCGTCGATCAGGTCTCCGGTTTCCGGGTCAAACGGTGGGTACGGCAGGTTGCGGTCGTCGCAGTAGCGCTTCACCGCTGGCTGGCACCAGCAGAACAGCAAACGCAGGTATTCGGCTTCCGGTAATCGCCGGCGCTCATAGAGGCCGGCGTCTTTGCGCTGGCGCTGCGCCTCAGACAGGATAATGGCGCAGGCCGCCGAGACGTTCAGTGATTCCACCATCCCCATCATCGGGATGACGATGTGCTCGTCCGCCTGTTCGGCGGCATCGGCGCTGACGCCATCCACTTCGTTACCCATGATCACCGCGCAGGGCACGGTGAAGTCCACCTCCCGGTAATCAACCGCCCGCTCGGACAACTGTGCCGCATAGAGTTTGTGGCCGCTGCCGCGAAGGGCGCTAACGGCATCCGTCATGGTCGGATGGGTGTGAGTTGTCACCCAGTTGAAGCTGCCACCGGCAGTCTTGCGGAACGCCCGGTAGCCTTCCCTCGGCCACACCGCATGCATGTTGGCCAGTCCAAACGCGTCACAGGAGCGGATGATGGCCGACAGGTTGCGGGGTTTGTGGACCTGGTCGGTCAGCACGGTCAAGTCAGGCTGGCGGCGGTCGAGAATCTGCTTGATGCGAGCGAGGCGTTCCGGGGTCATTCGGGGTCTCTCGGTGACGTCAAAAGCTGACCATCATAGCACATCGCGCTTTACCGTTATTGGTGCCAGGAAACGCTGGTTGCGGTTTGAGCGGCTCGCTATAATAGCCAGTTGCTTTCTACAGCTGCCAGCGCTGCCCGGCCTTGCGTGACCGCAACCGCCTCGCTGGCCGATCGCCCCCGGCTTAAACCGGTCACGCGACCATTCACCTACGCACATTGAGAATCATGGCCAAGAAGCTTTACATCAAGACCCACGGCTGCCAGATGAACGAGTACGACTCGTCCCGCATGGCCGACCTGCTCCGTACCGGCGAAAAAGTCGAAATGACCGACACCCCGGAAGACGCGGACATCCTGCTGCTGAACACCTGCTCCATCCGGGAAAAAGCCCAGGAAAAAGTCTTTCACCAGCTGGGTCGCTGGAAAAGCCTGAAAACCACCAAACCCGACCTGATCATCGGCGTCGGCGGCTGCGTCGCCAGCCAGGAAGGCCAGGCCATTCTCGACCGTGCGCCCTATGTGGACATGGTCTTTGGCCCCCAGACCCTGCACCGGCTGCCGGACATGATCACCGAGGTGCGCAGCAAGGGCGACGGGGTCGGCGTGGTGGATGTGAGCTTTCCGGAAATCGAGAAGTTTGACAACCTGCCCTCCCCCGGCGCCGAAGGCCCGTCGGCCTTTGTCTCCATCATGGAAGGCTGCAGCAAGTATTGCACCTTTTGCGTGGTGCCCTATACCCGCGGCGAGGAAGTGAGTCGGCCGGTCGATGACGTCATCGCCGAGATCGCTCACCTGGCGGAGCAGGGCGTGCGTGAGGTCAACCTGCTCGGACAGAACGTGAATGCCTACCGCGGAGACACCCACGACGGTGACGTTATGGACCTGGCGGAACTGATTACCCTGATCGCCACCATCGACGGCATTGACCGCATCCGCTACACCACCTCCCACCCGGTGGAATTTTCGGATGCCCTCATCGACGTCTACGCCCAGGTCCCGGAACTGGTCAGCCACCTGCATTTGCCGGTACAGAGCGGTTCCGACCGCATCCTGGCGCAGATGAAGCGGGGCCACACCGCCCTGGAGTACAAGTCGAAGTTGCGGCGCTTACGCAAGATCCGACCGGATATCAGCTTCTCATCCGACTTCATCATTGGCTTCCCGGGTGAGACCGACAAGGATTTCGAGGACACCATGAAGCTGATCAATGACATCGGCTTTGACGTCTCCTTCAGCTTCATCTACAGCGCCCGCCCGGGAACGCCCGCTTCGGACTTGCCGGACGACACCCCGATGGAGGTGAAGAAGCAGCGCCTGAGCATCCTGCAGCAGCGCATCAACCAGTATGCCATGGACATCAGCCGCAAGATGGTTGGCACCACCCAGCGTATCCTGGTGACCGGGTTGTCCAAGAAAGACCCTGGCGAGTATGCCGGCCGCACCGAGAACAACCGCATCGTCAACTTCCGCCACGATAACCCCAAGGTGATCGGCCACTTCATCGACGTGGACATCAAGGAAGCTCTGCCGAACTCTTTGCGGGGCGTGCCGATCGACTCGGCGCTATACTAAAACTCGATGCCGGCCTCGGAACGTAGGATGCGGTGAGGCCTGCCGAACCGCATCAGTCGGGTTTGCGTCTGAATTCCGCGATGCGGTTCGCGTTGCTCACCACATCCTACGCCAGAGGCGAGGCCTGATAATTGGCAACCACGAAGCACCCTCACCCCCAACTCCGAGCGTTCGGAGCAGCAACGAATACGAAAGAGGACTGATTGAATACCAACGACGTCAAACAGTTTGACCTCCATCCGGTGGACCAACGCAGGCTCGCCACCCTCTGCGGCCAGTTCGATGAGCACCTCAAGCACATTGAAAAGCGCCTCGATGTCCGGGTCGGCCGCCGCGGCCATCACTTTCGCATCGAGGGCAAAGCCGAACACATCGCGGCCGCCTCGGAGGTTATCCGCCACCTGTATCGGGAAACCGAGGGCAGCGACGACATAACGCCGGATACCGTGCATCTGTTCATCCGCGAATCCGGGCTGGAACGCTTGCCTGAAGACAAGCCCTACGACGGCAGCCAGGTGGTCATCAAGACCCCAAGGTTGCAAGCCAAACCCCGAGGCGGAAACCAGCAGAAGTACGTCCACAACATCCGCACACACGACATTAACTTCGGGATCGGGCCGGCCGGCACCGGCAAGACCTGGCTCGCCGTCGCCTGCGCCGTCGAAGCGCTGAAGGACGAACAGGTCAAACGCATCCTGCTGGTACGGCCGGCGGTGGAGGCCGGCGAAAAACTGGGGTTCCTGCCCGGCGACCTGGCGCAGAAGGTGGACCCTTACCTGCGCCCGCTGTATGACGCGCTCTATGAAATGCTGGGGTTCGACCAGGTCACCAAGCTGATCGAGAAAAGCGTGATCGAGATTGCCCCACTGGCCTTCATGCGGGGCCGCACCCTTAATAATGCGTTCATCATTCTCGACGAAAGTCAGAACACAACGCGGGAACAGATGAAGATGTTTCTGACCCGCATCGGCTTCGGCTCCACCGCGGTCATCACCGGCGACACCACCCAGGTCGACCTGCCCCGAGGCCAGAATTCGGGGCTGATCCACGCCGCGGGCGTACTGGGCAAGGTGCAGGGAATCGGCTTCACCCGTTTCGAAGCCAAGGACGTGGTCAGGCACCCGCTGGTGCAGCGGATCGTCGAAGCCTATGACGCCTTCGACGATGGCAGTGGAGGAACCTCGTGAGCGAACTTGTCACCGATGTGCAGCGGGCCGTGGATGCGCCGGATCTGCCGGACGACCAGGCCCTGACCCGCTGGGCCAATGCCGCCTGGCTGCAGGACCATGACTCGGAAGTCACCATCCGCATAGTTGATGTTGCTGAAAGCGCCGATCTGAATCAGCAATATCGGGGCAAAAACGGGCCCACGAATGTGCTGTCCTTCCCATTTGAGGCACCAGCCGGTATAACGTTGCCATTGGC
>JBFHLR010000225.1:0-3712 GCA_041594735.1 Marinobacter sp.
AAGTAACCCCCTGGCAATCGGAGAACGCGGCGCAGGGTCGGTCGCGGTGCTAATCTCAGCGCAAGGGCAATGCATTGCTTCCAGCGGACGGGACCCTGCCGCCATGCGATTACTGATCCTCTCTCTGCTCGTGCTGTTCCTGAGCCTGATCCTGCTGGTTACCGGCAACTCCTTTCTTACCACTTTGCTGGGGCTCCGCTTTGGGCTGCTAGGGGTGGAGGTGGGCACCATTGACGGTGGCGGAGCAGGAAGACTTCGTGACATCCATCCCCACGGTACATCCGATTCCCGATATTGACCCCTGTCACGAGAACTTTGTCGATACGCCGATAGAGGATCTGTTCGATGGTAAGGGGCAGGGCCCCCGGTAGTACCGGGAGCCCTGCCTGATCGCTGCCGTTAGGCGGGCGGTTACTGCGGGGTTTTGAGCAGGGCGTTCGGTGAGCCGGCACCGATGCCGCTCAGGACATTCAACGTGGCGCCATCAAGCAGGGCCGCGAACACGTCGGCAGGTTCCAGATCCGGATCATTGGCCAGCAGCAGTGCCGCCGCGCCGGCCACGTGAGGTGCGGCCATGGAGGTACCGCTGATGGTGTTGGTCTGGGTGTCCGACTGATACCAGGCGGCGGTGATGTTGGAGCCCGGCGCAAAAACGTCCACACAGGCGCCGTAGTTGGAGAACGACGAACGCTGGTCGTTGCTGGTGGTGCTGCCCACGGTGACCGCTTCGGTAACCCGGTTGGGCGAGCCGTTGCAGGCGTTGGCGTCGTCATTGCCGGCGGCCACCACGAAGGTTACCCCGCTGGCGACGGCGCCCCGCACCGCCGAATCCAGGGCGTCGGAATTGCCGCCACCCAGAGACATGTTCGCCACGGCGGGAGCCTGATGATTGGCGGCTACCCAGTCAACCCCAGCAATGACGTCGGCGTTGCTGCCGGAGCCATTGCAGTCCAATACCCGAACGGCCGAAATCTGGGCCTGTTTGGCGATGCCGTAGTCAGTGCCTACCGCGGTGCTGGCGACGTGGGTGCCGTGGCCATTGCAGTCATCGGTATCGCTGGGGTCGGTGGAGAACAGAAAACCGCCCAGACCGAGTAGGCCAAACCCGGCAACGAAGTTACGGCCTTCGGTAACCCGGCCGGTGAACTCCTGGTGCGTGGCTCGCAGGCCGGTGTCAATGACATACACGGTGGTGCCGGTACCGGCACTGTCGGGATAGTCATAGGTGTTGTTCAGCGGCAGGTAGCGTTGGTCGGAGCGGTCAAGGCCCCAGGTGGCGCCGGTCTGGACGCCGGTTCCCTGAACCACGGTGTCCGGTTCGATGGCCAGTACTCCTGGCATGCTTTCGAGCAGTGCCGCCTGGCTGGCGGTCAGGCCGACCGCGGCGCCGGACAGGGCGTGCTGGTAGAGGTGGATGAGGTCACCGCCGCCGACGGCGGTCAGCAGTGACTGCACGCTGTCCTTGAAACTGGCCAATCCCAGCAGTCCCGGCAGATTGGGTGACAGGCTGACGATGTAGCGGTTCTCCAGTACCTGGCCGGCGGTCGGCGCCTCGGTGGCGGTGTTGCTGTCGGCGCTGACAAGCGGGAAGGCAAAGCTCTGTGCGCTGGCTAGCACACTCGTAGCGGCCAGTGCGGCCAGCAGTTTCCGTACGTGCATGAGGGCTCCTGTGGATCGTTAGAGTTATCGGTTGTTATTGGGTGTGGTGGGGCATCATTTTGAAGCCCCCAGTAATAACGAATGAACTGTCATGTCCGTTCCCATCCGCTGCAGAAAGTGTGCGGTGGTTCATATTTTGGGGGTGAGTCGGCGAGGTCAGGTCAGTATTGTCAGCTCATTGATGCCGGATGAATGGCCTTCAACCATGACGGGCGTCACCTACGGTGTTGGCCAACAGAGGCGGTGTTGGCGAAAGCCGATGCCTTGTACCACACTAGGGTAAGTTCCCTAACACTTTGAGGATCCTATGCCGTTCTCGCCTGACCAGATTGCCGAGCTTAATCTGTTGAGCCTGTTCGAATCCGCCTCCTCCCAGGAAGGCATCAAAGTACATCAGCATGCAGCCTCTCCCGAGGCCATTGCCGCCGCCGCCCGCCTCTTCCATAAGGGATTGATCACCCAGCAGGATGGTGGCTACCTCACCAGTCTGGGGATTGAGACGGTTGAGCACACCCAGAAACTGTTGTCGGTGCTTTCTAGCGGTTGATAAGCCAGCGATTGATAAGTCAGCGGTTGATAGCGCCGCGGTTGAACGCATCCACCGGCCCACGCCCGATGTTGGGGCGTGGTTGACTGTAGGGTTTGCTGGTTGGGCGGGAAACTTGTGTTAACGGCCACTCCGGGCATGATCGGCAGCGAAACGCGCCCAATCATGCCCGGAGACTAGACTAGACTAGAGGCCCAGTTCGAAGGCTGGAGACGCCCAACCCTGGCGGGAGCTGGGCACCTCGGCTGGCAGCGATTCTCCGCCATAGACCACGTGGTCCGCTGTGCCGTAGTGCAGCCAGGTCTGGGTCTCAACCGCGCCGACTGGCGGCTGACTGTAGTCGCAGACCCCACCGGGGAACAACTCAGTGACTTTGTCAGCGAACGCCTCGGCGTCATCCACCAGCGGATTCTCGGCATAGTCCGCCGAATCCACCGGCTTGAGCCGGCATTTGTTGGTCAGCGTCTTGATGGAATCACCAGCCAGGGTGCGGGGGGTGCCGAAGCGGCTCTGCACGACCAGCTGCTGATGCTGGACGATGGCGTCAGTGAGGGGGGCGGTCACCGTGGTGGGCAGGCCAGCCTCATTGAGGGCGGTCAAATCCAGGCCGCAGACCTGGCCCGATTCCGCGTCCACGATCAGGCCTGCTTCCGCCGGAGGCGGCGGCAACAGGGCCGGATTCAGGCCGGGGATGATCGGGTCCGGGTACAGCAGGTTGCCGGTCATCGGAATGATCGGACCATCCGGGTTGAACAGCGACGAGGTCTGCAGGCAGCGGTCCCGGGCCTGGGGCGGTTTCTGATCCACTACCTTGGTCTCGACCGGCGTGGCGCTGTCGTCTGCCTCGATGTTGGCTAGCCAGCGATCCATCACCACCAGCGCCTCGGTGCTGTACACCGTGTCGCCAACCAGCGGCGCTGCGCCGTACCAGATCACGTGATTGTCGGCGTGGCCCTGGGTGGCTTCCATGCGCGCCCGCATTTGCCAGGAGTGATAGGCGTCGTGGGCGATGCCGGGGTCGGGGCCGCGCAGGTCCATGATGGCCACGTTGGCCAGGTGCTCGGCGGTGTTGATGGCGCCAGTGCGATAGGCGTGACTCAGGGCCGCCGGGTCCGCTTTGAAACGGGCATCCTGGAAGCGGATGTCCACGTTCAGCCCGCCGATGTCGCGGTTGACCGCCAGGAATTGATCCGGACTGATCATCCCCTGCTGCAGTGAGCGCAGACCGTACTGCACCCCGACATTATCCAACGGAATGCCACCGAAGCCCCGGGCCAGCAGTTGCTCGTTCGGTGACCAGTTTTCCGCCGGGCGCGGGCCGAACTGGCTGATCATGTAGTCCAGCAGACCGCAGCGCAGGCCGTCGGGGCGGCTGTCAGGGTCATACACCTCGGCCGCACCATTCAGTCCGGGACAGTTGTCCTGGTCCGGGAACGCCGACGGGAAGAAGAGCGCGTCGGACGCCTGCGGGTTCAGCGGCAGGTGGCCGTAGAGGGCGGGCCACTG
>JBFHLR010000226.1:0-3661 GCA_041594735.1 Marinobacter sp.
CCTCATTCCCGAAGGCCTGACCGCCACCACCGTCATCATCCTGCTGCTGTGTTCCACCCTGACCTCACTGATCACCGCCAGCCTCGGTGCCGGTGGCGGCGTACTGATGTTGGTGCTGTTGGCGCTGTGGCTGCCGCCGGCCGCGATTATTCCGGTGCATGGCCTGGTTCAGCTGGGCTCCAACGGCGGCCGGGCGGCGATGACCTGGCGCCGGGCCGACTGGCGGGTGATCGCGGCGTTTGCCCCCGGGGTGGTGGTGGGCGCCGGCCTCGGCGCCTGGCTGCTGGTGGATCTGCCCGCCCATCTCTGGCAGCTCACCATCGGGCTGTTTGTGCTCTACCTGTGCTGGGGCCCAGCGCTGCCCGGCGCCGCCTTCGGCCGCACCGGCGTGTTCGTTGCATCGGCGCTGACCACCTTCGTCAGCCTGTTTGTCGGCGCCACCGGTCCGCTGGTGGCGGCATTCATCAAGCAGATACACAGCAACCGCTTCACCACCATCGCCACCTTTGCCCAGGCCATGGTGCTGCAGCACGCTCCCAAGGCCCTGGTGTTCACGGTAGCGGGGTTTGTGTTCCAGGACTGGCTGTGGTTTATCATCGCCATGATTCTGTTCGGATTTGCCGGCACCTGGCTGGGCCTGCATGTCCTCAAACGACTCAGCAACCGCCATTTCAGCCGCATCTTTAACGTGCTGCTGTCACTGCTGGCGCTGCGCCTGCTGTGGCAGGCGGCCGCCAGCAGCGGCTGGCTGGGTTAAAAACACCTTATGGCTCCGGCGGCAGTGGCACCGCGACCACGGTGTTTCGACCCCGCGCCTTGGCGGCATAGCAGCCCTCGTCCGCCCGCGCCACGGTTTCCCGGGGCCCGTTATCCTGGGCCGATACTTCGGTGAGGCCGATGCTGGCGGTGACCCCGAATTGCTGACCGCTCTGACCAACCCTGACCGAGGCCACCGCCTGGCGAATGTCCTCCGCCAGCGCCTCGGCCCTGGCCAGGCCACAGGCCGGCAACACAATGCCAAACTCATCGCCACCCAGCCGGGCCACCGTATCGGATTTACGCACCGAGCCGGACAACGCTGCGCCCAGTTCCCGCAGCAACTCGTCGCCGAGCAGATGGCCGCCCTGGTCGTTCACCGGCTTGAAGTGGTCCAGATCGATCAGCATCACCACGCTGGCGGTGGACTGGGCCGGCGCTTCCCCCAGGCACTTGATCAGGGAGGCGGTAAAGGCACGCCGGTTCAGCAGGCCGGTGAGACTGTCGTGGGTGGCTTCCCAGGACAGGCGCTTTTCCTGGCGACGCCGTTCGGAATCGTCCCGTAGTACAAACACCAGGCGCTCCAGCGCCTCCCCGGGATTCAGCCGCAACATGGTCAGCTCAATATCGAAGCGGTCACCGCGATGGTTGTGCAGCACGCCGTCCAGCAGCGGCACTTCACTCTCTGCCTGAAAGCGCTCGGCGTCCCAGGTGACACCCTCCTCCGCCTCCACCGACACCAGCTCGAAGAAGTTGCCCGCCGAGTCTGCCCCCAGGTAGGCCCGGGCGGCCTCGTTGCAGAACCGGATCTCACCCTCCCGGTCAGTCAGCAGCACACCCTCCTGAAGGACCCCGAGAATGCTGTCCGCACGGCCTTGCTCGGCCTTCAGCTCCGCCTCCACTTCCAGTTCATGGGTAATGTCCCTGGCCACGGTAATGGTGCCCAGGGTCTTGTCGGCGGCGTCGATGCGCGCCGTCATGACATCGACCCAGATAATGCGGTCTTCCGGGCGATGCCGAATTCGGAACTGGCCCCGGTAGATGTCCCCCACATCGCGGGCGTGGAGCCACTTGTTCACTGCCTCGTCCCGATCTTCCTGGTAGATGAAGGCAGACAGGTAACGATGACGCAGCTCGTCGGCGGCGACACCGACCAGGTGTTCAAACGCGGGATTCACAAACTCGATCCGTCCCAGGACATCGGCCTGCAGGATGCCGATGGGGGCGCTCTGGGACAGCGAGCGGAAGAATGCCTCCCGATCCGCCAGCGATGCCACCACGTCGCTGCGCTCGTCCATGACGGTATTGAAGGTATCCGCCACCTGTTGGATTTCCCGGCCACCGCCCACCTTCACCGGGCGGGTCCGCAAGCCGAGGTGACGCTCAGTGATCTGGTCGGCGAGGTCGGTCAGCGGCGCCAGCAGCCGCCGATACACCAGCAGGGCCAGGGGAACCAGCACCAGCAGCACCGCCAGCACCACCCACAACAGAATCTCGGCCAGACGTTCGGCGGCCGCGAAGGCTTCCTGCAATGGCCACACCGTGGCCACAAACCAGGGCGCCTGGTCCAGCTGTTTCACCGAGATCAGGGTTTCCAGTCCCTGCTGATTCAGCGACAGTCGGGTACCCTCATAGCCGGTTAGCGCCGCCTGGATGGCCTCGCTGCGCGCGGACGTCGGCTGCAGCACCAGGCCAGGATCGCGGCCGTGGGCCAGGGTGATGCCGCTGTGGGTAGCGGCAAACAAGTACCCGTGCTGGCCCAGCCGGACATCGGCCAGATCGGCCATGAAATTATCGCCCTCAAGCCGCAGGGCACCCCCGAGCACCCCCATCTGACGGCCCTGATGGTTAAACACCGGCGTCGCCATCATGATGGTGGGAGTAGCGTTGTGACGGGATCGATAGGGCTCTGAGAGCACCAGCGTCAGCTGTTGGGAGGCCTGCTGGAAGTAGGCCCGGCCGCTGGCATCGAAGCCGGCCTGGGCAGATTCACGGGGATACTCGCCGATGACAATGCCGCGGGCATCGAGCAGGTAGATGGCATCGAACAGATGCCGCAGGGCCACTTGTCGCTCCACCAGCAACTGGGCCCGGCCCTCGAAGGCCGCGGTTTCCATGGTCAGCGCCTGGGCCACATCGGTGAGGGCATCGCGCCGCTCCACCAGCTTGCGGTCAAGCTCCGTGGCAATGAGGGTTGCCAGGGATGCGACCTGGGCCTCGGCCTGGGCCTTGAGTTCCTGACGGCTGGCCAGGCTATTGGCCATCGTGACCGCCACCGCGGTGAGAAATATCGCCACGACGACCAAGAGGACGGCTCGATTAACCAGACTGTCCAGCCAACGACGCAACATGAGCTCAGGCAACACCCAGCAGGAATGGCGCAGAACGCGTTCGATAGCCGCCCGTTACTGGCGGTAGTGTTGGTTAGAGTGTAACAGATGGCCCACAAAGTGCCGACCGCACCTTTTATTCATTAACGCTAATCGTTATCATTCGCCAGTTTACTTCCATACTGGTGCAACCATGTCAGATACTCTGCTCAGCGCATCCCCTGACGGCCTGTCCGGACCGCTGCAACAACTGGTCGAGATGGGTGGCCCTGTCATTCTGGTCCTGCTGGCCCTGGCCATTGCGGGGCTGGTCTCGTTCTTCTATCTGATGCTGACCGGCGCGGTGTACGCCCCCCGACATTCCCTGGCCGTGCGCACCGCGCTCGGTCACTGGGCCCAGGCCCCCGACCGCAAACACCTGCAACGACTGCAGGCGTCGTCCGGCTGGCTGGCTCGACGCAACCCGCTGCGTGACCTGGTGATGCGGGCCATGCAGGGGCGCCTGGCACGGCAACACCCGGACCGGCTGCGGGAAGTGCTAAGCCGGGACGCCGGCGCGGCGCTGGAACCTTTCG
>JBFHLR010000227.1:0-3653 GCA_041594735.1 Marinobacter sp.
AAAACTATGGCGCCGGTTGGAAAAAGCAACTAGCTGTCCCCCGGTCCCGTTGCTAAAAATGTATAGACACAACTTGAGCAGACACGATCGCTACCGCCTCCCGACCGAAGACCGGTTAACGTGGTAAAGGCGTCAATGACTGCTCTTGCTCGCCAACGCCACGAAACGGGAGTCGACAATGGACAAAACCAACGGCAGTTCCACAGCCAAGTGTCCGATCATGCATGGCTCGTCCACCAGCATGGGAAGCACAGGCCCAGGCAACCAGGACTGGTGGCCCAACCAGCTGAACCTCAAGATTCTCCACCAGCACTCGCCACTGTCCAATCCCCTCGCCCCGGATTTCGACTACGCCGAAGCCTTCAAGCGGCTGGATCTGGCAGCGGTAAAACAAGATCTCAGTGCGCTGATGACCGATTCCCAGGACTGGTGGCCGGCGGATTATGGTCACTATGGCCCGCTGATGATCCGCATGGCCTGGCACGCCGCCGGTACCTACCGCATTGGCGATGGTCGCGGCGGTGCCAACACCGGTAACCAGCGCTTCGCCCCCCTCAACAGCTGGCCGGACAACGGCAACCTGGACAAGGCCCGTCGACTGCTGTGGCCCATCAAGCAGAAGTATGGCAACCAGCTGTCCTGGGCAGACCTGCTGATCCTGGCCGGCAATGTCGCGTTGGAATCCATGGGCTTTAAGACCTTCGGATTCGGCGGCGGCCACGAGGACATCTACGAACCGGAAGAAGACATCTACTGGGGCGCTGAACGGGAGTGGCTGGCCACCAGCGACAAGGCCAACAGCCGCTATTCCGGCGACCGGGAGCTGGAGAACCCCCTGGCTGCGGTGCAGATGGGGCTGATCTACGTGAACCCGGAAGGTCCCGATGGCAACCCGGACCCCCTCGCCTCAGCCAGGGATGTGCGTGAGACCTTTGGCCGGATGGCGATGGACGACTACGAGACCGTCGCTCTCACCGCCGGCGGCCACACCTTCGGCAAGTGCCACGGCGCCGGTGATCCGGCCCACGTCGGCCCCGACCCGGAAGCGGCACCCCTGGAAGCCCAGGGTCTCGGCTGGCGCAATAGCCTGGGCAGCGGCAAGGGTGAAGACACCATTACCAGCGGCATCGAGGGCGCCTGGAACTACACCCCCACCCAGTGGGACATGAGCTATCTGGATACCCTGCTGGGCAACGAATGGGAGCTGACCAAGAGCCCGGCGGGCGCCCACCAGTGGGTCGCGAAGGGTGATGCGGCCGCAAGCTCCGTCCCCGACGCCCACAACCCCAACAAGCGCCATGCCCCGATCATGACCACGGCAGACATGGGCTTTCGCGAAGACCCGGCCTACCGCAAGATCGCCGAGCACTTCCACGCGCACCCGGATGAGTTCGCCGATGCCTTTGCCCGCGCCTGGTTCAAGCTGACCCACCGGGACATGGGGCCCAAGGCCCGCTACCTCGGACCAGAGGTGCCCGCCGAGGACCTGATCTGGCAGGACCCGGTGCCGGCACTGGACCATGATTTGGTTAACCCCCAGGACGTTGCGGACCTGAAAGGCAAGATTCTGGCCACCGGACTGTCCGTGGCCGAGCTGGTGTCCACCGCCTGGGCCTCCGCTTCCACCTTCCGAGGGTCGGACATGCGCGGCGGAGCCAACGGCGCCCGACTTCGCCTGGCGCCGCAAAAAGACTGGGCGGTGAACGAGCCCGCCCGACTCGCCAAGGTACTGAAGACGCTGGAGGGCGTACAACAAGCCTTTAACGACGCTCAGTCCGGCGACAAAAAGATTTCCCTGGCCGACCTGATCGTACTGGGGGGTGCCACCGCCATCGAGAAGGCCGCCAAGGATGCCGGACACGCCATGGCGGTACCGTTTGCACCGGGCCGGACCGATGCCAACCAGGACCAAACCGACGTGCGATCCTTCGAGCCACTGGAACCGCGCGCCGATGGCTTCCGTAACTATGCCCAGGCCAGGTTCTCCGTTACCGAGGAAGAGCTGCTGCTCGATCGCGCCCAACTGCTGACACTGACCGCACCGGAAATGACCGTACTCATCGGCGGCCTGCGGGTGCTGGGAGCCAATCACGGTAACAGCCAACACGGCGTGTTCACCCAGCATCCGGGTAAGCTGACCAATGACTTCTTCATCAACCTGCTGGATATGGGCACGGAATGGCAACCAACGTCCAGTGATGCCATCCTGTTCGAGGGGCGTGATCGCAAGACCGGGGCGGTGAAGTGGACTGGAACCCGGGTGGATCTGGTGTTTGGTTCCAACTCTCAGCTGCGGGCTCTGGCGGAGGTCTATGCCCAGGACGATGCCAAGGAGAAATTTGTGTCTGACTTCGTCACCGCCTGGAACAAGGTGATGAATGCCGACCGCTTCGACCTGGCCTGACATCGCCGGGGCATATCGGAAAAGCAACGCCCGGCTCACCCCGGGCGATGCTGTTACACCTTCTATACACTCCCGCGAATCGGCCCGGTCGCGGCTCCGCAACCACAGCGCCACCCCCTGGCTATTGAGTGGGATATCCATACCCAGAACGGCCCGAAGCTGTCATCGGATAAGACGCAGCCTTGGCTCCTTGCCGCCCTGGACTGGATGATCGACTCGATCAACTCTCTGACCATCCATTGCCGGTACATCCTTGTGCCTGGGTCCAGACAAACGCCCATCCGGTCTCATCAGGTCTTTGGAGATGGATATGAGCGTGCGTGGAAATGCCTATGCAGAAAGTCTTGGCTATTTCGAATCCGAAAAGGTACAGTGAGCGTCGTAGGAAAGAGTTAGCAAAGCAGTTCACGAATAAGACGCTTCCAAGTAGTAGTACATCGTCCTGTTTTTGATCCCGCCTGTTTATTAGTTCCCGCATTCCGTTGGATAGTCATCACAACGATGGCCCCCAACAATCTATTTGATTGATTTCAGGAAGTTTATATATGTCTACTATTACCGGTACTGTTAAGTTCTTCAACGAATCCAAAGGCTTTGGCTTCATCACTCGCGAAGGCGGAGCTGACGTATTCGTTCACTACAGCGCCATTCAAGGCGGTGGATTCAAGACCCTGGCCGAAGGCCAGCAGGTAGAATTCACTGTAACTGACGGCCAGAAAGGCCCTCAGGCAGAGAATGTTGTCGCGCTGTAAGTCGCAGACAATTCTCTAAAAAAGGCAGCTTCGGCTGCCTTTTTTTATAGTGCTGTCTCGTCTCTAAAGGGGAGCAGCACTTACTCCCCTGACTGCGTCATTGCATGTCCGGCACGCTTCCCAGTAGCACACGAATCACATCCTGCTGTTTGTTGACCCCCAGCTTCAGGAAGATCTGTTTCAGCTGTGCCCGAACCGTTTCCAGGGAAACGCCTTTCTCTCCCGCTATCTCTTTCAGGCCCAGGCCATTGACCAGACTAATAGCTACCGAGGCTTCTGCTCGGGTGAGCTGGTAGAGGTCGTGCAACACCTCCGCCGACACATTGCTCCCCACTTCCGGGTCGCAGATGTACAACGCCACATGGCCACGCCGAGCGGCCGATGACGTCAGCTCGGCGTCGTTATTCAGGGTGGACACAATCACCGTCAAGGGCAAATTGTGATCCGGGTGCCGCAGACCCTGGGCCAGATGCTGGGTCGCCACATCACGCTGACTG
>JBFHLR010000228.1:0-3643 GCA_041594735.1 Marinobacter sp.
CCGGAAAGATAAAACGCCACGGACTCGGGACCGTAGCGGTCGATGGACTCGCGGATGGCGCGGGCGCTCTCATCGACGGCCTCGCTCCAGGCCACCTGACGACCCGCCACCCGGGGCTGCAACAGGCGACCGCTGAGGTCGGTGGTTTCGTGCAGATTGGTGCCCTTGACGCACAGACGCCCGAGATTGGCCGGATGGGCAGTATCACCGCTGACCGTCAGCCGGTCTGTGGTCTTGGTAACAACACCACAACCCACCCCACAATAGGGACAGGTGGTGTGGCATGAGGCCGTGTTAGAAGCAGTCACGGTGTCTCCCGAAATTCTCGTCCGGCCCATAAAAAAAGCCCGAACGTTCCACCATTAACCGCTCATTCGCGGTCATGGTGACTGTCGGGCTCCGGCGCCGAATCAAAGGTGCATTCAATTCGTTAAGATCTTTGACCAATAGGGAAGCAATAACAGGGCCACCCTCAGCCAATCAGGGCCTTAGCCCCCACCGGGCCCGGTTTTCCCGAACCATCCAGCACAATTTGGTGCATCCTTCCCCAATAATGCACAGAAACCGGGCACAATGTCCTGCCTTATTTTTGATCAATGCAGGCACAAAATGCGCGGCATGCTGAATTTCTACACTTTGGACAGGATTGGCAAACTATTTGCTCTATTCGGGATCGAGTCAACGGTAACACGCACGCCAAGTACAGTTTTCAGAGGAATGCCGTCATGAATGCACAAGACCCACTCCGCATACTCCTTATCGACAAGGACAGCGACCGAGCCAGCCTGGTAAAACTGGCACTCGAGCAGGAGGGTCACGAGGTAATCAGTCAACGTCCCGACGCCACCGGCCTGACCGCCGCGGTTGCCCGGGACGAGCCGGACATGGTCATTATCGACATGGACCTGCCAGACCGGGATACCCTGGAAAACATGAGCACCATGAACGAGCACGCACCCCGTCCCATCGTGTTCTGCGCCAACGAGCCCGCCGACCGGGCCACCATCAAGGCCGCCCTGCACGCCGGCGTCAGCGCCTACGTCATGGATGGTCTTCAGCCGGACCGGGTGCGCTCCATCATCGATTCGGCGGTGGTGCAGTTTGAATCCTTCCAGGCCCTGCGTACCGAGCTCGCTCAAACCCGCACGGCACTGGAAGATCGCAAGCTGATCGAGCGGGCCAAGGGCCTGATCATGAAACGCGAAGGCTGTGACGAAGACGCCGCTTACCAGGTACTGCGTAAATCCGCCATGGATCACAGTGAACGGCTGGCGGTAATCGCCCAGCGTGTCATCGAGCTGCTTGCCCCCGAGAGCGACCTGGCGGCGGCCAACGGCAACGCCCTCAAACACGCCTCCTGAGGCCACCTCACCATGGCCGCACTGACTCAGTTGCACAAGCACCCGGGCTTCAAGATTCGGCTGGGCTTTGTGCCCCTGCTCGACAGTGCGCCGCTGATCATGGCCCAGGAACTGGGCCTGTTCGACACCGAGGGACTCCAGGTCGAATTGATCCGGGAAGGCGCCTGGGCCTCGGTGCGGGACAAGATCAGTTTCGGCCTGCTTGACGGCGCCCAGATGCTGGCCCCGATGCCATTAACCATGTCACTGGCCAGCGGCGGCCCGACCACCGCGGTGGTCACCGGCATGGTGCTGAGCCGCAACGGCAACGGCATCACCCTGGCCAACAAGCTCTACCACCAATTGCTCGCCCGTGGCGCCGAGGTGGATGACCCCATCGCCTCCGCCCACTGCCTGATCGAGCTGGCCCGGGAGCGGGGCCGTCCGATCCAGCTAGCCTCGGTGGCCCCCTGGTCCAGCCATGACCTGCAGCTGCGGGACTGGCTCAATTCCGCCGGCCCGGTGTGCACCGATGACATCCAGATCGTGCCGGTGTCCCCCGTGCAGATGGTCGACGCCTTTCGCGCCGGCGCCATTGAGGGCTGCTGCGTCGGCGAACCCTGGAATACCTTGCTGGAGCTCAAGGGCCTGGGGCGGATTCTCCATTCCAGCCACCAGATCTGGCAGAACGCCCCGGAAAAGGTACTGGGCATGCGCGCCGATTGGGCGGATCAGCACCCGGCCATTCACCTGCGCCTGATCCACGCCCTGCTCGGCGCCTGCCGCTGGCTCGATGAGCCCGGCAACCATCCGGAACTGCGCCGGGTACTGGCACGCCCGGAATACCTGGGCACCCAGATCGACGGCCTCGAACACCACCCTTTTAGCCTGTTCCATCCCAGGCTGAACCAGCATTTCTTCCGCAATTCCGCCAATTTTCCCTGGCTGTCCCAGGCCCACTGGCTGGCCACCCGGCTGGAATGCCATGGCCAGATGGCCAGGAGCGACCTCGCCACCCTCAAGTCAGTGGTCAAGCCGGCCCTGTACCGCAAGGCGGCCGACACCTTCGGCATTGACACCCCACTGATCGACGGCAAAACCGAAGGCCGACATCGCCGCCCCTTTACCCTGAACGGACGCCGTGGCCCGGTCAGCGTGGCCAGCGACAGCCTGCTGGGCGAACGCCTCCACGAGTGGTAGCCACAAGACAGTAAGGCTCCGTCGCCCCAACGCCACGGCTTTGCTGCTCCTCCATTTGTTCTACCTTCACACTTTTTCTGTCCCCACGTCTTTTTCTGTCCTCACGCTTTTTCTGTCTTCACGTCTTTGCGACGACTCCCGCCCGACTTTGAGGCAAGGCGCTCAACTTCGTGCACTGAAACCCTCATCAACCGCTCTTTCCCAGGAAAATTAAACTTAACCTGTTGTTTTTATTGATTTCTTGATTGTGGCACAGAAGCTGCATTAACTAGAACAGCATGCATCGCCGGCCTTGGATCCACCCGGCATGACAACTCGACATCAAGATTGGCAAAGACGCCCACCCTCGGTCGATCGACCGGAGGTCATGGCGTTTTTTTTATTTTCTGAGTTCTTCAAAGGAGAAGAAGATGAAGTTGAAGTTGAAGCCGCTATTGGTTGTATTGCTGTTCTGCAGTGGATGGCTGCAATCCGTCCAGGCCGAGATCGGCCCGGCGGAAAAACCGGACCTCAAACTGGGGTTCATCAAACTGACCGACATGGCGCCGCTGGCGGTGGCCTGGGAGCAAGGCTACTTCCTCGATGAAGGTCTGTTCGTGGAATTGGAGGCGCAGGCCAACTGGAAAGTGCTGCTGGACCGGGTCATCACCGGTGAGCTGGACGGCGCCCACATGCTGGCGGGCCAGCCCTTGGGCGCCACTATCGGCTATGGCACCCAGGCCAATATCATTACCGCCTTCAGCATGGACCTGAACGGAAACGGCATCACGGTATCCAACGATGTCTGGGAAGATATGCGCGAGCATATTCCCAGCCAGGCCGACGGCAGTCCGGTCCACCCCATCAGCGCCGAGGCCCTGAAGCCGGTGGTGGACGCCCACAGGGAACGCGGCGAACGCTTCCCCATGGGCATGGTGTTCCCGGTGTCCACCCACAACTACGAGCTGCGTTACTGGCTTGCTGCCGGCGGCCTGAACCCGGGCTACTACGCGCCGCAACGGGGCGACACCAGCGGCACCCTGGAAGCGGACGTGCACCTGTCGGTGACCCCGCCGCCGCAAATGCCTTCCACCCTGGAAGCCGGCACCATCAAAGGCTACTGC
>JBFHLR010000229.1:0-3638 GCA_041594735.1 Marinobacter sp.
GAGCGCGCCCTGCGGGGCGTTCGGAGCCATCCCCACTCCGCGTTGCGACTTCTTGAAAGGCCCCGGCATTACTGCAAAGTCACGCCTTGATTGGGAATGGCTCCGAAAGCCAGAGGAGATCCGGAGTTAATCAGAGGCTCCCTAGCACTCTTAAATACTCTCATAACACAAACAATACTCAATGCTGGTTGGCTTTCGGGGCGATTGGACAGGGAGCCGAGTGATGGTTGTCACAAAATTGGCGAATAAGTGACCATCTCATGTCCGGTGGCGATAAACTGTTCGAAAATTGTCATGTCCGGTCAGTCGATACACCCGGTACCGTCATCACGAGGGTAACCCGGTAGTCTGGCCATGCAGGAGTGAGAGTGATGACGCGCTTATCCAGACGTGTTGGGTTGCCAGAGTTGCCTGGGAGGATGGCGGTGTTCGGGGCGATGGCCGCAATGGTCGGGTTGCTGGGGCCGGTGGTCGTCCAGGCTGAGGACGCCGGGGCGGAGGCGTTTGAATTCCGTGAACGCTCTACCATGGACACCATCCGGTTACGATTTATGGCGGAGGAGTCGTTGGCCAACACCGTGATCGAGGGTGGTCTCGAAGCACCGGCCTCCGGTGTGGCGGTGGCCCAGGGCGAGGAAGACTATTACCTGGATCCGCTGGCGCTGCAGCCCAATGACGGTCGTACCGACCTGGGCCGTTCGGAAATTCCGGTGAATATCCGCTTCAGCAATCCGCGCGCCATCCCCGGACAGACCCACGGCAACACCTACAGCATCCAACCGCCCGCCAACCGCGCCTATCAGGCTTACGGGGCTTCTATCTCCGAGCGCTGATCACCGTTCAGGCCGCAGCGTGGGCGGCGGTCTGGTCGTTCTTGCCCAGTACATCCTCATAGAAGAAGGACAACGCCTGGCGAGCCTGGTTCAGCCGCGCCCGTGACACCTGTATGCGGTCACGCAGGTAACTCAGGAATTGTTGGCGGTCATCCTGGACCAGCATCTCGACGTCTTTTTGGTCGTGAAAGAGTACGAAGCGGGTGATCCAGTGCAAATAGTTCTGTTCGGTGCGCTGATTCAGCTCGTGCTTGTGGATTGCGAGCGTCACGCGGGTCAGCAAGCCGGGCTGTGAGTGCTCCAGCGCTTCGATCAATTGCATGGGGAATCTTCCAGATACATTGTTTTTGTTATGGTGGCGGCATGATATGACAATCGTTTGAAAGTCGCAAAATTTCGTCCGTAGACCGGATCGCCCAGACCACCGCCGCCGGCGGTCAGGACGAAGGGTGGGGCGTATTAGCCCTTCAGTGCTTCCAGACGGTCGATGTAGGTCTGCATCGCTTCGTCGGTGGAGGTGCCCTTGAGCTGTTCCCAGGCGTCGTACTTGGCGCGGCCGACAAAATCCATCATGCCCGGGCGCTTGCCGCTGACATCGCCTTCGGTGGCTTGCTTGTACAGGGCATAGAATTCCAGCTTCAGTTCATTGGAGGGCTTGACGTCGCCTTCGCCGGTCTGGATGAAGTTGACCGCCTCGTCGAATTTGGCTTTCAGGTCACTCATGGTTATGTCCTTTTATCGGTTGGTGTGTCTCATGGGGAAACACTTCGCGAAACCCCGGGCCCGCAGGCCGGGCGATCCGTCACGTGGCTTCCTGACGCTGTCGGGGCAGCTTAGCGGCCGTGGTAGCGGGCGTCATTGCCTTCGCGTTCCATTCCTCCGACGAATCGGTTATTGTCCTGCGCCAGATTATAAGCTAACTGGAGAGAAACATGGCAGCAACCAATCGTCTCGCGGGCATCGTCAGTAAAATTAATGCGTTGCCTGATTTCGCCCGGTCCCGGGCGCTGTCGCTGTTCTTTGGCAAGGCGGTGCCGTTCACCGGAACCGCGGGCATCCGCATCGAATCCCTGGATCAGGACCGCTGTGTGATCAGCATCGCCAACAAGCGTCGGGTACAAAACCACATTGGTGGCGTCCATGCGGTGGCCTCGCTGCTGCTGGCGGAATCCGCCACCGGCTTCCTGGTGGGGCTGAACGTGCCCGACGACAAAGTGCCGGTGATCAAGACTGCCCACGCCGAATACACCAAGCGGGCGAAGGGTGACATGCGGGTAGAGGCGCACCTCACCGAGGAGCAAAAACAGCGCATGCGCACCGAGGAGAAAGGCGAGACCGCCGTTGCCGTGACCATCCGCGACAGCGAACAGAAGCAGCCCATCGAGATCGAGATGGTCTGGGCCTGGACGCCAAAGAAGCGCTAAGGCGGCCACTGTAGATAGAATGACTGGGGCAAATTTTTGCCCCAGAATGAGTCCGAGTTCATAAAACTGGCCATCTGTTGCTTGAGTGGTCAGTCTTTCCTGTGTACTGTTTTGCCGTCGCGTGCCAGGAGGGCACGACAAAGGATTGTCATCAGCCCTAAAGGATCAAGGGAGCAAGACCATGCCCAAGGACGGTTCCGTCGCGCCGAAAGAGCGCATCAATATCAAGTATGTCCCCGCCACCGGTGATCAGCAGGCAGAGACCGAACTGCCGCTGAAGATGTTTGTCGTTGGTGACTTCAAGGGACAGCCCGAAGAAACCCCGCTCGAAGACCGTAAGTCCATCTCTGTCGACAAGAACAATTTCCAGTCGGTGATGAAAGAGGCCGGTCTGACGTTGTCCACCACGGTTCCTAACCAGCTCGACGAAGAGGCCGAGGAATTGCCGGTTAACCTGGAATTTCAGGGCCTGGACGATTTCTCCCCCGACAGCATTGCCCGACAGGTACCGGAAGTGCGCAAGCTGATCGAACTGCGTGAGGCGCTGGTTGCCCTGAAGGGGCCGTTGGGCAATGTGCCCTCGTTCCGGGCCAAACTGCAGGAGCTGCTGGACAGCGAGGCTGCCCGCGATCAGCTGCTGCAGGAACTCGATCTGGCGACCGGCGACAGCGAATAGGTTGGCGGAGCCCTTGCCACCGGGATAGTGGCGAGTCTCACACTTTCTGTGTCTAACAATCGTCAAATACATACTAAAGGGATGTGGTATGTCTGATACTGCTGCACAACATTCG
This sequence comes from Marinobacter sp., assembly GCA_041594735.1. GTDB lineage: Bacteria > Pseudomonadota > Gammaproteobacteria > Pseudomonadales > Oleiphilaceae > Marinobacter. Next base: position 3,049 of record JBFHLR010000229.1, read on the forward strand.
GCTGTCTCCGAATCCACCGGCGACGCTTCCCTGCTCGATCAGGTCATGGCCAACAGTCGCATGGCGCCGGCCGACGAAGGCTACGACGTTGCCCGCAAGGGCGTGGCGACCTTCATTGCCAACCTGCTGAAGAGCGATGGCAAGGGTCAGCCGGTCAACAAGGCCCTGGTGGACCAGATGGTGGTGGAGCTGGACCGCAAAATCAGTGCGCAAATGGACGCGGTGCTGCACGCGCCCAGGTTGCAGGCGCTGGAGTCGTCCTGGCGTGGCCTGAAACTGATGGTCGATCGCACCGACTTCCGGGAAAACATCAAGGTGGACATCCTGCACGCCACCAAGGCGGAGCTGCTGGAGGATTTCGAGTTTGCGCCGGATGTCACCCAGTCCGGGTTTTACAAGCATATTTATTCCGACGAATACGGTCAGTTCGGCGGCGAGCCGGTAGGGGCGGTGGTCGGTAATTACGCCTTCAGCCCGTCCACCCCGGACATGAAGCTGTTGCAATACGTGTCGTCGGTGGGCGCCATGGCGCACGCGCCGTTCCTGTCATCGGTGGCGCCGTCGTTCTTCGGCGTGGACAGCTACCAGGA
>JBFHLR010000230.1:0-3631 GCA_041594735.1 Marinobacter sp.
GCATTGATGAAGATCCAGTAACCGGCTCCATCCACAGCGTGCTGACGCCCTACTGGGCACAGCGGCTGGGCAAGGAGCGGTTGTCCGCCCGGCAACTGTCGGCCCGTGGCGGGGTGCTGAAGTGCCAGTTGGCGGGCGACCGGGTACACATTGCCGGTCAGGCAGCCTTCTACATGGAGGGGCAGGTGCGGCTGGATTGAGTGGCATGGCCCCTGCTACCGGGGCGCTGCCAAGGCGCTACTCAGCACCCTACCCAGGCTCTATCCAGGCGCTACCAGGGTACGCCGAGCGAGTCGCGGTCTTCGGCGACCACCCGGTTGCGACCGTGATGCTTGGCGTGGTAGAGCCGTCGGTCCGCCAGGCTGAGCAGGCGGTCGAACAGTTTCTCATCCAGCGGCAGGTCGCAACCGGGCTCCCAGGTGGCGCAGCCAATGCTGACGGACACCCGGCCGATGGGCGAGCCTTCGTGAAGCAGGTTGGCTTCGTACAGCGACTGGCGCAATTTCTGCGCCAGCTCGATGGCCGCCAGCCGGCCCTGACCGGGCAGCAGTAGGGCAAACTCCTCGCCCCCCAGCCGAACCGCCAGCTCTCCCGCCCGCCGGCAATGCTCCCGCATCAGCTGCGCCAGTCTGACCAGACAGCGATCACCAGCGGCGTGGCCGTAGCGATCGTTATAGGCCTTGAAGTGGTCCACATCGATCATCACCAGGGAAATCGGCGTGCCCTGCCGGCGGGCCCGTCGCTCTTCCAGCCGTTTGGCATCATCGAAGTAACGCCGGTTGGCCAGGCCGGTCAAGGGATCGGTGCGGGTCAGGCGAATCAGCTCCCGCCGGTGTTCCTCCAGTTCCGACGTCCGGGCCAGTACCCGCTGTTCCAACTGGTCCCGTTCCATGGCCAGCGCCGCCATGGCCCGGTCCCGCTCCGAACGATAGCGGGCAATGGTTTGCCGCAGGGTGTCGAAGCCTTCCGACATCAGGTCTATTTCGTCTCGAAAGGGTCGCTCCGGGCGCTGGATCTGCAACGGCGGATTGTCCCGATCCGGGGACAGCCGCAAACTGTACCGGGCAATCTGCCGCAACGGCTTTTTCAGCCGGGCTGACGATCACCCGGTACACCAGCACACAGATGAACAAGATGAACAGCGCCAGCTTCGCCGTTGCCGTCGCCACCGACACCAGGATGTTTTGACGAATCTGTTGCCAGTTGTAGCTCACCGACAATTCCCCCAGGGGCTCCTCGCCACCCCGGGGATGGGGAATGGCGGTCACAAAATCCTCGCCATCATCGGCGCTGCCCGTCCCCTTCTGGAAGGTCATGCCGATCATCGTCGTCAACCGGGCCGACGCGATTTCCGGGTGCGCGGCGATCATCGCCACCTGACGCCTGGCCACCACCGGCTCGATGTCCCACAGCGCCACCGTCAACATGGGCACGTGACTGCCCGCCAGTGTCGCCACCAGAGCGTCAACTCGTTCTATCTCGCTGCGATACTGAACCCAGCTCTGTACCACGCTGACCAGCACCACGAACAGTGCCGCAATCGACACCATTCGCCGCAAGATGTCCCGGGAAATGGATTGGATCGGCCGCTCGTCGGCTTGCACGGTCATGGTTCCAACAACTGGCCGAAATCAAAGCGATACCGGTCCAACTCCGGATACCGGTGCTTGCTGTAACGGCTGAAGTCGATGTGGGGAACCGGCTCGGCAAAACGCTCCAGGTAGCGCTGGGCCAGGGCCGGGGTAAACAGGGAAAACATTGGGCGCTGCAGTTCAAGGCCTTCGCTGTCGGCGAAATCCACTCCGTGGTGGTAGTCGTACAACATCACCAGCGACCAGGCACCGGCCATGAAATGGCCACCGGCCAGAGCTGTCAGCTCGCCGGCAATCAGCCGCTTCATCGCCTCTTCGGAGGTATTGACACCGGACACCAGCACATCGGTGCCGGGACGTTGCTGGCGGGCCTGCACCGCTTCAATAGCGCCAAAGGCAATCAGGTCGTTACCACACCAGATCAGCGATACCTCGGGATAGCGCGCCAGCAGCTGCGCCGCCTTGAGTTGGCCAATATCCCGTCGCCAGTCCGCATGCACGATCTGATGCAGGACCAGGTCATCGTTGGCGTCCACCACCGCCTGCATGCCGCGATTGCGACGGATGGAACTGTCGGTGGAGCGGTCACCGGAAATGGCGATCATGTGAATCTTGCCGTCTGCCGCCCGCAGCCCCCGTCGGCGGGCCTCGTCCAGCAGTGCCATCGCCGTCAGCTCGCCGGCGGATTCCGCCACCGGAATCAGCGAGCCCAGCAGTTCGCCGAACTGCTGCCGTGGGCCACCAAAGCGGGCCCGCTCCACCGGCAACAGGCCGTTGTAGGCCAGAAACACCTGAATGCCGGCGTCCACGGCCACGCTCATCTGCTCGCTAAAGGTGCCTTTTTCCACCGATAACAGCAGGTAATCCGGCCGGCTCTGTGGGGCGCGGGCAGCCACCTCACGGGTCAACTGGATCTGTCGCAGCGGGTCTCGCTCCGCAAACAGGATCTCCAGCTCGATATCCAGGCTGCGGGCCGCCGCTTTCATGCCATTGGCGGCATCCACCCAGTAGGGTTCGTCGTGTTTGCCGGGGTTTATAAAGGTGACGGTAAACGCCCAGCTGAACGCCGGTAAAAATAGCAGCAGGGCCGTCAGACAAATTCGGGACACATCTCTTACCAAGATCGGGATGGCAGGCGAAAAGCGTGCATATTCTAACCAACTCTGAGGCGATAGGCCATGTAAAAGCCCCGCCTGGCCGGTATACTTCCGTGCTACTTGAGCTGACTGGCATGATATGACACCTCCACCCTCCAAGCCCCAACACTACGATGTCATCATCATTGGCGCCGGCGCTGCCGGGCTGATGTGTGCCGCCACTGCCGGCTACCGGGGACGCCGGGTGCTGGTCGTGGACCACGCCAACAAGCCGGGCAAGAAAATCCTGATGTCCGGGGGCGGCCGCTGCAACTTCACCAACCTAAACAGCACCCCGGCCAACTTCCTGTCCAGCAACCCCCATTTCTGCATCTCCGCCCTCAAGCGCTACACCCCCCAGCATTTCCTGGAGCTGGTGGAGCGCCACGGCGTCGAGCATGTGGAAAAAGCGGCCGGCCAGTTGTTCTGCGCCGACAGCAGCAAGGACATCCTCAACCTCCTGCTGACGGAATGCGACTGGTCCGGTACGGAGATACGGCTGAACACTGACATCCGGAACATCAGCGACACGGCGGACGGCTACCGTCTAGCCACCAGTGGCGGCACGCTGGCATGCCAATCCCTGGTGGTGGCCTGTGGCGGCCTGTCCATCCCCACCATGGGGGCCACCGGCTTTGGCTACGACATCGCCCGCCAGTTCGGCCTGGAAGTGCTGCCCACCCGCGCCGGCCTAGTGCCGTTCACCCTGCAACCGGCGCTGAAGGAACAGCTGGCGCCGCTATCCGGCGTGAGCTGCCCGGTGGAGGTGAGTTGCAACGGCATGAGCTTCCGCGAACCGATGCTGGTGACCCACCGCGGCCTCAGCGGGCCGTCGATGCTGCAAATCTCCAGCTTCTGGCAGCCTGGCGACGAGCTGGCCATCGACCTGCTGCCCGGCCAGAA
>JBFHLR010000231.1:0-3603 GCA_041594735.1 Marinobacter sp.
CTTGTCCCGCTGCAGGTATTCCCGGCGGAACAAGGTCTCGATGATGGCGGCGCGGGTGGCCTCGGTGCCCAGGCCGTCGGTTTCCCGCAGGGTCTTGCGCAACTCGGCATCGCTGACGAAACGGGCGATGTTGGTCATCGCCGACAGCAGCGTCGCGTCGGTGAAGTGTTGCGGTGGCTGGGTCAGCCGTTCCCTGATCTCGGTGCGCTCACAGAGCACCGCATCGCCCTGTTGCAGTCGCGGAAGTGGCGCGACCGATGGCTCTTTGGTGGCTTCCCGTTGTTTCAGTTCCAGCGCTTTCCAACCCGGCTGAGACACCGCGGTTTCGGTGGCGCGGAAGCGGTGGTCGCCAATGGCCAGGGTGAGCCGGCCCTCCTGATGGATGGCCTCGGGGTAGAACTGCATCAGGTAGTAACGGCTGATCAAACCGTACACATGGAGTTCCGCCTTTGACAGCCTGGCCAGGCCAACCGCACGGGCTGTGGGAATGATGGCGTGGTGGGCATCCACCTTGTCGTCGTTCCAGGCTGCGCTGCGTCGGCTGGTGTCGGCCTGATCGACCGCCGCTGCGAGATCGGTGGCGGTTCGGGCGATGGCCTGCAACACACCCGCCCGTTGACTGAAATGCTCCACTGGCAGGTAGCGGCAATCAGAACGGGGGTAGGTGATGAGTTGATGGCGTTCATAGAGGTTTTGCGCCGTGTCCAGCACCTCCTTGGCGCCCATCCGGAACAGCCGACCAGCCTCGATCTGCAGGGCAGACAGCGACAGGGGCAGAGGCGGGGCTTCCTTGCGGTCGCGAAAGCGGGATTCGGTGATGCGCCCCGGCCGGCCTTCGACGTCGGCGGTAATCCGCTGCGCCAGTTCCCCGTTCACTAGCCGATCCTCATCATCCAGATGGTCCCGGTAGGCCTCATCGGGCAGCCAGCGGGCTGCGAAGGTGGGGCTGCCGGGGGGGCTGTCCAGCTCGCGGGTGTGGGCCAGCACGCGGTAATAGGGCTTGGCCTCGAAATCGGCGATGGTTTGGTCTCGCACCACCACCAGCCCGAGGACCGGCGTCTGCACCCGGCCTACCGAATACACCCCCTGTTCGCCCTGGTGGCGGTGATTGAGGGTATACAGCCGGGTCAGGTTGAGGCCATACAGCCAGTCGGCCCGCTGACGGGCCAGTGCCGAATGGGACAACCGGCGGAACTCCCGGTTATCCCGCGGGGCGGCCAGGGCCCGTGCCACCGCCGACTTGGTCAGGTCGTTGATCAGCACCCGTTGCACCGGACAGGTAGCGTTGAAGTAACGCAGCACCTCGTCCACCAGCAGCTGCCCCTCCCGGTCCGGGTCGCCGGCGTGAACTATCACCTCCGCCTTGCGGATCAGGGATTCGAGCACCTTCAGCTGCTTGCGTACACTGTCTTTCGGCGTGAGCTGCCATTGCTCGGGAAAGAGCGGCAGGTCCTCCCGGCGCCATTTCTGCCAGCGCGGGTTGTAATTTGCGGGCTCGGCCGGCTCCAGCAGGTGGCCGATACACCAGCTGACGGTGCAGGCGTCGCTACCAGAACCCACCTTGAGCCAGCCCGGACCTTTCTGAACGGGGCCGGGCAGGGCCTCGGCAATGGCACGGCCAAGACTGGGTTTTTCGGCAATGTATAGGCGCATGGCAGGCGAGTCAGTCAGGTAAACATGGGGGAGAGGGAAGATGGCGGTTTGCCGGCAAACTGTCAAGCCGTTAGGGACGCCGTATAGTAGACTGTATTGCAATACGATATCCGTGAATGAGGAGCACTACGGTCCATGTCGGTTCAGCAGACCATCGAACAGAAACTCAGTGACGAATTCTCCGTCGAGCACCTGGCTGTGGAGAACGAAAGCCACATGCACAGCGTGCCGCCCAACTCCGAGACCCATTTCAAGGTAACCCTGGTGTCCGCGGCATTTGAGGGGCAGGGCAAGGTCAAGCGCCACCAGGCCATCTACAAGGTACTCGCCGACGAACTGGCGGCAGGTGTTCATGCGCTGGCGCTTCATCTGTATACCCCGGCGGAGTGGCAGGCCAAGGGGGAAGAGGCACCGGCCTCGCCCAACTGCATGGGCGGCTCCAAACACGATCCAGCGTTCAAGGGATAGGACACCCACTATGAGCCAATTTTTCCAGATGCACCCGGAAACCCCACAGAAGCGGTTGGTCAACCAGGCCGTCGAGATTCTCAACAAGGGCGGAGTGATCGTCTATCCCACCGATTCCGGCTACGCCCTCGGTTGCCACCTCGGCGATAAGCAGGCGGCGGATCGTATCAAGCGCATTCGCCGGCTCGACGACAAGCACAATTTTACCCTGGTCTGCAGCGACCTCTCAGACATTGGGACTTACGCCAAGTTGGATAACAGCCAATACCGGCTGCTGAAGACCTACACGCCGGGTCCCTACACCTTCATCCTAGATGCCACCAGCGAGGTACCACGTCGGCTGCTGCATCCGAAACGGCGCTCCATAGGTGTGCGGGTACCAGACAACGCCATCGTGCAGGCACTGCTGAGTGCGTTGGGGGAGCCGATCATGAGCAGTACCCTGATTCTGCCTGGGGAAGACGATCCGATGACCGATCCTTATGAGATTCGGGAAACCCTGGAGCACGATCTTGACCTGATCATCGACGGCGGCTTCTGCGGCTTTGAGGCCACCACCGTTGTCAACATGCTGGAGGATGTACCGCAGGTGACCCGCGTCGGCAAAGGTGATCCGGCGCCGTTCCAGTAGCTCTGGAGCGCTATTGGTCGCAGGCGTCAGGCGCGGGCGTTCAGGCTGAAGGCGTAGTCGCGCTGGTTGCCGGCAGCGGCCATGTCCTCGGAGCCCGCCATCCGGCGAAGGTTGTCGTAGCGGTGCACCAGGTCGCCGAGGCCATTGAACTGGTCGTTTTCACTGACCAGGGATTCCAGCAGCGCATTATTCACGCCATAGGCTTGGTTCAGCCTGAGTGCGCTATCGACGAAGGCCAGCGTCGGTTCCTGGCTGCTGAGGCGGTGAAACGCATCCTTGAACGCCTTGTTGTGGTTCAGGTCCTGCTCAATACGTTCACGTTTCTCCGCAGGAATGGCGGCCTGCAGCTGTAATCCCCCCTGGGCGGATTTGGTCACCGACATTTTGGTACCGGGGTGAATGCCGTACTCGGCAATTTTATGCCGCAGGGTTTCCTTAACGAAGTGAGTGTCCTGGCCGAGGCTGGATTTGTACTGCTTGATGGCCAGCTTGGCCGAGGCTTTCGGTAAGGGGCCGCCTGACAGGGTCACGTCCTCGCGCCCGCTGGCCGCGTCTTCCGGCGCACCTGCTGCGGCGTTTGGCGTCGCCTGCGGTGGCGTCCGTTGACTGGCGGCCTGTTGCAGGCCGGCGCTCATGCGGGCAAGGGAGTTGAGTAAGGACACGGCAATTTCTCTCCTGTGTCGACGACTATCGGACATTCAGGAGAGTTTAAGCAAGTTGCGTGCCCGGGCTTGCTAGGTCAGCTGGCGATGCCGGGTTTGCAGGGCCAGCATCACGATCACCCCGATTCCGGCCAGGGCGGCCACGGCAAACAGCATGGTGTATCCGGCCATCTCGGCCATCACTCCCCC
>JBFHLR010000232.1:0-3601 GCA_041594735.1 Marinobacter sp.
ACGTAGTCTTCGCGAACTTTGACCATGCCGGTTTGAATTTCCTGTGTTCCGCACCCAATCATCCCTGATTGGATGACCGTTAGTTGTTCTCCCGCTCGAACAGCGCAATCGATTCCACATGGGTGGTATGGGGGAACATGTCCATCACGCCGGCACGCACCAGGCGATAACCGTTGCGAACCATGACGCCGGCATCCCGGGCCAGGGTCGCGGGGTTGCAGGAGACGTACACGATCCGATTGGCACCGAAGGCCGTCAGGTATTCACACACCTCTTCGGCTCCGGAACGGGGCGGATCGATCAGGATCTTGTCGAACCCCTCCTGGGCCCAGGACTCGGTGGTGAAGTCGCCGTGCAGGTTGGCACCGTGGAAGGCCACGTTGTCCAGCCCGTTCAGCCTGGCGTTCTCCCGGCCCCGTACCACCATGGCATCGTCGCCTTCCACACCAACCACCTGCCCCCCACGGCGGGCCAGCGGCAGTGTGAAGTTCCCGAGGCCACAAAACAGGTCCAGCACCCGCTCGCCGGGCTGCACATCGAGCCACTCCACGGCCCGGTGGACCATCTGCTGGTTGATGCCGGCGTTAACCTGGGTGAAGTCCATCGGATGGAACTTCAGACTCAGATCAAACTCCTCCAGCCGGTAGGACAAACGCTCCTCGCCGTCTTCGGGCCAAACCCGATGGACGGTGTCCGGTCCCTTGGGCTGCAGGTAGATATGCAAATCGTGGGCCTGACCAAAGGCGATCAGCTTGGCCAGGTCGTCCTCGCCCAGCGGATCCATGTGCCGAACCACCAACGCCGCCACGTCATCGCCACAGGCCACTTCCACTTGGGGAATGCGCTCGTAGGCGGCCAGGGTGTGGAGCAGTTCCCGCAACGGCGTGATGCGTTCGCCGATGCGTGGATCCATCACCACACAGCGGTCAATATCGGTCAGGAAACTGTTGCGCTTTTCGCGGAAGCCCACCAATACCGATTCCCGCTTGTGCACATAGCGTACCCCCAGTCGCGCCTTGCGACGGTAGCCCAGATCCTGGGACCGCATCGGCGCCACCCATTCCTCCGGCTCAATGCCACCAAAATGGGCAAAATGCTCACGCAGGGTGTCTTCCTTGAACCGGATCTGGGCATCGCTGCCCATGTGCTGGAGACTGCAACCGCCGCACAGATCGGCGAATTCGCACGGCGGCACCGCACGTTCGGGGACGGCCTTAAGCACCTGCTCGGTCCGCAGCTCATCGAATTTGCTGCGGGAGCTGACATATTTCGCCATCACCGTCTCACCGGGCAGGGCACCGTCAACAAACTGAATCTTGCCATCCAGGTGGGCAATGCCCCGGCCGTCATGGCTCAGCTTTTCAATGACGCATTGAATCGGTTCGGTGGGCAGGCTTTTCCTGCGACGTCTACTCATACTGCTTACTCTGAAAAGACCTTTTGATCACGACCGCGACGGCTTCGGCACTACCGCTTCGGCACTACCGCTACTGCGCCACGGTCCTGGCATACGGCGCCGGTGGTCAGGCGCCCGGAAACACGCCGGTGGACAGGTAACGGTCACCCCGGTCACAAATAATGGCCACGATTACCGCATTTTCAACCTCTCGCGACAACCGCAAGGCTCCGGCAATGGCGCCACCGGATGACACCCCGCAGAAAATGCCCTCTTCCCGGGCCAGCGCCCGCATGGTGTCTTCCGCTTCCTGCTGGCCGATGTCCACCACCTGATCCACCCGCGAGGCGTCGAAGATCTTGGGCAGGTAGGCCTCCGGCCAGCGCCGGATGCCGGGAATGGACGCGCCCACCTGGGGCTGTAGTCCGACAATCCGAATATCCGGGTTGCGCTCCTTGAGGTACTGGGACACCCCCATGATGGTGCCAGTGGTGCCCATGGAACTGACAAAATGGGTCACCCGACCGGCGGTCTGCTCCCAGATTTCCGGGCCGGTGCCACGGTAATGGGCCAGCGGGTTGTCCAGATTGGCGAACTGATCGAGCACCCGGCCACGGCCCTCGTCCTGCATCTGCTGGGCCAGATCCCGGGCGCCCTCCATGCCCTCCTGCTGACTGACGGTGATGATGTCTGCACCGTAGGCCCGCATGGAGGCACGGCGCTCCTCACTCATGTTTTCCGGCATGATCAGGATCATCCGATAGCCTTTGATGGCGGCCGCCATCGCCAGGGCAATGCCGGTGTTGCCGCTGGTCGCCTCGATCAGGGTATCGCCAGGTCGGATATCGCCACGACGCTCCGCTTCCTGGATCATGCTCAGGGCGGGACGATCCTTGACCGAACCGGCCGGGTTGTTACCCTCCAGTTTGGCCAGCACCAGGTTGCTGGTGTCTCCGGGCAGGCGCTGCAGGCGCACCAGCGGGGTGTGCCCGACGTAGTCTTCGATGGTTGGGAAATGCATTTTGGATTCCACTCCTGTCAGCCGTATCCAACAGCCCGGCAAGATGACCTGCGACCGGCCTGTGATACACTCAGGGTTCGCATCATACGCGTTAACGCAGCGGTCGCCCAATACGGGTTCTCGCTAAAACCATGACTGCCAGCTATAACCGGGCAAAACGGCACAGCCATCCTCTGCCGTATCATCTATTCTGACAGGGAAGCAGGCCACCATCCGGACAAAAGAGGCCGGAGGGGCATAACCACGGGATCAGGACATGCGTCGCTGGGGCATTCGCAAAAAAGTACTGGTGGTGACGCTCGTCCCCACGTTGCTGACCACCTTGATGCTGGGGCTGTTTTTCTCCCTCAGCTGGGTCAAAAACATCGAGCAGCTCCTGCAGGACCGGGGCGATTCACTCTCCCGGCAATTGGCGGCCGGTGCCGAGTATGGCATGTTTACCGCCAACCGCAGCCTGCTGAGCAGCCTTTCCAACGCCCTGCTGGAAGAGCAGGACGTACGCTCCATTACCTTTTACGACGCCAACCACAAGCGTCTGCTGCATACCGGCCCCGGGGCCCGTGAACCCCTGCCCGATGACAGCCTGAACAGTGGCCAGGCATTGCGGCTGGAGCGGGCCAACAGCACCCTGTTTGTGACCCCGGTCCACCTCCAGGATCTGATGATCGAAAATCTGCTGGACCTCGGCTCTGGCGCCGCCGTGTCCCGCGCCCCGATCGGCTGGGTGGCGGTGGAGATGTCCCATATCCGCACCGAAAAGGAAACCTACAAGGCACTCCTGATCTCGTTGTTGCTGGTGCTGGCCGGGGTGATCCTGAGCCTGCTGATTGCCGTCAGGCTGAGCCGCGCCTTTACCGATCCGATTTTCGAACTCAACAACGCCGTCGCCCACCTCAAGGAAGGCAAACTCGATACCCGGATCTACACCGAAGCGGGCCCGGAATTCGAGCAACTGGAATCGGGGCTCAACGCCATGGCGGCAGAGCTCAGCAAGGCCCAGGCCGAAATGCAGCAGAACATCGACCAGGCCACGGAAGATCTCCGGGAAACCCTGGAGACCATCGAGATCCAGAACATAGAACTGGACTTTGCCCGCAAGGAAGCCCTGGAAGCGAGTCGAATCAAGTCCGAATTCCTCGCCAACATGTCCCACGAGATCCGCACGCCACTGAACGGCATCATCG
>JBFHLR010000233.1:0-3564 GCA_041594735.1 Marinobacter sp.
GACCTGCCTCGGCAGGTCTTTTTTTTAATGGGGAGGTAGGCGGGAAAGTCCCCCGTGGGTCCACGAGGGAGTACCACTGCGTCCGCAGCTGCGGAGATGGAGTCTTAGCCTCGACCAGTCAGGCGACGCTGCGGGTGTTACCGATGGAGCGGCTCATCAGGATGATGGGCACGATACCCGCGAGGACAATAATCAGCGCCGGCAGCGCGCTGTGGGCCAGTTGTTCGTCCGAGGCGAACTGGTAAACGTAGGTGGCCAGGGTGTCGAAATTGAACGGGCGCAGGATCAGGGTCGCCGGCAGTTCCTTCATGCAGTCGACAAACACCACCAGCGCCGCGGTGAGCAAGGTGCCCCGCAACATCGGCAGGTGCACCCGGACCAGGGTTCCTCCCGGGCTGTGGCCGAGGGAACGGGAGGCCATGTCCATGCTGGGAGTGATTTTCTGCAGGGCGCTCTCCACACTGCCGGCGGAGACCGCCAGAAAGCGTACGGTGTAGGCGAACACCAGGGCAAAGGTGGAGCCGCTGAGCAGCAATCCGGTACTGATGCCAAACAGCTGCCTCATCCAGTCATCGAGCCAGTTGTCGAAGCCCGCCAGTGGGATGATGACGCCCACGGCAAGCACCGCGCCGGGCATGGCGTAGCCGAGACTCGACAGCCGCATCAGCACCTGCATGCCGCGGGTGTTGTGCAGGCGCCGACTGTAGGCGAGGGTAACGCCTATGAGCAGCGTGGTCAGCGCGGCCGTGCCCGACAGGAACAGGCTGTTGAGGGTGTTGCGCAGGAAGGTCGGGTTCCAGCTTTCATCGAAGTATTCCCAGGCGTAGTAGGCCAGGCTCAGGGCCGGAATGACAAAGCCCAGCAAGAACGGCGCAGCGCAGGCGATCACGCAGGCCCATTGGCGCTTGCGGGAAAGGCTGAAGCGCTGAATGGGCTCGCGGTTATCCCGGGCGGCAAACTGGGATTGCCTGCGCCGCGAGTAACGCTCAAGGGTGACCAGGATGACCACGAACGACAGCATGGTGGTGGCGATCTGGGCGGCACCCCCCAGGTTGCCCATGTTCATCCAGGTGTCGAACAGGCCTGCGGTCAGGGTCTGTACGGCGAAGAAGTCAACGGTGCCAAAATCGTTGAGGGTCTCCATCAGCACCAGCGACAGGCCGACGGCGATTGCCGGACGGGCAATGGGCAGCACCACCCGGAAAAACGTGCTGAGGGCTGAATGGCCCAGGCTCCGGCTGACCGAAAACAGCGAGGGTGACTGTTCCAGAAAGGCCGCCCTTGCCAGCAGGTAGACGTAAGGGTAGAGCACCAGCCCGATCATCACGGTTGCACCGCCCAGGCTGCGAATCTCCGGGAACCAGTAATCCTGGGCGCTGGTCCAGCCAAAGAGCCCGCGCAGGGCGATCTGGACCGGGCCGGCGTAGTCCAGAAGGTTGGTGTAGACGTAGGCGATGACATAGGCCGGTACCGCGAAGGGCAGCAGCATGGCCCACTCGAAGAAGCGTCGGCCGGGGAAGTCGCACATGGTGATCAGCCACGCCGAGGTCACGCCCACCGTCAGGGTAATGGCGATCACGCCCAGCATTAGCTGTAAGGTGGTGACCAGGTAGCGCGGAAGCGTGGTATTGACCAGGTGGGGCCAAATGTTTTCTTCCGGGAAGAACGCCAAATACAGAACAGACAGGACGGGCAGGGCAACAATGGCGGTGGTCAGGATGGCGGAGATAAGCCATCGCTTGGACGTGCGCCGGGCCAGCAGGGGCTGGTGCAATTTGTAATCCGCAGGGTCGGCGGGCTGGCTCATGGTTGTCCGTTCACCTGAAAAAAGGCAGGAGTTTAGACAGAGCTTGCGCGGACTTCAATGACCGAGAGCTTCGCCCATGGACGCCGGAGCGGTAAGAGCACCGCTCCGGACAGGTTGGACTTAGTTGTCGTAGTCGACGCGGTCAACCATCCGTACCGCCGCTTCCCGGTTCTCTGCGATCTCCTGCAGGGACAGGGAATCCGGGTTCATCTCACCCCAGCTGGCGACAATGCCGGAAGGCTGGATATCCGGATTGGCCGGATACTCGGTGTTGGCCTCGGCGTAGATCTGCTGCGCTTTTTCCTGGGACAGGAACTCCATCAGTTTGATGGCGTTTTCCCGGTTCGGCGAGCTGTTGGTCAGGGCAACACCGCTGATGTTGATGTGAGTGCCACGGCCTTCGGCGTTGGGGAACACAATGCGAACCTGCTCGGCGGCCGGACGCTGGCTTTCGTCGGCGAGCATCTTGCCATAGTAATAGCTGTTACCGATCGACAGGTCGCAAACGCCTTCGGCAATTGCCTTGATCTGATCGCGGTCGCCACCCTGGGGCTTGCGAGCCAGATTGTTTTGCAGGCCGGCCAGCCAGGCTTGTGCCTCTTCTTCACCGTGGTGGGCAATCATGGAAGAGAACAGGGCAATGTTGTAGGGATGCTTGCCGCTGCGGGTGCAGATCCGGCCTTCCCATTTGGGATCGGCCAGCTCTTCATAGGTAGTGATCTCACCGTCGGCAACCCGGTCAACGGAGGCGTAGATCATGCGGCCACGGGTGGTCAGGGCAAACCACTTGCCTTCTGGGTGACGCAGGTTTTCCGGAATGTTCTGTTCCAGCACGTCGTTTTCCAGCGGCTGGGTCAGGCCACGCTCGACCAGGTCGTTCAGTCGGGAGATGTCGACTGTCATCACCAGGTCCGCCGGACTGTTGCGACCTTCACGTTCCAGGCGCTCGGCGAGGCCGTTCTTGGCGAAAACGACGTTGGTTTCGATGCCGGTTTCTTCGGTGAAGGCGTTCAACAGAGGCTGCAGCAGGTTTGCCTGGCGGTAGGAATAGATGTTGACCTCATCCGCCCCGTGGGCACTGAGAGGCAAGGCGGAGGCAACCGCGACGGCGGCGGCGATATGCTTGATTTGCATAGCTGACTTTCCCGAATTGGTGAGTGTGCGAGCAGCGCCGGTGGGCTCTGCTTGGTTGAAAACAGAAACTATTCTCATTCTAGTTATTAATAGTGTCAATGTCAGTTTAGATCAATTTGTTGAAAGAAAGTGCTAATCTTCACCCTAAGCTCCCGCTTTTCAATCAATTTTGGATGGCTGGAGAAACACGACAATAAAACGGTATTGCTTCCATGACGTCCGATCGTAGAGAACACTTGCGTACCTCCATGGCCACTAAAGTCAGCGTGGAACACCCCGTCAAGGGACGGACCGTGTTACCTACCCGTGACATCTCGGATGGCGGGGTGTTTGTGCTGGCGACAGAGAGCGAACTGGCGCTGGAACTGGGCGATGGGGTCAGGGTCCAGGTGCAGGGTTTGCCGGTGCCGGCGCCGATACTGGAGATGGTGGTGGTGCGCAAGGCGCCTGACGGCTACGGATTGCAGTTTGCAGGCGAGGAGCACTGATGGACCGACAGCGCCCCAATCGACTGGCCGCCATTGTGCTGGCGGCAACTCTCCCTGGCTGTGCTTCCTACTACAGTCATTACGCAATGTTTCCGGCCGCCAATTCCAGTGGCGAAAGTCGAATGGTCCGGCTGA
>JBFHLR010000234.1:0-3517 GCA_041594735.1 Marinobacter sp.
CCTTCTTTGCGGCCGGTGAAGCCCAGTTTTTCAGTCGTGGTCGCCTTGACGCTGGCGCACCCTACGTCAATCCCCAGGTCCGCCGCGATGTTTTGCCGCATGGCGGGTACGTGGGGAGCCATCTTCGGTGCCTGGGCAATGACAGTGGCGTCCACATTCACCACCCGATACCCCGCCTCGGCAACCCGGGCCACCACCGTTCGCAGAAGCGCCCGGGAGTCAGCACCGGCCCATTCGTCACTGGTGTCAGGAAACAGGTGCCCGATATCTCCCAGGGCAACCGCCCCCAGCAGCGCGTCGGCCAACGCGTGCAGCAGCACATCACCATCGGAGTGGGCCTTAAGCCCATGCTCATAGGGAATGGTGACACCGCCCAAAATAACGTGATCGCCTTCGCAAAACGCGTGGACGTCAAACCCCTGCCCTATTCGCATGTCGCTCTCCTGATTCAATGACGGTGATTGTTACGGTCAAGCTGCCCGAGTATGAATGCCGCGAGGGCCAGATCGGCGGGCACCGTGATCTTGATATTGTCCGGGCGGCCCTCCACCACTTGCGGCGTATGACCAGCCAGTTCCATGGCGGACGCCTCATCGGTCACCGGCTGATGGCCGGCTGCAGCCTGGCGCAGCGCCTGGCTTAATGCCTGGTAGCGGAACATTTGGGGTGTCAAAGCCCGCCACAGCCCATTGCGGTCTTCGGTGCCCTCAACGCTGGTGCCGCCACGGCGAACCCGCTTCAGGGTATCGGTGACCGGGGCCGCCAACAGACCACCGATAGGATGCTCCGCCAGGGACGACAGCAGGTTCCGGAAGTCCTCGCGACTCATGCAGGGTCGTGCCACATCGTGTACCAGCACCCAATCATTGGCATCGGCCCGGTCGCTCAGCGCCTGCAGTGCGGCTTGCACCGAGTCGGCCCGTTCAGTCCCCCCGATGCACTTAGCCACCCGGCGGTCCCGGCTGGTCTCTGTGCTGGCCCAGTACTCATCGTCTGGATGCAGCGCGATCATACAGCCGGCAAAGTCTGCACAGTCTTCATGGTCGGCAAAGTCGAGCAATCGTGACAGGGTAGTGTCGAGGATGTAACGGCCCTGAATGCGGAGATACTGTTTCGGACACTCGGCCTGCATGCGTTGACCGATGCCCGCGGCTGGAATCACCAGCCAGTAACGAGGCTTGTTCATAGGAGGGTTCAAAGTGTGTACGACCGGCAGTGACGCCGCGAAAGTCCGGGATTCAGGGCTCCACCACCAGGTAGAAGGTTTCGTCCTGTCGGATCAGGCCCAGATTCATGCGCGCCCGCTCTTCGATCGCGCCCTGCTCGCTACGCAGGTTGCGGACCTCAGCGTACAACCGCTCGTTGCGGGCTGCCAGGGTCGCGTTTTCGGCACGCTGCTCGGCGATGGCATCCCGAAGGCTCCAGACCTGCGCAAAGCTGCCCTCACCTACCCACAGGCGCACCTGCAGCAGGAGAACGAGCACGATCATCACAGACCACAAAACCTTCATGGCAATTCTCTTGGGTTCTTTCCCGGCCCAAAGCATGGACAAAGGCTGCTGCATCCCGGAGTCTAACCCCCAAAGATGAACAGCAGCCTCTCGAGTCTAGCCCAGCCTGATCAGCCAGGCGACATTTCGGCGTTAGCCCTGGCCTTTGATTTCACACAAGCCACGGTAGGGCGCAGCGGCACCCAGCTCGCCTTCAATCCGCAGCAGCTGGTTGTACTTGGCAACTCGGTCAGAGCGGCACAGGGACCCGGTCTTGATCTGGCCGGCGCGAGTGGCAACCGCCAGGTCCGCGATGGTGGTGTCTTCGGTTTCACCGGAGCGATGGGAGATCACCGCCGTGTAACCGGCATCCTGGGCCATCTTGATAGCGTCCAGAGTCTCGCTCAGGCTGCCGATCTGATTGAACTTGATCAGGATCGAGTTGGCAATGTCCTTGTCGATGCCCTGCTTGAGAATTTTGGTGTTGGTCACAAACAGGTCGTCGCCAACCAGCTGGACCTTGTCCCCCAGCTTCTCGGTGAGCACCTTCCAGCCGTCCCAGTCGCTCTCGTCCATGCCGTCTTCGATGGACACGATCGGGTAACGCTCGCACAGGCCCGCCAGGTAATCGGCGAAACCGGCAGAATCGAAGGTCTTGCCTTCCCCGGACAGCTGGTATTGGCCGTCTTTGTAAAACTCGGAGGAGGCGCAATCCAGGGCTAGGGTCACGTCCTTGCCCAGCTCGTAGCCGGCCTGCTCCACCGCTTCCTTGATGGCAGCCAGGGCGGCTTCGTTGGATGGCAGATTCGGTGCAAAACCGCCTTCGTCGCCCACGGCGGTGTTCAGGCCCTGAGACTTGAGCACTTTCTTCAGACTGTGGAAGATCTCAGCACCGACACGCAGAGCCTCGGCGAAGCTTTCGACGGCTACGGGCTGAACCATGAATTCCTGAATGTCGACGTTGTTGTCGGCGTGCTCGCCACCGTTGAGAATGTTCATCATCGGCACCGGCATGCTGAACTTGCCAGCAGAACCGTTAATCTCGGCAATGTGCTCATACAACGGCTTGCCCAGAGACGCTGCCGCAGCCTTGGCGGCGGCCAGGGACACCGCCAGGATGGCGTTGGCGCCCAGGTTGGCCTTGTTCTCGGTGCCGTCCAGTGCCAGCATGATGTTATCCAGACCACGCTGGTCGGCCGCATCTTTGCCCACCAGGGCTTCCCGAATGGCGCCGTTCACCGCGGCAACCGCCTTGGTCACACCCTTGCCCAGATAACGGCCGGCGTCCTGGTCACGCAGCTCGAGCGCTTCGCGGGAGCCTGTGGAGGCGCCGGACGGGGCACAAGCCCGACCCAGAGTGCCATCCTGCAGGATGACATCGGCCTCGACCGTCGGATTCCCGCGGGAATCCAGCACTTCACGGGCTTTGATGTTGGCAATTGTGGTCATGCGTTTATCTCTCCAACGTTGTCAGTTCGGTTCATAAACTCTAAGGAATTTTTTCGGCGACACCGATCAGGCGGTGTCGATGGCCGGGAAGCTCTTGACCAGATCATCCATGGCCTTGACCTGGGCCAGGAACGGCTCAAGCTGGCTTAACCGCAAGGCACAGGGGCCATCGCAGCGGGCCTGTTCCGGATCGGGATGGGCTTCGAGAAACAGTCCCGCCAGCCCCTGGGACATGCCGGCTTTGGCCAGATCGGTCACCTGCGACCGGCGACCGCCGGCGGAATCCGCGCGTCCGCCCGGCATCTGCAGGGCATGGGTGACGTCGAAGAATACCGGGACGTTCATGGCCTTCATGGTGCCAAAGCCCAGCATATCCACCACCAGGTTGTTGTAACCAAAGCTGGTGCCTCGCTCGCAGAGGATCACCCGGTCGTTGCCGGCTTCCTCGCACTTGCGAATGATGTGGGACATCTCCTGGGGCGCCAGGAACTGGGCCTTCTTGATATTGATCACTGCACCGGTCTTGGCCATGGCCACCACCAGATCGGTCTGGCGGCTCAAAAACGCAGGCAATTGAA
>JBFHLR010000235.1:0-3505 GCA_041594735.1 Marinobacter sp.
CTGGTGTCCCGTCTGGTGGGCAGCTCGTTCCGGATGACCACCTCCATTCGACAAGACGAAAATATCGCACCCCGGCCGCCTAGCTAATGCCGACAAACCATCAGCCTGGTCCTGAACGAAAAAACCCGATGCATCGGCATCGGGTTTTTAAATGGCTAACGCAATGGACTACCGCCTGATCCGCAGGCGAATTGGCGATCAGTGCAGCATGTTCAGTCGCTCGTCCATGAACACATCCATCTCTGGCGCCAGGATATGCACATAGCGATCGAAGTAAAGGAACTGCTTGAGCAACAACGCGAACTCCCTGGGGAAATGGAGGCCGTGGCTTTCACCAATCTTCACCATGTCCATCAGGATGTTGTTAACGTCGTCCTCAGCCTGATCGGCGTGGTAGGGCACCTGGTCCGGTACCATCCGGTCCATTTGCTGATACAGCCGCCGCAGGTCGTCGGCCAGATCGGCAACCACCACCGCCTCACGGGTAATGCCGATGCGGATCATGGCGTCGGCAACGCCTTCGAAGTTGCCCACCATGACTGCGGAGATGAAGTCAGACACCGCCTGCCAGGTGTCGGGCTTGATACGGCCCACGATACCAAAATCGATAAAGCCGATGCGACCATCCTTCAGTACCATCAGGTTGCCGGCATGGACGTCGGCGTGGAAGAACTCGCACTGGGTCAGGCTGGCGAACCAGGTGTTCATCGCGGTGATCAGGGTTCGTTCCGGATCGCGGGCGTAACCACGAATGCTTTCGAGGTCGGTGAGTGGCACGCCGTAGAACCGTTCCATGGTGAGGATGTGGCGGGTACTGCAATGCTCATACACCCGCGGCACCGTGGCGTCTTCGTTATGGGTGTTGTGGAGGAAGTCGCGGAACACCCGGAGGTTATTGGCCTCTTTGATGAAATCGCACTCTTCCAACATGGTGCGCTGGATTTCCTCGACAATCCCCGACAGCGACGTCCAGGACAGTTTCGGCGCCAGGGTCTCCAGGATACGGGCCGACAGGTAGAGGAAATTGAGGTCGGTCAGCAGGGTGTTTTCCACCCCGGGTTTTTGCACCTTGATCACGACATCTTCGCCGCTAACCAGCTTGGCGGCATGAACCTGGGCGATGGAGGCGGACGCCAGCGCGACCGGATCAATATGAGCGAAGACCTGATCGATGGGCCTGTCCAGCTCTTCGGCGATGATCTTGCGAATCACGCTGAAGGGCAGGCTGGGGGTTTTGTCTAGGCAGTACTGAAATTCCTCGACATAGGCCTTGGGGAAAAACGTCGGTGAGCTGGCAATAAACTGGCCCAGCTTGATGTAGGTGGCCCCCAACGACTCGAAGGTCTGTCGCAGGAGCCTTGGAGTGGGTGGACGTTCGCCCCGAACCCAGTTGAGTCCGGTCTTGCCCAGGACCGTCAAGGTCTGACCAATGCGAAACACCCCCTTGATACTGTTTGTCACTGCTGCCATGACTGCCTTCCTTTTTAACATGTGTCCTCTGCGAGTCTCGACCTGGCGCCAAACCGGCGTAAGGATCCAGGCCGGCTTGTCGCGGCTGCCGTGACCGGGTCCCCATTACAGCCGCATGGGCATGACCACGTACAGGCAGCGGTTATCGTTCTGCGCCTCCAGCAACGCACTGCTGTTGGGATTGGCCAGGGTGATTTTGACCTGCTCATCATCCAGCGCGTTCAGCACATCCACCAGATAGCCTACATTAAAGCCAATCTGCAGTGATTCGCCCTGATACTCCACCGGCAGTGCATCTTCAGCCTGTTCCTGATCCGGGTTGTTGGCAAACACCTGAAGCTGGTTGGGGGCCAGATTGAGCCGCACGCCACGGATGTTTTCATGGGACAGGATACCGGCCCGCTGCAGGGTATTTTTCAGGGTGGCCCGGTCCGCCAGCACCACCTTGTCGCCGCCACGCGGAATGACCCGATTGTAATCGGGAAACTTGCCCTCGATCAGCTTCGAGGTGAAAGTATAGGCGCCGACCGTGGCCCGCAGATGGTTATCGCCAATGACCAGGGTCACCGGCGTCTCGACGTCGTCCAGCAACCGCGCCAGCTCCAACACCCCTTTACGGGGCACGATCACCTGGCGCTGGTCCGGACAACCGGTGGCCAGCTCCAGGTGGGCCATGGCCAGGCGATGGCCGTCGGTGGCCACCGTACGTACATGCTCACTGTCCACTTCCAGCAGCAAGCCGTTGAGGTAATAACGCACGTCCTGCTGCGCCATGGCAAAGGCGGTGGCGTCGAGCATCCGCCCGAGCTCTTTCTGTGGCAATTCAAGCCGGAAGCTTTCCGCCTCATCTTCCACGTTGGGGAAATGCTCGGCGGGCAGGGTAGAGAGCGTAAAATGGCTGGCGCCGCAACGCAGATGCAGGCGATCGCCTTCCAGTGCCAGCTCGATGGGCGCCTCGTCGCCGAGGGCCCGGCAGATGTCGGCGAGTTTACGGGCGGGGACTGTGATCTTGCCCGGCTGATCAACATGAACCGGGGTGACGCGACCAACCAGTTCCACTTCCATATTGGTACCGGTCAAGGTGAGGGTATTGCCCTCGGCCTCCAACAGGACGTTGGACAGGACCGGCATGGTTTGTTTCCGTTCAACGACACCGGCGATGGATTGCAGTGGCGTTAGCAGGGACTCGCGGCTAATGGTCAGTCTCATGGCTCGCACTCGGCTTGTTATTGATTAATGACAAACGGCTGAAATTGGTTATCTCTTTTCCTTCCGACCTAGGTGGTCAGCAGGCGCATGAAATTCTGATAGTCTTCACGGATGTTGGGATCCGATTCCTGCAACTCGACAATCTTCTTGCAGGCATGCAGTACGGTGGTGTGATCCCGGCCACCAAACGCCTCGCCGATTTCCGGCAGGCTGTGGTTGGTGAGTTCCTTCGCCAGCGACATGGCCACCTGCCGTGGCCGGGTCACCGTACGGGTACGCCGCTTCGACAGCAGATCCGCGACCTTGATCTTGTAGTACTCGGCGACGGTGCGCTGGATATTGTCGATACTGACCTGCTTCTCATGCAGCGCCAGCAGATCCTTGAGGCTCTCCCGGATAAACGGCGGGGTAATCTCCGAGCCAGTGAAGTGAGCATTCGCTATCACCAAACGTAGCGCACCTTCGAGCTCTCGCACATTGGAGCGGATTTTTTGGGCGATGAAAAACGCCGCCTCGCTGCTCAGCCGGACATTGGCCTGTTCGGCCTTCTTCATCAGGATGGCCACCCGGGTTTCCAGCTCCGGCGGCTCCACCATCACCGTCAGGCCCCAGCCAAAGCGGGACTTGAGCCGCTCTTCCATGTCGGCAATTTCCTTCGGGAACCGGTCGCAGGTCACGATCACCTGCTGGCCCCCCTCGAGCAGCGCATTGAAGGTGTGGAAAAACTCTTCCTGGGAGCGTTCCTTGCGGGCAAAGAACTGGATGTCGTCGATCAGCAGCGCATCCACCGAGCGATAGTAACGCTTGAACTCGTTGATGGCGTTCA
>JBFHLR010000236.1:0-3502 GCA_041594735.1 Marinobacter sp.
AACGATGCGATGTTCTTCGTTAATTCGACGGGACCAGTAACCGGCTAGGCTGTGTTTGAGAGGTTCCGGTTTGCCTACACCTTCGAACGGTTGTGGTTTGATGGCCTTGATCAGCTTGTTGATTCGGTTCAGGAGCTTTTTGTCAGTTTTCTGCCAGTACAGATAGTCTTCCCGGGCGTGCTCGGAGAAGATGAGCTTCATTCAAGAAGTTCCTTTTCTTGACCTTCACCTTGCTCCAGCTGGGCAACGGATTCCAGCAAACGACGAGCGTTTTTCGGTGCGCGCAGGAGGTATGCGGTCTCTTGCAGGGCCTCATAGTCCTCAAGAGAGATCATGACCACGGACTGCGCCTTGCTCCGGGTGATGATCACAGGAGAATGATCTTCACAGACCTGCTCCATGGTTTTTGCCAGATTGGTTCTAGCGGCTGTGTAGCTAATGGCCTCCATAAGGTTGCTCCTGTACAGGATGTTGTTCGAGTGCAGGATGTCGTACATGGATGGGTTTGACAATCGGCTGCATGGCGGCCAGCGTTATGGATGCGTCACGGGTGCTGAAGGCGGTCAGGGCGCATGTCTGCGTAGCAGTAGCGCCGTCTACTGCTCCGGTACTTCCCGGATGCGGCCCTGTTCGTCGATGGCGACGTAGACGAACAGCGCTTCGGTGACCTTGCGCTGGCGCTTGGCGTTGCGGTCCAGGGTCCACACTTCCACCTGTATCTTCATCGAGCTGCGGCCGATGTCCTGCAGCTCGCAGTAACAGCTCACCTGGGAGCCGACCCGCAGCGGCGCCAGGAACTCCATCCGGTCGATGGCCACGGTAGCGTTGCGGCCCAGGGACACCCGTCCGGCCACGGTGGCCGCCGCCAGGTCCATCTGCTTGACCAGCCAGCCGGCGTAGACATCGCCGTTGGCGTTGGTGTCGGCGGGCAGGGGCACGACCTGCAGCGTCAGCTCGCCCCTGGGAACTGGTTTGTCGTCGTCGAGATTGCTCATGGAGTTAGGCCTCTGATTTTTTAATGTTGTTGCCGGGCAGTCCGGTTGTTCTTGATTGCATGTTAATGGCCGCTGCCCGGGTAGCAAGAAAAAAGTGTGACTACCCAGAGGGTGTCCTATATTTCATTATTTCAGTTTCTGTAACAAAGTTGTCACAGAGGCTGCGTATTCTCCAACCATCGGCTCAAACGTGCCGTTTTGTCTGCGGGTCAAAGATTGGCGTTTCGGGGGGGAACCGGACGGGATCTGGCTCGATCAGCACGCTAAAAGCAGCTCAACAATCTCATACGAATGATGGAGATGTAACGTGATTAAACTGAAAGCAGCTCTTGCCAGCGTTGCCGTTGCCGGTGCCCTGGCTACCGTATCTGCCCCGACCATGGCTCGTGACACCATCAACATTGTTGGTTCTTCCACGGTTTATCCGTTCGCAACCGTGGTGGCTGAGCGTTTCGGCCGCAACACCAGCTTCCCGACTCCGAAGCTGGAGTCCACCGGTTCCGGCGGTGGCCTGAAGCTGTTCTGTGCCGGCATCGGTACTCAGCATCCGGACATCACCAATGCCTCTCGCCGCATGAAGGCCAGCGAGTACGAGCTGTGCCAGAGCAACGGCGTGGAAGAGATCGTGGAAGTGAAAATCGGCAGCGACGGCATCGTGCTGGCCAGCTCCCGTGAAGCCGAGAACCTGGAGGTGACCCTGCGCCACCTGTTCCTGGCTCTGGCCAAGGAAGTGCCAAACCCGGACGGCAGCGAAGAGCTGGTTGCCAACCCGTATCAGAACTGGAGCGATATCGACGCCAGTCTGCCCAACAAACCGATTCGCGTGATGGGTCCCCCGCCGACCTCCGGTACCCGCGATGCATTCAACGAGCTGGCCCTGGAAGGCGGCTGCAAGACCTATTCCTGGATCAAGGCCATCAAGAGCGAAGACAAGTCGGCCTATAAGGCGATCTGTCACAGCATCCGTGAAGACGGTGCTTTCGTGGAAGCCGGTGAGAACGACAACCTGATCGTACAGAAACTGACCGCTGACACCAGTGCTTACGGTATCTTCGGCTACAGCTTCCTGGAAGAGAACTCCGGTACTCTGCAGGCGGCCACCGTCAACGGCTTCGAGCCCACCATGGACAACATCAGCAGCGAACAGTACCCGGTGGCCCGTTCCCTGTGGTTCTACGTCAAGAAGGCCCACGTGGGCGTGGTTCCTGGCATCCAGGAGTACGTCTCCGAGTTCGCCAGCGAAGGTGCCTGGGGTGATAACGGCTACCTGGCCGATGTTGGTCTGATCCCGCTGGATCGCGCCGCACGCATGGAAGCCTCTCGCGACGCCAGCGCCCTGGAAATCATGACCGGAAACGAGCTGTAAGCGTCAGCTTAGGTCAGGATGACTGAAAAAGTGCGGGACCTGATCCCGCACTTTTTTGCGTCTGTAATAAAAGGCCTGAGATTAGTGGGCAATCGCGTTACACTTTCGGCTTTCGTTCGGGCACGCGCGTCAGCCTGCGCCATCGGATAAGTGCCAGACGTCGCTAGAAACAGATAGCTAGATATAGAGAGAAACCATGCAACCGGCCAATCTTTTTCCACTGATCGTGGTTCTGGTCGCCATCGCGTTTGCCTTGGGCTATGCGCGGTCGAGGGCCCTGGCGGCCCCGCTGGGCGGCATCCGGAACCTGAAATCCCTGCCTTTTTATTACGCCGCCCGGGCGGCCCTGTGGTGCGGCCTGCCTGCGCTGGTGGTGCTGGCCTGCTGGCTCGGCTTCGAAGGCAAGGTGATCCAGACCCTGGTGGTGGGCAGTTTGCCCCCGGAGCTGCAGCCGGATTCCGCGGGCAAGGCCAGCTTGATCCTGTCGCAGATCAGTAACGTGGCCTCCGGCGCCTTGTCGGCGGATTTCGTACCGGCGGCCGTGGCCGAGGCGGCAACCCGGCTGACTGAGTTGCGCCAGAGCAGCCAGTTGCTGATGACGCTGCTGGTGGTGGCCATCGCGGTGCTGGGGGGATTCCTGGCCTGGCTGCGCATTGCGCCCCACATCAATGCCCGGGAAAAGTTTGAGACCACCCTGCAGCGGATCTTTTTTGCCTGCGCCGCGGTGGCCATTCTGACCACCGTGGGCATCGTGTTCTCGGTGATTTTCGAAACCATCCGTTTCTTCGGCAAGGTGCCCATCACCGAATTCCTCTTTGGCTCCAGCTGGAGCCCGCAAACCGCCATTCGCGCCGATCAGGTGGGCGCCGAGGGTGCCTTCGGCATGATTCCGCTGTTTGTCGGTACCCTGCTGATTTCGGTCATTGCCATGGTGGTGGCGGTGCCGGTGGGGCTGTTGTCCGCCATCTACCTGTCGGAGTACGCCAGCAAGCGCATGCGGGGCATTATCAAGCCGCTGCTGGAAATGCTGGCGGGGGTGCCGACGGTGGTGTACGGCTTCTTTGCCGCGCTCACTGTGGCGCCGTTTATCAGCGACCTGGCCAAGGTGCTGGGACTGGAGGCCTCGGCCGAGAGTGCCCTG
>JBFHLR010000237.1:0-3484 GCA_041594735.1 Marinobacter sp.
CCTGGACTCCACCTTTACCTCGCTGGCCAAGTCGCTGGCGGTGGACCTGCCGCGGTTGGCGCGGCGGGCGGCGGACAAGGCCCCCAGCCTGCGTGTGGGGGCGGTGGTGATGGTGGTGTTTGCCCTGCTGGGTAACCTGCCGATGTTCGCCGGCACCGACATCCTCAAGGCCACCACCATTTCCGGCACCATGGTGATGGGGCTGGCGCCGGTGTTCCTGTTCTACGGCTTCACCCAGTGGTCGCCCTGGAGTTTCCATCTCAGCTTCTGGACCGGTCTGGGACTGGGGGTACTGCTGGCGGCGGGGCTGATTCCCGCGTCCTGGGCCATCGGCGAGGGCAAGTACGCCACCTTGCTGGGCGTCAATGCCTACGGCTTCCTGCTGTGTTCGGCCGGGTTCTTCCTGCCACTGCTGGCCCGCCGCTTGTGGGGCAAGGTCCCGGCCCCGTCGGAATCGGTCAACTAGCGGTGGCCACGGAGCCGGCGGGCCGCAGTTGCCCGCTGCATTACCGCTATCGCCCCGAGCAGCTGTGTCAGGCCCCGGAGTCCTGGGCCGAAGACGTGCTCTATGTGATCGGCGGGCTCTATGGCAATCCCTTTGCCCTCGCTGCCATTGAGGCCATGGCAGCGGAGGAACGTGCTGCCGGCCGCTCGGTGCGGCTGTTGTTCAACGGCGACTTTAACTGGTTCAACGCCAGCGCCCCCTGGTTCGCCGACATCAATCGACGGGTGTTGCGCCATGATGCCTCGCTGGGCAATGTCGAATTTGAGCTGGCCAGCCCCAGCCGCGACGCCGGCTGCGGTTGCGGTTACCCGGACTTCGTCGAGGATGGGGTGGTGGAGCGCTCCAATCGCATCATCCGGCGCCTGCAGCAACAGGCCCGGTCCTACCCGGAAATCCAGAGACAACTAAAGGCCTTGCCGCGGTGGCGCTGCCTGATATTTGGTGGCCTAAAGATTTTGGTGTTGCACGGCGATCCCGAATCCCTGGCGGGCTGGGGGCTGTCGCGGGAAAGCCTGGCCGGACAGGGTAGCAGCCAGCTGCGGCGCTGGTTTCGTCAGACCGGCGCCGACCTGATCCTGTGCAGCCACACCTGTCTGCCGTTGATGTGGTCCACAACGGTGGATGGTCGGCCGTGCGGATTGATCAACAACGGCGCTGCCGGTCTGGGCTGCCTGGCCGGCGACCATCGCGGCCTGGTGGTCCGCCTGGCCGCCTCCGGGCCTTCAATGGCGCCGCTGGCGGGCCTGCAGGCAGGGGCGCTGAGCGCCGCTCTGGTGCCCGTGGATTTCGCCCTGGGGGACTGGCTGAGCCTGTTCGACGAGCTTTGGCCGGCCGGCTCGGCGGCCGCCATTTCCTATCGTGGCCGGGTCCAGTCCGGCACCGCCCTGGCCCCGGCCGACCTCTTCCTGTCATGTTGAGCAGGCTAAAATTATTCGTCTATATTGATTAAGAAGTATCCATCAATTGGGTCTTAGGGAGTGGGTTTCCTTGAAATATGTTTCGAGGTCTATATAATTTAACCCTAACATTTTGACGCAACTGATCGCTTTATGACGACGGAAGGTTCGAATACCACCGCCATCACCCTTCGCAAGGCTGTGACGAGTGATGGCTTCAGGCTCCACCAGCTGGTGGCCGAATGCCCCCCGCTGGACCCTAATTCCATGTACTGCAATCTGCTGCAGTGCAGCCATTTTGCCGAGACGTGTGTTGCCGCGGAACTGGACGGTGAACTGGTCGGCTTTATTTCCGGTTACATCCCGCCCCAGCAGTCCGACACGCTGTTCGTCTGGCAGGTTGCCGTACACGAGAAAGGTCGTGGACAGGGCCTGGCCAAGCGCATGCTTAAACACATCGTTGCCCGGGAGGTGTGTCGCGAGGTGACCCATCTCGAGACCACCATTACCGAAGACAACGAGGCCTCATGGGCCCTGTTCCGCTCGTTCGCCAGGGATCTGGGTGCCGTGCTCGAGTACCACGAACATTTCGCGAAAGAGGCCCATTTCGGCGGTCTGCACGATTCCGAATTTCTGCTGCGCATCGGTCCTTGTACAAAACCAGGACCTTTTACAGATACAGGCCCCTTCACGAAACCCGTCACCTGATAAGTCGGCGGCCCGCTGAGGTCGGGCTTCCATACGGCTTAAAGTCACGTGCGTCGCGGTGGTCGCGACCGAAACCGGCCAACCGGCGCACACTCACCTCGAACCTGAAATGCTAAGAGGCAAGACAATGGACATTTTCAAGTCAACCGAATCCGAAGTACGCGTGTATTCCCGTGCCTTCCCGATGGTCTTCAACCGTGCCAAGAATGCGCACCTGTATTCCGAAGACGGCAAGGAGTACCTGGATTTTCTGGCCGGCGCCGGTTCCCTGAACTACGGCCACAACAATGACGTACTGAAAAAGGCGCTGCTCGACTACATCGACAGCGATGGCATCAGCCAGGGCCTGGACCTGTTCACCACTGCCAAGCACGATTTCATCGAGGCGTACAAGCAGTACATCCTGGACCCCCGTGGTCTCGACTATAAGATGCAGTTCACCGGCCCGACCGGCACCAACTGTGTGGAAGCGGCGATGAAGCTGGCCCGCAAGGTCAAAGGGCGCGACGGCATTATTTCGTTCACTAACGGTTTCCACGGGGTGTCCCTGGGCGCTGTTGCCGCCACCGGTAACAAGCATCACCGCGGTGGCGCCGGTGTGCCGCTGAACAGCGTCACTTTCATGCCCTATGACGGTTACCTGGGCGCCGAGGTCAACACCCTGGAGCTGATGGACAAACTGCTGTCCGACAACTCCTCCGGTATCGACCTGCCGGCGGCGGTGATCGTCGAGGCGGTCCAGGGCGAGGGCGGACTGAACGCCGCCAGTGCCGAGTGGCTGAAGGGTCTGGAGAAACTGTGCAAGAAGCACGACATTCTGCTGATTCTCGACGACATCCAGGCGGGTAATGGTCGTACCGGCGAGTTCTTCAGCTTCGAATTTGCCGGCATCAAGCCGGACATTGTCACAGTGTCCAAATCGCTGAGTGGTTATGGCCTGCCGATGGCCCTGGTGCTGTTCAAGCCAGAGCTGGACGTCTGGGGCCCGGGTGAGCACAACGGTACCTTCCGCGGTAACAACATGGCGTTCGTCACCGCCAGGACCGCCATCGAAACCTACTGGCAAGATGACGCCTTCGCCAATGCCGTTAAGGCCAAGGCCAAAGTGCTGGGCGACGGTTTGCAGGCCATTGCTGACAAGTACGGTAAAGCCTTCTATGTTAAAGGGCGCGGCCTGATGCGGGGTATCTGCTGCCCGGACGGCGAGCTCGCCGGCAAGATCACCGCCCTGGCGTTCAAGAAGGGGCTGATCATCGAAACCAGTGGTCCGGAGGATGAGGTGATCAAGTGCCTGATGCCGCTGACCACCAGTGAGGCCGACCTGAAGAAGGGCACCGAGATTCTGGCCGAGTGTTTCGCGGACGTTCTGAGTGAA
>JBFHLR010000238.1:0-3387 GCA_041594735.1 Marinobacter sp.
CGGTCCAATCGTTTGAACAGGTAATGCAGCGGCACAAACGCTGCTACTTGCAGGCCACCGGCGAGCATCATCCACTGCACCACCAATTGGCGGGAAAACTGGTCGCTGGTTTTGGTAATGAACGCGACGAAGATCGCCATCGAGACCAGGGACAACCAGGACAATACGATGCGCCCCAGGCCCGCCAAGTAACCATTCTGAGTGCTATAGACCCGAAACAGCGTACACAGCGGGATCGAGATCAGCAGTGTGGCTACGATCATCATCCGGTACTGGGGGGCCAGGTAGCCTACCTGCTGAACCGCTAAACTGACCAGCACCAACACTTGCAGTGAACTCGCCAGGATCCACTGCAACCAGAACACCAGTCTGGCCGGGCCGCTACCCGGGCTAGTCAGAGGCAATTCGTTGGTCGGTCTGGACAGTGACACCCGCTCAGCTGCCTTAAGCGGGATGCCCGTACGCGCAATATCGTTCATGTCACATCAATCTTCTATCGTTCAGAAAAACAGGGCCTCACCATGGGTGATCGAATGGCTATTCCCTATTCCAGGTAAGCAAGAGTGCGTACTTTCGGGTGCAAAGACAGCTGGACCAGAATACCAATCTGGCCACTCGGCGCCCGGCGCATCGCATGTTAGAACATCGCCCTTACTGGGCTGGGGCAACACAACGGCCATGACTTTCAGGCGAGGGCAATACATACCCAATTAGTGCAATTCGTGTGATCCTGCCAATCTCGTTATAAACACAAGAGTTGATGAAGGTGTCATGGAGCCCGTGCCGAAAACGCCATTAAGGCGCGCTTGGCAAGACCTCAAGCCAAAGGTTGGGATAGACGGGATTCTAGAATGGGTTGGCTATCGAAAAAGCGAAAGCCCAACATGGAACTGGGGCAGCAGCGGACCAAATGAGCCTTATGCCAGACTCGGTGATGCCACTGCCCTCAGTGACTGGCCTACCGGGACGCAGTGTGTCCCGGTGGCGCACTGTCTTTAGACACGGTCTTTACAAACGGCCTTTACGCAGTGCCAGTACCGCCCGTTGCGCCAGTGGCGCCGGTGGCGTCGTCGTCGATCAGATCATCGATCAGATCATCCACGATATCGTCGATGTCGGCCTGATCCAGAATGTCCTGTGCTGACGGAACTTCCGGAGTCGGGGCTGTTACGATCTGCTCTTTGGTCGCGGTAATGATATCCGCCAGCGCCAGGCCTGCGGTGTCGTTATCAACGGCCGCCTTCACACCAGCAACGTTCAGCTTCTTGACCAAGGCACCGAATGCAGCCTTGGCGTTACCAGCGGAATTGGCGTCTGCCTGGGGCTTCAGGGTGATGATCTGCTGGCTGATCACCTGGTTCACCAAGTGCAATTTGGCTGCAGTTTCCCGGGTGGCGTTGTCCGCCAGGGAAAAGTTCTTGGCAGCGATTGGATCGTAGTCTGACAGGTCGATGTTACCAATGCCCAGCTCGTCCGCCAGCTCGGCCGCCGCCTGCTTTTTGAGCTCTTCCAGTGAGGCCTCTGATCCCGCCGCCAGCGCCTCTTCGATCTTGGACTGGATGATGGTGGAGAATCCGCTCACCGCCTTACTGCCAGCCGGTGCCAGGAAGGTCAGGCCTGCGCCCACGGCCTGGAAGGTGTCTTCGTCGATGGTAGACGCCGTGGATTCCATTACCAGCGGGTACTGGCTGTCAGCGTTGGACAGGCCATCAATCTCGAATTCGCCGCCTTCACCGGTGATGGCAGAGGGCTCATTCTAGTCGCAGGCCTTGTTCAAGTTGCGGTCTACGCAGACCAGGGCGCCCACCAAATAGCCGTCGTAAACAACGCCTTCGGCGCTGCCTTCCGATGAGGACGAGCCGGAACTACCGTTGTTGCAGCCAGTCAATGCCGCGGCCATAGAAACAACGGCGATGGCAGCCAGTTTATGCTTGATGCTTCCTTTTGGATTTTGCTTCATGGTTTTCTCTCGCTCCTGATGAACTCAGTTCCATTCTCTGGCCAGATGGCCGTCGGGTACTGCCTTAGCGTGGGTACTGCGTAACGACTTGATTGCTAATTAGTAACTACTTGTTTACTACGCGCTAACTACGTGGAGACCGGCCAACTTTTCCAGGTTAACTGCATTTTCCGCTGGCTCCGGCCACTATATTCGAACAATGAATAAATACAACAGACTCAACAACCTGAAACGAGTTACTGATTACTAAACCTACCTCGGTTTAAGTACACCTCGCGCAGCGGGTTGGCCGATTGAACGATACCAGCGCCACCAAACGCTGTGTAGTTAAGATCGTCGTTGATTCGGGTTTGCACACTGTACGACCAGTCTGCATCACCGCGCAACTGCAAGTACCTGAATTGATGATCTTTAACCGGTGTGAGCGGAATCACCCAGCCCAAACTCACAAATTCCGCATCGGTGTTCTTGTATTGCAGTGTCACTGCGTAGTCACCGAACCAGAACCGGCTGTCTACCCGCACTCCGGTATCTTCAGCAAAAAACTGGCCACCGTAGACGTCCACCTGCATATCCAGGCCCGGGTTAAAGTAGGAGTATCGGGCCAACGCCTGCCGGCGGCTGATGTCGTCAAACTCCCGGTGACGGAAATAACCACCAATAAAGCCGAGGCTGTGGTGACCGCCAGGGCTCAGGATCAAGGTTTCATTCAGCGCGCCCCGGTAATCGAACGCGTAGCGACCGGCGTGGACACTGGTGTACATCCACGGCATCACTCGCAGGGATTGCTGGATCTCGGCTTCGATCAGGTCGGTGCGTTGACGGTCGTCGAAAAACACCCCACCCTTTTCGAAATCTTCACTGCTGTAGAACTCAGCGTTGTAGGTGGCAGACACCAGGGCACCAGGCCACAGGGAAGCAGACAGTTCGGTACCCAGGGCGACCGATGCGTCCCAAACGCCATATTCAGTCGCCACTCCGGAGGTGATGTTGGGGCGGAAGGTCAGGCGGGGCTTCCAGGTGGGGCCGTAGCTGCCTTGAAAGTCCCAATTCGACACTGACGTGTCTTCACCCGGCAACACGCCACCTGGGGCGAACTCCCCCTCCAATGCGACAAGCTCCGCCTCTGGATCCAGCGGGACGGTGCGACTGATCACCGGCAACCCCTGGTTTAGCAGGGTGAGCCGTGCCATCCGGTGAGAACCCGCCGCGTGTTGAGCCCGGCTTGCCACGTCGTACAAGGCATCCCGTTCGTCCCGGTTGTACAGGTTGTTCTCCCAGCGCACGTGCAGGGTATCGTCCACACTGGCAACACGAACCCGCTCGTATCCGGCATTGACCAGCTCCTCTCCCAGGCCTCGGGCACGATCGACTGCCTCTGGCCGAGTTGAAAGGGCTGGCGAATCTTCGCGGGCCACCGGGGTCGA
>JBFHLR010000239.1:0-3385 GCA_041594735.1 Marinobacter sp.
CTCGGCCGGAAAATAGCGATCGATGGCGGCGAACAGCTGGTGTTTCTGGGCCTCCAGCTCGGCCCGCAGGCCCCGCAGATGACGGTCGAAGCCGCCAAACTCCAGGTAGTCCGCCAGCGCCGCCTGGGCCGGCACCGAGGCGGACAACGTGGTCATCAGTTTGAGGCGCTGCAGCCGTTCCAGGTAGCGCCCCGCGGACACCCAGCCCACCCGATAGCCCGGCGCCAAGCACTTGGAGAACGAGCTGCAGTGCAGCACCAGACCGTCCCGATCAAAGGACTTGGCCATCACCGGCGCCTGCTGGCCAAAGTACAGCTCGCCGTAGACGTCGTCCTCCACCAGCGGGATCTGGTGTCGGTGTAGCAGCGCCACCAGCTGCTGCTTGCGTTCGGCGCTAAGGGACACCCCGGTGGGGTTCTGGAAGTTGGTCATGAACCAGCAGGCCTTGATGTCGTGCTGTTGCAACGCCCGCTCCAACACCGCCAGGTCGATGCCGCCGCTGGCCGACACCGGAATCTCCACCGCCTGCAGCTGCAGCCGCTCCAGCACCTGCAAGCAGGCATAGAATGCCGGCGCTTCGATGGCCACCAGGTCCCCGGGCTGGGTGATCGCCTGCAGACACAGGTTCAGCGCCTCCAGGGCACCGTCGGTCACCAGGATCTCGTCCGCCGGCACCGCCACCCCCGAGATGGCATAGCGCACCGCGATCTGCCGCCGCAACTGCAGGTTGCCCGGCGGCAGATCGGTCACCACCGCATTGATGTCCATCAGCCGGGTCGCCTTGGCCATGGAGCGGGCCAGACGTTGCAGGGGGAACAGGCTGGGACTGGGGAAGGCGGAACCCAGCGGAACCTGGCTAACCTCCCGCATGGAACGCAGGATGGAGAACACCAGCTCGCTGACATCCACCGGGGTGGAGCGTGGTTCGGACGCCGGCGGCGAGGCGTGCGGCAGTTCGTGGGAGGTCAGGCTGGTGACAAAATAACCGGACTGGGGGCGGGCATGGATCAGCCCCAGGTTTTCCAACTGGTAATAGGCACGGAACACCGTGGACGGGCTGACGTTGTACTGACGGCTGGCCATACGCACCGAGGGGATCCGCTGGCCGGGCTGCAAGGCGCCGCTGCGGATCAGCTCGGCAATGTCCTGGGCAAGTTGTTCGAATCGCTTCATCGACCTCTATTTCCGGGTTCCCGGCGTTGAGACGCCCATCGCTGCAGCCCGGAGATCACCCCGGAGAGCGGATCAGGATACCGGCCCGCTTTATCAGCGGCAATGCACACGATAACCACAGACTTGCCGGCGGCAGGCAATCGCCAGCCATCTATGGGTTTGTGCGGATACCGCGAGCGCCTGATCGCGGTAGTTTACTCGGATCATTTGGACGCGCAGGCGCGCCACAATTAGCCTTAGTGGAACGCTAAGGAGCCGCTGAATCGTCTCTGACGATTCAGCCCCCTCAACACCATCATCCCCAGCAACGAGGCTATGAGGATCATGCACAGCTATTGGCCGGAATTTCTGACCGTCGCAATCGTCCATTTACTCGCCGTCGCCAGCCCGGGCCCGGACTTTGCCGTGATGGTTCGCCAGGCGCTGTGCCAGAGCCGACGCAATGCCCTGCTCACCGCCGCTGGCATCGGCGCGGGCATTCTGGTGCATGTGACCTACTCCTTGCTGGGCATTGGCCTGATCATCCAGCAGTCGCTGGTGCTGTTCAGTATCCTCAAGGTGGTGGGCGCGCTGTACCTGACCTGGATCGCCATCCAGTGCTTGCGCTCCAAGGGCGGCAGTATGCCTGTCGACGCCGGCGACGCCCGGCCACAGAGCGGCTTCGCCGCCATCCGCCTGGGCTTCTTGACCAATGCCCTCAACCCCAAGGCCACGCTGTTCTTCGTCTCGCTGTTCTCGGTTTTGATCAGCCCGGACACCCCCATCGCCATCCAGACCGGCTATGGGCTGTACATTGCCATCGCCACCGCAGCCTGGTTCGCCCTGGTGGCCACCTTCTTCACCCTGCCCCGGGTGCGGCGCGGCTTCAGCCGCTTCGGCCACTGGCTGGACCGGATGATGGGTGGCATCCTGGTGCTGTTGGCGGGGCAGCTGCTGTTTTCCACGGTATCCGGCGCCAGCGACACTGAGCCGGCGGTCGGTAACTAGCGGTGGGCAACCAGGGAGCCAACCCGATGCCTCGCTCGGGTTGGCTTGTTATAGCGAACGCAACAGTGCCTCGGTCTGTTCCCAGCCAATGCACGGATCGGTAATGGAGCAGCCGTACACCAGCTCATCGCCGTCGTCCTGCCGTCCCGGCTGCAGGAAACTCTCCAGCATCAACCCCCGAATGTGGTCATTGCCCGTCTGCTTCTGGGCCATCACCTCCCGGGCGATGTCCAGCTGACGCTCGGCCTGCTTGCGGGCGTTATCGTGGCTGCAATCCACCATGATCGCCGGTGACACACCGGCGGCGGTCAGCGCGGCCACCGCCTCGGCAATGCTGCCGGCATCGTAATTGGTGAGGCCTCGGCCACCGCGCAGTACCAGATGGGTGTCCGGGTTGCCGGCGGTGGTGACCATGGCCGGTACACCGGCGGCGGTCATGCCCAGGCGATGATGGCCGTGGGCCGCCGATTTCATGGCATTGATTGCCACCGTCATGCCGCCGTCGGTCCCGTTCTTGAAGCCCACCGGCATCGGCAAGCCACTGACCAGCTCACGATGAATCTGGGATTCGGTGGTGCGGGCGCCAATTGCGCTCCAGCTCACAAGGTCCGCCAGGTAGTCCATGGCCATGGGGCTGAGGGCTTCGGTGGCGATGGGTAGGCCCAGTTCGGCCAGATTCAGCAAGAGCCGGCGACACCGGATCAGCCCCTCGTGCAGATCGCCCGCCCCGGTTCGCGCCGGATCGTACAGCAGGCCTTTCCAGCCAACGGTGGTGCGGGGCTTCTCCAGGTAGGCGCGCATCACGATCAGGAAGCGGTCGCTGACCTGGTCCGCCAGCGCGGCCAGCTTCTCGCCGTACTCCAGCGCGGCCACCTCATCGTGTATGGAGCAGGGGCCTACCACCACCAGGGTGCGGGGATCGTCGCCGTGCAGCACCCGCCGAATGCTCTGCCGGTGCCGATCAATTTGCTGACTGAGTGCAGCAGGCACCGGCATATCGTGGCGCAGCTGCTGGGGCGTGGGCAGGATCATGGTGCGGGTCTCCTGGTCGATGGCCGGGACGGAGGTTGCTCCTGCCTGGGCGGGGGTTTCCCTGGCTTCCATGGCTTCGATGGTTTCGATGTTCAGCGACATGTTCATGGTCAGTGTTTCCGTTTCCCTATTCCAGAATCAAAAAAGCCCCGGCTGGGCTACCAGTCGGGGCTTTTTGAGTCCGGTGGCAGCC
>JBFHLR010000240.1:0-3377 GCA_041594735.1 Marinobacter sp.
ACCAGACCGGAACCGGCCGGGAAGGAGATACCCATCGGGAAACGGGTGTGGGAGTCACCACCGGTACCGACGGTGTCCGGCAGCAGCATGCGGTTCAGCCAGGAGTGGATGATGCCGTCGCCCGGACGCAGGGCAACACCGCCACGGGTCTGGATGAAGTCCGGCATGGTGTGCTGCATTTCAACGTCAACCGGCTTCGGATAAGCGGCGGTGTGACAGAAGGACTGCATAACCAGGTCGGCCTGGAAGCCCAGACACGCCAGGTCTTTCAGCTCGTCACGGGTCATTGGACCGGTGGTGTCCTGGGAGCCAACGGTGGTCATCTTCGGCTCGCAGTAGGTGCCCGGACGAACGCCTTGACCTTCTTCCAGGCCACAGGCCTTGCCTACCATCTTCTGGGCCAGGGAGAAGCCCTTGGAGCCGGCTTCCGGATCAACCGGCAGACGGAAGATGTCGGTAGCGCCCAGACCCAGAACCTCACGGGCCTTGTTGGTCAGGCCACGTCCGATGATCAGCGGGATACGACCGCCGGCCTGTACTTCGTCCAGGATCACGTCGGACTTGAACTTGTACTCGGAGATAACGTCGCCGGCTTCGTTCAGGATCTTGCCGTCGTACGGACGGATCTCGATGACGTCGCCCATGTTCATGTTGTCAACCGGTGCTTCGAATACCAGGGCGCCTGCGTCTTCCATGGTGTTGAAGAAGATCGGAGCAACCTTGGAGCCGATGCACACACCGCCGCCACGCTTGTTCGGTACGCCAGGCAGGTCGTCACCGAAGAACCACAGTACGGAGTTGGTGGCAGACTTACGGGAGGAACCGGTACCCACCACGTCACCAACAAAGGCAACCGGCAGGCCCTTGGCCTTGATTTCTTCGATTTGGCTCATCGGGCCAGTGACGCCGTGCTCTTCCGGGGTCAGACCGTCGCGGGTCATCTTGTAGGCGGCACGGGCGTGCAGCGGGATGTCCGGGCGGGACCAGGCATCGGGAGCCGGGGACAGGTCGTCGGTGTTGGTTTCGCCAGTCACCTTGAACACGACCATTTTCATGCTTTCAGCAACTTTGTTCTTGCTGGTGAACCACTCGGCGTTGGCCCAGGATTCCATGATGCCCTTGGCGACGGCGTTGCCGGCGTCCATTTTTTCCTTCACGTCGTTGAAGGCGTCAAACATCAGCAGGGTCTTCTTCAGCTGCTCACCGGCCAGCTCGGCCAGTTCGGCGTTGTCCAGCAGCTCAACCAGAGTGGCGATGTTGTAGCCACCTTGCATCATGCCCAGCAGCTGGACAGCCTTGGGCTTGTCAACCAGCGAAGAGGAGGTTTCGTCCTTGACGATCGCAGTCAGGAACGCAGCCTTCACGTATGCAGCTTCGTCAACGCCCGGCGGAATACGGTTTTCAAGCAAATCAACCAGTGTTTCTTCCTCGCCGGCAGGCGGGTTCTTCAGCAGCTCAACCAGAGCTGCAGTCTGCTCAGCATTCAGGGGCTTGGGGGGAATGCCCAGAGCCGCGCGTTCTGCAACGTGTTCACGATAGGCTTCTAACACGATATGGACCCTCATCAGTTGGAGTGTCCCGCGCTTATGGCGTCATTGCCTGGCGGGAGTTTTATGGCGAAAAGGCTATTGGAGCCTCAGAGCCGCTACGGGAGCGCCTCAGGCTCTGAACGCCCAAACGGGCAAGCCCTCAAGCATACATCTGCGGCGACACGGAACTCGTCACGGACAGCAGCCATTGGCGGCGCCTGCGCCTTGCACCTGCATGCTTCAGGACTCGCGGAAACGCTCAGGAAGCCACGCAGAGGCTCCCTAGCTGGCGCAGCATTCTATAGGAATTCGCGATAAAAGTTAAGCTGACTAATGGTCGGTCGCCCTTTGTCAATCGTGTATAATCGCGCCCCCAATGCGATTTGATGGTTGTTTTTTTGCCCATGACTGCCGCCCTCGACGCCATACACAATTTCCTGCCCTGCCGCACTCCGCAGCGCTGGATCGAGAATGCCCTGGCCAATCAGGGCCTGATGCTGATCGATCATGCCCACTGCGAGAAAAAGGCTGCCTCCACCGCACTGAGCCTGATGTACCGCTATGTGGACAACACCGACCTGCTCAACAAGATGTCCCGGCTGGCTCGCGAAGAGCTGCGGCATTTCGAACAGGTACTGGCGATCATGAAGAAACGGGGAGTGACCTACGACCACCTGACCCCGGCCCGCTACGCCGCCGGCCTGCGCCAGGAGGTGCGCAGTGAGGACCCGGGTCGCCTGGTGGACGTGTTGATTGTTGGGGCCATCATCGAAGCCCGCTCCTGCGAGCGTTTTGCCGCGCTGGCGCCCCATCTGGACGACACATTGGCGGATTTCTACAACAGCCTGCTGAAATCCGAGGCCCGTCACTACCAGGATTACCTGACGCTGGCAGAAAAGGCGGCCGGTGAAGCCATCGACGAGCGAGTGGCTACGTTCCTGGCGATTGAGCGGGAGCTGATCGAGGCCCCGGATACCGAGTTCCGCTTCCACAGTGGGCCGGTGTCGGGCTGATACCGTCGGTGCCGTCGTCCCGCTAGCCAGGGATTGAAACCGGGCTTCTCCTGGGCAGCGGTTCAAG
This sequence comes from Marinobacter sp., assembly GCA_041594735.1. Lineage (GTDB taxonomy): Bacteria > Pseudomonadota > Gammaproteobacteria > Pseudomonadales > Oleiphilaceae > Marinobacter. The sequence continues at coordinate 2,610 of JBFHLR010000240.1, forward strand.
CAGTTTTAGATCTGGTATATTTTTTATCTATTACTTTGGTTTTATGGGGCGAGCGGTTTCAATTCGCCGGCCAGAGGACTGGGTGAAAAGCGTATGGGTATCAGATGGTTGATCGGGCTGGGCGAGATCGATCTGGTGGCCGGCGCCTCGATCACACCGGCCCCTCAGGATTCCAGTTCCCGGCACAGTGCCATCCAGCGGTCGATACCGGCGCTGCGATACTTCTGCTTGTGCAGAATGAAATAGAATTGCCGGTCGAACCGACGGTACTCCGGCACCTCCAAGGGCACCAGGTTGCCCCGTCGAAAGGCATCCTCAAGGCACACCCTCGATAGGCAACCAATGCCCAGCCCGGTTTCCACCGCACGCTTGATGGCTTCCGTGTGCTCCAGTTCCAGCAGGATTTCCAGGTCGGGGAGGATGCCATGCATGCCTCTCTCCACGGTTTGACGGGTGCCGGAACCCGGCTCCCGCATGATCCAGGTGGCCTCCTTGAGATCCTGGTCGGTGAGGGTGCCTTTCTTTGCCAGCGGGTGGTTGGGCGCGCAGAACACCACTAGCTCATCGGCCAGCCAGGGGATGACTTCCAGTTCCGGCGATTGCAATTCGCCTTCGATGAGCCCGATGTCCAACTCGAAATCAATCACCCGCTGGGCAATGGTACGGGTGTTGGCCACTTCCAGCGAAACCCGGGGTTGGGTTTCTGACTTCATATACTGGGCCATGATGCCGACGGCCAGATAATTGCCAATGGTGAGGGTCGCGCCG
>JBFHLR010000241.1:0-3374 GCA_041594735.1 Marinobacter sp.
GCTTCCGAGAGTTCTACGGGGTAGTACCTGGATTTGCCTCCCAGGGCTATTTCTTGGGGCGAACCCGATAGTTGATAGCTGAATAAAAGATTCTCACTCTGCTCGGGGGCCGCTGGCCGAACATGAATGACGTAATCGACGGCCCCAGTTTCGAGCAGTTCATTGAGAATCCAGGAGCCAAAACCACCAGAGCTGCCCCTCTCTCTAAAGCCCTCCTGCGTAACGTGCCCCCCGTAGAGTGATCTGAAATAGCCCAGACCATCTACCTTTTGACCGCATGCGTCTGAAAAAAGGCCGAGACCAATCGTATCCTCATCCGACACGTTCGCAGAAAAAGGACATACCTTGCTCGCAGAAGCGGATGACTGAGGCTGTGTCCGATCATTCTGGGTGACCGCATAAGCCTCATATTGACCGTACTCGTTCAATGCCATTGAGAATGGAGAATCTTTGATCGCCGCACAAGTGCCGCACCCTATGCATAGACCATTGGAGATCACGGTCTGTTCCAGATCTGTGGTAATTGTGCGAGGGTGATGCCCCATAACGGTGTCCTTCTGGCCGAGCAATGCTCTTGATACTGTGTCACGAAGAGCTTTCTTGTTTGATGGGAGCTCTTTTAGTCGCCGCAATAATATCATTTAAAGCCGCGTGGCATTGTTGTTATGACACGTGGCATTGTTGTTATGAGTAGGTAGGTGTTGCCGAAACGTAAACTTGGCCATTGCGCAAGCTCAGGAAATGAGGGGGCTGGCCTTTTACTTAAAAATGGTGAGCGTCCGGTCGCGTTAGAATTAAATCCGATGAATCACTCTTGCAGCCGGATGGCCCCTCAGTGGTCAACAGCGTAACGTCCTGCGGGGAATCAATGACCGTCGCCGGGGTGACTGCCCAGGAACGCTTCGACCACCACGGCGCTGCCAAAGGGTGCCAGCCAGTCAGGCTTCACCTCGATGGGCAATTGCGCGAGCACCTTTTTCAGGCCGTCGGCCAGACCGCCTACGGTACGCGGGGTCAGGAACGCTTCCAGTTCACCACGGAATACATCCCGCACGCCGCCCCGGCTGTCCACCGACAGGATGGGGGTGCCGCAGGCCAGGGCTTCGGTTAGCACAATGCCCAGTCCCTCGTATTCCGAGGCCAGCACAAACAGCTCGGCCCGGCGCATCCAGGGGTAGGGGTTAGCCCGCAGACCGGCAAACAGGACCCGCTCGCCGATACCCAGGGCGCGGGCCTTCGCCTCCAGCGCGGAGCGCAAGGCGCCGTCGCCGACAATCACCAGCTTATGGGGTGGTTGGGCCTTGGCATAGGCTTCCAGCAGCAGTTCGTGGCCTTTTTGTGGGACCAGACGGGCGACGTTGAGCAGGTAGGGCTGGTCGGGAATGTCCGGATCGTTTTGCTCGGCCAGGGCGCGAATCTGTTCAACCGGGCAGGGGTTGGTAACCACCCGCAGGCTCAGCGGCTCGATGCCACCCTGGGTGAAGGCTGCCTGTGCCGATTCCTGCACGCCCGACGAGACGCAGACCAGATGGCGACGGTGGAAAACCAGTTTCCATTCCAGGCGCTTCTGCCAGGCCGGCCGGTCGTGATGAATCACGTTTTCAAGCACGTAGGTGTTGCGGTCATCCCGGAACGACCAGAAGTACTTGAAGGTGCCGAGGCCGCGGAAGATGATGCGGTCGAAGCGGCCATGCTGCTGCTCCAGCTTCTGAATGCGCCGTTGCAGTAGCCAGCCGTTGAGCCAGCCCACCCACATGAAATGGGACTTGGGCAGGATCACCCCCAGCAACAGCCGGGACAACAAAAACACCGGAATGCCGATGACGGAGGTCAGCAGCGCCCGCAGCTGGTCATGGTGGTGCAGCTTGACCGCCGGGTGGTCGGGTTTCAGGTCGTTGGGGCGATTGCGGCACGACAGCAAGTGGCTGTCGTGGCCCTGTTCGGCGAACGCGTCGGCGAGGTTCACCGCCACCCGTTCCATGCCGCCCATCTTGAGGCTGTGGATAACCACCAGGGTTCTCATGGGATCTTCCTGACGTGAGAGAGTCTGATTCGAAGTGGGGCTGTGTTAGCCCTGCTGCTTGACGATGCCGTTTTCCGCCCAGTAGCTGCGGTTCTTCTTGACGGCCTTGCGAATGGCCCGGTTCTTTGCCCAGATTTCCGGCTTGGCATAGCCGCGGGCATGATCCAGATGCATGCACACGGTGGTGTAGCGGATCTGCTTTGACTTGTGGCCATAGTTCCACAACCGTTCGCCCAACTCCCGGTCCAGGCCACCGTACTGCATGTCTTCGTTAAAACCGTTGACCGCGATCAGGTCCCTGGTCCAGGTGGAACTGTTCATGCCGTTCCAGCTGGCGGCAGCGGGGGTGATGGTGTTCATCAGCTTCTGGCGGAACGCCGAGCGGGTCAGCTTGGTGAGCTTGTGGGTCTTGGGTTGCCCCTGGGCCACCAGCCAGTCGATGGAGAAGATGTCACCATCACGGATGTGCTGTTCGGTGATCAGTTCCGACACCGGCATGGTCAGCTTGATGTAGCCGCCGGACAGGAAGTAGCCGGGACGCGCCAGCCGCGCGTGGGTCGCTATAAAGTTGGGCTCGGGAATGCAGTCGCCATCGGTGAAGATCAGGTAGTCGCACTCGGTTTCCCGGATCGCCTTATTGAGAATCTGGCACTTGCGAAAGCCCTGGTCTTCATGCCAGACGTGGTCGATACTCAGCCGGCCCCGTTCCTGGTACTTGCGCACGACCTCGGCGGTGTCGCTCCCGGAGCCGTCATCGGCAATGATTACCCGGAACTCGCGCAAGGTCTGCTGCTCGTAACCGATCAGCACTTTCTCTAGCCACAGCGGGGAGTTATAGGTGGTGATGACGACGCCGATGTTTTCGGGCGGTGTGGGGGGCTGACGCTTTAGCATAGGGCTTTCCGGCTAATCCTTTCATTGACGGCAGTACGATTGAGGGGCTGCCGCCCAATTTGGCGTCAGTATACAGGTTTTAGTGTCAGGATTGGCACTTCATCGGGCCGCCGGGCTGCTGGAGCGAAGACGGGAAACCCCCGGTTGCCGGTTCTGGTCCAGGCTCCGGTAAAGCTCCAGGGTGGTCTGGACGAAGCGCTCCGGTGCGAACCGGGTCTGCAGTCGATGGGCGGCGCCCCTGGCCAGTCGTTGCCGCAGTTCCTCTGAACTCAGTAACCGCTCCAGCGCCCTGGCCAGGGCAACCGGGTCTGCCGGCGGTACCACCAGGCCACTGAGGTCATGCTCAATCAGCTCGGTCGGGCCGGGGATGTCGGTGATCACCGTGGCCACGCCCTGAGCCATCGCTTCTTTCACCGCCCGCGGCAGGCCTTCGACGGTTGACGGTTGGGCATACACC
>JBFHLR010000242.1:0-3371 GCA_041594735.1 Marinobacter sp.
ATCTGCGCCCGTTTCGCCACGTCATGATTATCTGCGGCAACGCCGTGGGCGGCGGCTCGATCACCTACGCCAATACCCTGCTGGTTCCCCCCGATTCGATTTGGGAGGACGGCTCCTGGGCCGGACTGTCTGACTGGAAAGCCGAAATGCCGGCCCACTTCGCCGAAGCCGAGCGAATGCTGGGCGTAACCGAAAACAAGGTGTTCGGCCCTGCCGACAACCTGCTCAAGGAAATGGCGGAGCTCCACGGCGTCGGCGACACCTTCAAACCAACCCGGGTGGCGACGTTTTTCCCGCCCGACGGTGAGGCCGGCGGGAAAACCTACCCCGACCCCTACTTCGAGGGCCAGGGGCCAGAGCGTGGCACCTGCACCGGTTGTGGCAGTTGCATGACCGGCTGCAAGCACAACGCCAAGAACACCCTGGACAAGAACTACCTGTATTTTGCCGAGAAGAACGGCGCCCGGGTGTTCGCGGAAACCCGGGTCACCGATGTACGCCCACTCAATGGCAAGGCCGATGGCGCCGATGGCTATGAGGTAACAACGGAAAGGTCCACCGCCTGGTTTCGCAAACAGCGGAACAGCTTCCGCGCACGCAATGTGATCTTTGCCGCCTCCTCCCTGGGCACCCAGGAACTGCTGTTCCGCCTGAAACAGAACGGCGCCCTGCCCCGGATCTCCGACGACCTGGGCAACCGCATCCGCACCAACGCGGAATCCATCCTGGGTATTCGGTTTCCGGACAAGCAGGTCGATATGAGCCCTGGCGTGGCCATTGGCTCGAGCATCCACATTGACCAGCATACCCACATCGAAGCCACTCGCTACGGCAATGGCCACGACCTGAACAGCACCTTGACCGCTATGATGGTGGGCGGCGAAGGCCCCATGCGCATCCTGCACTGGCTCTGGGCGCTGCTGCGTCACCCACTGGTGTTTATGCGCGCCAGCAACCCCGCCGGCTGGGCTCGCCAGTCCCTCATCTTTCTGGTCATGCAGACCCTTGATGCCTCCTTGTCCATGCGCCTGAAACGCCGCTGGTATTGGCCCTTCTCGAAACTGCTCTGTACCGAAGGCCAGCCAATACCCACCAACATTCCCCAGGCCAACGAATTCACCCGCAAGATGGCCAAACATTTCAACGGTATCCCGTTCACCACCAATGCGGAGATCTTTTTCAACATTCCCTTCACCGCCCATTGCATGGGCGGGTGCGCGATGGCCGACACGCCGGAAAACGGCGTCATCGACGCACAGAACCGGGTGTTCAATTACCAGAACCTCTATGTCGTGGACGGTTCCATGCTGGGAGCCAACCTTGGCGTCAACCCCAGCCTGACCATTACCGCCCTGGCCGAACGCGCCATGAGTTTCATCCCTGAACGGAACCAGGCCCTGAAGGAGGCTGCACAATGAATCAGGCCATCATCCCGGATGCGGGTACTGCTAAAGCCGATGCCACGCCAGCCATCAACCCGGCGACCGGGAAGTTTATGGGCGTGCTGCCCCACACCCCACCGGAACAGATTCCGTACCTGTTTGCGCAAGCCAGGAAGGCCCAGGCTGAATGGGCCAACACCTCGTTCCGGGAACGTCGCCGGCACCTGAGACGAATGCGCAATTACATCCGCGACAACGCCACGGAGCTGGCGCGAGCGGTGAGCGAAAGTAACGGGAAGACCCTCATGGACGCGCTGGCAACGGAAGTGTTGCCCTGCCTGTTGGCCTGCGACTGGTATGGCAAACACGCCAGCCGCGTGCTCGCCCCCGAGCACCGGGGCCCGTCGAGCCTGCTGTGGCTGGGTAAACAGTCCGAAGTACGCCACGAGCCGCTGGGGCTGGTTGGCATTGTCAGCCCCTGGAACTACCCGCTTTCGATCCCCTTTGGCGAATTGGTGATGGGACTGATGGCCGGCAATGCCATCGTGCTCAAGGTGGCGGCGGCAACGCCGCTGGTGGGCAAGGTCATCGAAGACATTGTAGCTGCGGCCGGGTTGCCGGCCGGGCTGTTTCATCACCTGGTTGGCCCAGGAGCGCAGGTGTCGGAGGCGATGTTTGAGCACGGTGTCGACAAGCTGTTCTTTACCGGTTCGGTTGCCACCGGCAAACAGATCATGGCCAGGGCCGCCGAGACCCTAACCCCGGTATCCCTGGAGCTGGGCGGCAAGGACCCGATGATTGTGCTGGAAGACGCTGACCTGGAGCGGGCCGCCAATGGTGCCGCCTGGGCGGGCTACCAGAACGCCGGCCAATCCTGTGGCGGTGTTGAACGCATCTACGTGCAGCAATCGGTCTACGAGCCCTTCGTCAAACGGCTGGCCGAAAAGACCTCCGCCCTGCGACACGGCACGCCCGCTTACCCGGGATCAGTAGACATTGGCGCAATGACCACGGCGAGTCAGCGACACACCGTTGAAGCCCAGTTAGCCGACGCGGTCACCGAGGGCGCGACGATCGTCGCGCAATCCCGCCCGACCGGATGCGGCGAAGGTCATTTTCACCCCGCCACCCTGGTGACCGGGGTTAGTCATGACATGCTCCTGATGCGCGAGGAGACCTTCGGCCCTCTGCTTCCGGTGATGCCGTTCAACACCGAAGACGAGGCGGTGGCACTGGCCAACGATTCCAGCATGGCGCTCACCGCCTCCATCTGGACCCGAAACACCCTACGGGGAAAACGGCTTGCCGACCGGGTTAACGGTGGTGTGGTCACCATCAACGACCACCTCTATACCCACGGCATGTCCGACCTGCCCTGGGGCGGACCGGGGGAATCCGGTATCGGCCGTACCCATGGCCCCGAGGGACTCAAGGAGATGACACGGGTCAAGGTGGTGAACTGGGACTGGCTCCGGGCGAAACGAAACCTGTGGTGGTATCCGCAAGACAAGGCCAGCTACGACGCCATCCGCCACGCCTTGCACCTGGTCGCCCCCAAGTCTCTTGGGGACTTCCTCAAGGCAGCGGTTCGGGTCCTACCGGTGATGATTCGGAAGATGTATTTTTAGGGTGCCTTTAGGGGGCCGTAAGGCCCCCTTTTTTTCTTAAAGCCGCCACTGGTCAGGCGACGGGCAACCTCACACCGCCTGCCGGTAATTGGTCGCCGAATACTGCGCCTGCAGCGGCAACAAATCGAAGGTCCGCTCCGGATGGATCGGGTCGACCAGTACGGTGGCAGACTTGTACACCCGTGGCGTGGCGTACAGGTATTTGATGGCGGTGCCGTGAGGCATGGCCATGTAGCGGTCGCCGTGATTGTCTTCCAGCCACTTGCGCACCCGTGGCGCCTTGTTGGAGGACATCTTCGGGAAGAAGTGGTGCTCCACGTGGTGGCTGAAGCGGTAGTGCAGCCGATCCAGGATAGGGTGA
>JBFHLR010000243.1:0-3291 GCA_041594735.1 Marinobacter sp.
CGCAGCGCCTGGCTCCGGCCGGGGCAGCAAGACGGTGTTGTGGCGAACCCGGTGCAGTAGCTGGGTCAGCGGTTCATGGCCGCTGGTGAGACTTTCCAGAATCCGCACGCCGTGATTGAGATCCTGGAAGCGCTGGATATCCAGATGACTCAGGGCCTGGCGCCAGGTGGTTGCATACTCGTCGGCATAGCGGTCCTGCAGCTGGGCTCGCAAGCGTTCTTCATCTGCCGCACTGAAGTCCACGTTGTCCCGGCGCCCCAGCACCCAGGCGTCAATCAACGCCAGCTCGGTGACGGCGCCAGACCGGCTCATGAAATAGCCTTCCAGGCCCTCCCGGGTCAACATGCCGGGGATGACCAGCGGATCGCCCTCACCCCGCAACTCCATGGAAACCGGCTGGCCATGGCGATCCAGGCGGCTGAATACCACACCGAAGGCCGGGCCCGACACTCGCCCCAGGTCCAGCGGCGCACGGAAGGACTCGCCAGCGGCCTGTTGCAGGTCCTGATACACCCGTTCCGAGGTGGGCACCCGGCCCAACTCATCCTGGGCCCACTGCACACTGGTTCGGAACGGCGTGAGGGTCAGATCGGCGGTGCGGTCACCGGCGGCCACCCTGGCCGCCAGATCCGTGTGTGCCAGACTGTAATCCAGATGGCGCCGCAACCGCTCCTGCACGCTGCGCTGGCCGGGAAAATAGCGTTGCCAGTAAGCACTCATGTACTCGGTCACGATGTCGTCCCGGCGGCCACTGCCGTCGTAGAGCATGCGCAGCACCCGCAGGTGGTGCAGGCGCTCGGAGCCCTGGTCCGGGGCCCGGCTCATCTCCTCCATGACCCCAAGCATCAGCGCCGGCATGAACTGATAGGCCAGCATGTCGAGATAGGAGGCTTCCACTTTCGGCCCCACCCGGTCCCCCTGGTACAAACCCATATCGGCAAGCAGGGGCCAGCGCGTCCGGTAATCCCCGAACGCCAGGGTGGCGTCCCGCAGCTGGTCCAGCGGGTCCAGCAGATTGCGCCCGGTGGTGTCGGGCTCATAGCCCACCGGCCGCCAGTTGGCGATAAAATGCGCCACCCCGGTTTCCACCCGGGAAGCGGCCTCCGCGTTCTTGAGAAAGTAATGCTGCCAGCCGGCCGTCATACCCAGCCCCGCCGCCAGGCAAACCACCGCGGCCACCGCCACCCGGCGGCGATGGAAACGCACCATCCGGCGGTTATCCCCCGCCAGCCCAGCCTCGGGATACACCACACGGGGGAACAACTCTTCGCTGAAATAGCGGATGGACTGCCCCGGACGCTGCGCCGGCTGAATCGGCGTGGCCAGGCCGTAGCCGGCGGCGGCTGCGGTGACGTAGGCATCCTCCGGCACCCCCTCCTGATACACCGAGGTAAAGAAGGTGCCACGAACCAGCGCCGGGGTGGAAAAGGCATCGGTACAGAGGAAATCCGTCAGGAACTGGGACAACGCCGGCGCCAGACCGGCCATCTGACGACCAAAGGAATAGACCGCGGCGCGCTCCTCACTATCCCGGGTTTGGGCCAGGGTGTGCGGCAAACGCTGGTTCAGCCTTGCGAGCATGGCCCGATACTGGGCGTCAAACTCGTCCAGCCACTCATCCGGGTCACGGGCACCGTCCACCTGGAAGGTGAAACCGAACGGCGCCTGGCGCTCGGCCTTGCCGAGCTGGCGAAAGCACGGAGCAAAGCCGTAGAGCAGATCCATCTTGGTGAAGCTGACGTACACCGGCAGCCGGCAGCCCAGCTGCTCCATCAGCTCCCGCAGCCGGGTCCGCAAGGTAATGGCCTGGGCCTGGCGCTGGTCCGCCGAGGCGGTGCTGAACTGGGCCAGATCCACCGTAACCACGACGCCATTGAGGGGCCGACGGGGCCGGTTCTGCTCCAGCCAGCCGACGAAATGCTGCCACAACCGCTGCGGCATCTCGCCGTGGCCGTCCGACGCCTGCTGGCTCAGCAGCTCGCCGTCCGGATCAATCAGAACGCCGTCGTCCCCGATCCACCATTCGAAACCCAGGGGGTTGCGCTCGGTGCGGGCATTCCGGGTGACGTTACTGAGCGTGTAGCTCTGGCCGGCCCGCTGGATCAGGCTCGACTTGCCCGCGTTCTCCAGGCCGAGCAACAGATACCAGGGCAGCCGGTAGAGGCCGTTGCGTCCTGGCAGATTGTCCTTCAATGCCTTCAGCTGTCGGTCCAACAGCCGCTGCTGGCGCCGTTCGAACACCAGGATGGGGTCTTCTTCCTGACGCTGCTGATCCGCCTTGTCCCGGTTGACCTGGCCCAACCGCCGCGCCATCGCCCAGCCCCAGACCATCACCACCACCAGCACCACCGCCAGGGTCACCAGCGCCCGCATTTGCCAGGCCGCCAGCGGGTACTCGTGGTTGATCTGCCACCGTGGCCCCAGCCACCAGGTGGCCACCAGCGCGGCAATCACCACCAAGCTCAGGGTGACGGGCGCGGCATTGCGCAGATAGGGCCATAGCCACCGACCAACCAGTAACGCGTTTCTCCACATGGTTTCCATTCCTGTAAATCCTGTTATTTCATCCCTGTGCCGTGATCAGGCGAGCCGTTCCAATCGGGCCATCAGTCCCGGTTCCCAGTTGTCCAGGTTGAGTTCCCGGGTCTGGTCCCGGAGGTCCTGAATCTGCTGGCCGGCCAGGGTAGTCAGGCCACTTTCCCGCAGCAGTTCGGCGGCCATCAGTCGCCAGTAAAACCGCGCCCGGGGTTCGTTGGCGGCGGCCAGCCCTTCTTCCATCCGTTGCATCGCCGGACCAAGCCCCTCCCTCGCCAGCTGTTCCCGGGCCTGCTCGTGGGCCTGTTCCCAGCTTTCCGCACCCCCGCCCTTGCCCTTGCCGGGCGCGGTCAGGAGCCAGTCGCTCACGCCCTTGGGCAGAAAGGGCGTGCCGTCATTGAACGTCAGGGACGCCAGCGATGGCAGTCGCTCGACAAAGTGCTTCAGCGCCAGGCGGATGGCCTCACCGCAGTCGGCATGTCCCAATGCCTCCGCTACCTGGGCGCTGAGCCAATGCCCCTCCAGCCAGAACGGACTGACCGACAGACTCTGTTCGATGCGTTGCCACAGCGCCCGGTCCGGCGCCTTGGCCAGGGCTTCCCGGTAGTCCGAGACCCGATCGGCACTGACCGCCGCCAGATCGGTGCGTCCGCCGTCCCGGCTCGGCGGCGCGGTAGCGATGCTGCCCCAGATGGCATAGCGGCGCAGCTGATAGCCCAGTGGATCGGCGGGGGTCAGCTCGGTCAGCAGCTCCGC
>JBFHLR010000244.1:0-3291 GCA_041594735.1 Marinobacter sp.
GCTGGTTGTTTGAGTTGCATCCTAAAGATCACGACCTGTTACATAACAATTTTTCTGAAGCCAGAAATATACGGGTTTACCAAAAGGATGGGTTTGATGGCCTTAAGGCATTGATTCCGCCATCAAGTCGACGAGGGGTTGTATTAATTGACCCATCCTATGAAGTTAAGTCGGATTATGACAAGGTGATTGATAGCGTCATCAAGGCGCATAAAAAATTCAGCCACGGCATATATGCAATTTGGTATCCGGTTGTTGACAGGCAGGCCATTGTCAAAATGGAGCGAGGCCTGATGAAAAGTGGCATCAGAGATATTCAACGATTTGAGCTGGGAATATCTGCCGACTCTGCTCAACGAGGCATGACAGCTTCAGGAATGTTCGTAATCAACCCGCCCTGGACGCTGTTCGACAAGATGTCGAAGTTGCTGCCCAAGATTGCTGAAAAAGTTACCCACATCAACAGGCCTGTTTATAAATGTGAGATCATCGTTGATGAATAAACATCCGCTGCGCCAGGTCGGTCGTGTTGCCTGGCCGGGGGCGGCGGCGAGGTCGCCGGGGGAGAGGCGTTGAGGTACGATCCATGACCCCAGAGCAATGGCAAACCGTGCTGGATACCATCCCGGACGTCCGCGATGGTCTGACCCGGACCGAGCGGCTGATCCTTTACCTGATCCATCAAACCCAGCGCGAGTTGCAGGGGCGCAATGTCCCCACCGCCATGCTCTACGGCCGGGTGCTGGAATACGTGGACATGAGTGAAGCCGAACTGCACGTTCACCTGGATCGTCTGGGGGTGAAGGGCGATGGCTACTCGAACCCCGTGAAGCGCCGGTGAGCGGTGGCCGCGCAGCCCATGATGCCCTGACCGCACGTAACCGGCCGGGGCGATGACCAGGAGAGCAGGCAGAGCATGGCTGACAACGAAATTTTGCTGGTGTATGACCGGGAGTGCCCGCTGTGCGACCAGTACTGCCGGATGGTGCGGATCCGCCGGGATGTGGGCCGCCTGCGGCTGGTGGATGCCCGCGAAGACAGTGCCATCCTGGCGGAGATCACCGCCCGTGGCCTGGATATCGACCAGGGCATGGTGCTGTCCCTGGAGGGCCAGCTGTATTACGGCGCCGACGCCATTCACGCCCTGGCCCTGATCAGCGGCCGCTCCGGGCTGTTTAACCGGTTCAATGTCTGGCTGTTCCGCTCTCCGGCGCGGGCTCGTGTGGCCTATCCGCTGCTACGGGCCCTGCGCAATCTGGTGCTCAGGCTGCTGGGCAAAACCCGCATCAACAACCTCAAGGTTCCCGGTCAATCGCGATTTTGACCACACTTTGTGTACAAAATTCGACATTTTGATGGAACTTTAAGCAGTTTTCCGGCGTGTGGTAGGTGACAACAATAACAATGACCGCTGTATCCCCACCCGCTGCCCCGGCAGATCCGGGCGATGGTGCGGTCAGAGTCCGGAGACCTACCCATGAATACCCCCCATCGAATTGCCCGTCTGGCCCGTGCTGGACGGCTCACTGCTGTATTGCTGGCTGGCGCCGCCCTGGTTGCCTGTGGCGAGTCCAGCAGCGATTCCAGCTCGCAGGCTCCGGCGGTGGCCGGCGATACCGCCAACCGTGACACCGCCGAGTCCTGTGATCGGCAGGCCGGGGCGACCCCCGGCGCCGAGTGCGTGGCCGACACCCTGCCCCAGCCGCAGGCTTCCTGTCGCGCCGACCAGGCCCTGGACGGCGGTCGCAATTACCCGGTCTACCTGAGCTCCGCCAGCGCTGAAACCATCGCCTTCCAGGTGTTCGAGCCCAGTGGCGGCATTGACTGCAGCCGCGGCCATCCGCTGGTGCTGCACGGTCATGGCTTCGGCGGCTCCCGTTCGCAGTCCGGCTTTGACGACTATCTGGCGGCGGGCTTTACGGTGATCTCCATCGACCAGCGGGGCTTCGGTGAGAGTTCTGGCACCGTGCGGGTCATGGACCCGGAGTTTGAAGGCGACGATCTGGTGCAGATTCTGGACTGGGCCGAGGACAACCTCGACTATCTGCGCAAGCAGCAGGAACCGGAACTGCCGCCGGAACTCAACCCCAATCTGGTGGTGGGGGCCATTGGCGGCAGCTACGGTGGCGGTTATCAGCTGCTGCTGCACGGCCTCGATCCGAAGCAGCGGATGGACGCGCTGGTGCCGGACATCACCTGGCATGACCTGCGCAACAGCCTCAACCCCGGGGATGTGATCAAATCCGGCTGGGACCTGGTGCTGGTGGCCGGCGGTGAGGCGGGCTCGGGCAGCAACCAGAACGATGGCCTGGACCCCATCATCCGGGAAATCCTGGCGCAGGGGCTGAGTCTCAACCGGTTCCCGGCGGAAGGCCTGGATTTCTTCTATTACCACAGCCCGGCCTACCGCTGTGCCGGTGTACCGATCACGCCAGCGGATGCGCCAAGCCTGGTCAATTACCAGATCAATCCGCCGGCCTACGATGTGGCGCCGACGGCGTTCCGGCCGGTGGACGTGCTGTTGACCCAGGGCATGAAAGACACCCTGTTCAATTTCAACGAGGCCTGGCGCAACTACGAGTGCCTCAGTGCCCTGGGCGGTGACGTTCGTTTGCTCACCCACCAGTCCGGTCACATTCTGCCGTTGGCGGCTCCCGATGAGCTGCAGCCGGCCACTTACGCCGATCCCACTGCCCAGTTGCTGGAGATTCCGGAGTTCCAGGGCGCCGCCGGTGCCTTTGCCTGTGGCGACATCGACATCGCCCGCGCGACCCTGGACTGGCTGCGCCACAAGCTGTTGGCTGAGCCGCTGCCGGAGTACTTCGATGGCAGCGAGAACCAGGTCTGCCTGTCCACCGGCGACGGCCAGTCGGTGCAGGTGCCGTTCGCGCAGTTTCCGGCGCCAGCAGCCGTCGGCGGCTTGCTGACCGGGCCGTTCATGGTGGAGCGCAGCGTGGCCACCACCACTCCGGTGGCGTCCGGCTACGAGGCGGCAGCTAGCGCCACAACCCCGCCGACCGCGTTGTCGCTGGGTACGGTCGCGCCCGGGGGCGCGGTGATTGGTGGTATTCCGAGCGCCCGGTTGACCGTAGCCGACCTGGCCGGACGCACCGCCTGCGAGGCGGGCTTGCCGGACTACAGTCCGGGTTGCGATCCCATCGTGTTTGTCGGTATTGGCGTTCGGGCCGAGGGCGAGAGTCGGTGGTCGCTGGTGGATGACCAGATCCAGCCGGTGCGGGGGTTGCAGCAGGACGCCAACATCGAGCTGGTGGGCATTGCCGAGCATCTGGA
>JBFHLR010000245.1:0-3289 GCA_041594735.1 Marinobacter sp.
CTGGCGCCGTCACTGCTCACCAGCCTGGCCCGCCAGGTTGCGGAATTCCACGACACCCTGCCACCGGTTCCCGCCGGCAAGGCCCTTGGCACGCCCGAGGCGGTCTATGCCGCCATGCAGGAAAACTTTGACCAGATCCGCCCGCTATTGACAGACCCCGCGCTGCTGAGCCAGCTGGACAATCTGGAAGACTGGACCCGCACCACCTTCGAACGCAACAAGGACCAGGTCCGCCAGCGTCATCACGATGGCTACGTGCGCGAGTGTCACGGTGACCTGCACCTGGCCAACATCACGGTCTTCAACGACCAGGTAACAGTGTTCGATGGCATTGAGTTCAACGAGCCCTTCCGCTGGATCGACGTGATCAACGACCTGGCCTTTTTGTTGATGGACCTGGAGTCCCGACGGGAATATGGCCGGGCCAACCTGGTGCTCAATACCTACCTGGAATACCGCGGGGACTTCGAGGCGCTGGCGCTGCTGCCACTGTACAAGACCTACCGCGCCCTGGTCCGGGCGAAGATTGCACTGTTTACCCGCGGCAACCCGTCGCTCACCGAGGCCGAGCAGGATGGCCTGCTGCAGCGGTATCGGGATTACGCCAACCTGGCGGAGAGCTATGGCGACATTCCCAACCACTACCTGCTCGCCACCACCGGCCTGTCCGCCAGCGGCAAGACCTGTGTCAGTGCCGCCATGGCCGGTGAACTCGGGCTGATCCGCTTGCGCTCCGATGTCGAACGCAAGCGGCTGTTCGGCCTGCGCCCACTCGATCAGAGCCATTCGGCGGCAGGCAGCAATCTCTACACCGAGGAAGCCAATGCCAACACTTACCGGCGCCTGGCGGAGCTGGCCGCACGGTTATTGGAAGCCGGACTGCCGGTGATTGTCGATGCCGCCTGCCTGAAAGAGCAGGAACGGACCCTGATTGCCGAAGTGGCCGAAACCCACAGCGTGCCGTTCGCCCTGCTGCATTGCGAGGCGCCGGAAGCACTGCGCCGGGACTGGATTCGCAAACGCACCGGCGATGCCTCGGAAGCCACCGAGGAACTGCTCGATGCCCAGCAGAGCTGGTTCGAACCGCTGACCCAGGACGAGAAAACCCACACCGTCCATATTCACACCGAACAGGAGCATGTCGGTGAAGCTCTGGCTGGCCGTATCCGCCAGCATCTGGGCCTGCCATCCCGTTGATGACGGCCGGCACACTGACGTCACCGTAAACTACACTTCGGATACCCCCGCCGGGCGGGGGTGCCGACGACCGACAACGGAGCCCAACATGGATGCAGATTTGATCCGTCAACTCGACGACCCGCTGTACCAGATCCTGCGCAACGAAAATGTCGAAGCCTTCAACCGCGCCAGGACAGAAGCCGGCGAGCTTCCCAGCTTTGCCCGCTGTGATTTCCGCGGCCTCGATCTGCGGGGACTTGCGGCGACCGGCCTGGATTTCCGGGATGCCTACTTCCGCGGTGCCGATCTGCGTGGCATCGATTTCAGCGGTAGTCGACTGGACGGCGCCAGTATCGCTGGCGCCAAGATTTCCGGCTGTTATTTCCCGCGGGAACTGCAGGCCGATGAGATCATCATGTCGCTGAATCATGGCACCCGCATGAGGTACAACACGGGCCAATGAACAGCGCACCATCTTGGCAAGTCGTTTGCCGAATAGAAGATCTGGCGGACAACCAGGTGGTCGAGTTTACGGTGAACGAAACCCCCGGGTTTGTCCTCGCCCACCGGGGCAAGCCC
Organism: Marinobacter sp.; assembly: GCA_041594735.1. Classification (GTDB taxonomy): domain Bacteria; phylum Pseudomonadota; class Gammaproteobacteria; order Pseudomonadales; family Oleiphilaceae; genus Marinobacter. The sequence goes on from JBFHLR010000245.1 coordinate 1,759, forward strand.
ACCGCGTTCGTCAATCGCTGTCCCCACCTGGGTATTGAACTGAACTGGATCCCGGGTCGTTTCCTGGATGTGAATCAACGCTTTATCCAGTGCGCCACCCATGGTGCGCTGTTTACCCTCGACCAGGGCCAGTGCATTGTCGGCCCCTGTCAGGGCGACGCCCTCACCGCGCTGAACACCCGGGAGCAGGCAGGCGAAATCCTGGTCAGGGTGCCAGTCTGACCGGCAACGGCCTGACCAGGTCAAGCCGGCCACTGACGTCGTCCCGGTCACCCAGTTCCGCCTGGTAGGCGATGACTTCCACGCCGCTGGCCACCGCTTCACGCAACAGGGCACTGTAGTCCGGGTCGATGTGGGCCGCCGCGACCACCGAGCGGATGCCGGTGTGGTTCACGCAGAAAAACAGTACCGCGCGCTCGCCCAACGCGGCCTGCGCCATCAGTTCCCGCAGGTGCTTCTGGCCCCGGGTAGTGACTGCGTCGGGGAAGTAACCCTCGCCGTCTTCGCACAGGGTAACGTTTTTGACCTCCACCCAGGCATCCGCGCGATACGCATGTCCCGACAGATGCAGATCGATGCGACTGTTCTCCGCGCCGTACCGCACCTCCCCACGGCACACCGAATACCCGGCCAGCTCCGCCACCCCACCGGATTCGATGGCGGCCCGGACCTGGGCGTTAGCGCGCCCGGTATTGATGCAAGCCAGCTGCCCCGGCGCGGTTTCCACCAGCTCCCAGGTATACCGCAGCTTTCGTTTGGGGTTGTCACTCGCCGTTAACCAAACCCGGGCATGATCGGGCTTGCAGCCCAGCATGGAGCCGGTATTGGGGCAATGGGCGGTTACCAGCGTGCCATCGCTCAGTTCGACGTCGGCCAGGAACCGCTTGTAGCGCTTGATCAACCGTCCCTCAATCAACGGTGATGGAAAATGCATGCTATTCTCCGAAATGGATGCCTGAAGCGAAATGGATGCCTGAAGATAGGAGCTACGATGGGCCTGCATGATACGGCAGCCGCGGGATATCGCCAATGCACGGATCGCGATAGCAAAGCTGGCGCCTCAGATGCTTATCTGTTATTTTCCGCAAATTCCCGTATCAGGATTGACATTCCGGGTAATGGATAACGGAGTGTCCTTGTGAAGTACAAAAAAGAGGCCGGGTTACATGGCAAACACCGCTGAAAAACCACGTGAGAATTTCACCAACTTCACCCCTTACGAACTGAAAAAGGGTGAGGAGTACATGAGTGCCGATATGCTTGAGCACTTCCGCAACTTGCTGCTGCAGTGGAAGCAGGAGTTGATGGAAGAAGTGGATCGCACCATGCACCACATGCAGGAAGACGCGGCTAACTACGCCGACCCCAGCGACCGAGCGACCCAGGAAGAGGAGTTCAGCCTGGAACTGCGGACCCGGGACCGTGAGCGCAAGCTGATCAAGAAGATTGACCAGACCATCGATCGCATCGACAAGGACGACTACGGTTTTTGCGATCAGTGTGGCGTGGAGATCGGCATTCGCCGCCTGGA
>JBFHLR010000246.1:0-3284 GCA_041594735.1 Marinobacter sp.
ACGGTTTGCCCGGGCTGTTCCCCCAATTGACTGGCCATGTAGCGAGCGGCGGAGCGGGCCGCCAGTCGCCGGGGCTCCAGCATCAGGATCTTGCGATCGTCCCGCCAGTCGCACGACAGCAGACTCAGCGGCACCCGGGTGGTCTTGCCGGCGCCGGGGGGGGCCTGCAGCAGCACGGTGGGGTTGTCGGTCAGGGCCTGGTGGAGGTCTGGGAGTAGGGCTTCGATTGGGAGCATGGTTGGACGGGCTGGCGGTTTTGGTGGTTGGGTGTTTCTGTGACTGATTGAGTGCTTCGGTGGTTGGGCGCGGGTAGGGGGTCTTCTTTAAAACGGAGCTTTAAACTCGCTGCGCTCAGACACCATCTCCGTTTTAAGGAAGACCCCCTACCCACACCTTGTCTGGCTCAGCGGTAGTCTCATGGGATATTAACGGTGTCTGTGCTGATAACGAAACGGGAAACCCAAAGATTCAAAATTCGAACTGAGTTGCCAGCAGGAAGCTACCCGCCAACGGCGTCCAGCAGTCTGTTCCCACCCCGCTCATTCCCCCCAACCCCGCAAGCCTATGAAGCAGGCCGTGAATGCCAATCTTCCGGCCGTGGCACCAGCACGGTAAACACCAGCCCCCACAACAACGCCGCCACACCGATCCAGAAGGCACTGGCGAGGGTGCCACCGAAGTCCAGCCATTGCTTGGTGAGCCAGGGCCCGGCCATCTGGGTGAAGCCGTACAGGGCCACCAGCGCCGCCGACAGCCGGGGCCCCTGGTGAGGGTGGAGGGCGCGGCCGATGCGCTGGGTCAGCAGCACTGTCCCCAGGAAGGTACTGCCCACCAGCAGCGCACAAAGCACAATGCCCACTGGCCCCGGCCAGATCACCGCCGCCAGTACACCCAACAACTGAACCCCGAAGTTCACGCGAATTGCCGGGAGATCGCCGAATTTAGCCCCAAAATAGTTCCAGATAAACGGAGCCGGCAGGGTCGCCAGCGCCACCAGCAACCAGGCCCCGTCCACCAGCCAGTGCCCCGCCGGCAACTGGACGGTGGCCAGCAGGGGCAGGAAGGTCATCGGCAGGATGTAGCCCAGACCGGCACCGGCGTAGGACAGGAACAGCGGCACGCTGGCCCGATCCAGCAGCGTGGTGGGCCGGGGAGGCGCGTCCCGGTCGGGGTCGGTGCGAACCGGGACATCCAGTTGCAGTAGCCTGGCGGTGCCCCACCAAGTCAGCGGGATCGACAACAGAGCCGCCGGCCACCAGCGGTCGGCGCCCACCAGCCAATCCGCGGTGAACGTAACCAGCGCACTGGACAGCAACAGGCCGAAACCGACCCCCAGGTACACCAATCCGCTCAGACTGGCCCGATTGCGTCGCACCAGCCATTCCAGTATCAGCGCCGGGGCCTGCACGAAAACCACACCGTTGGCCACCCCATTCACCCAGCGGCAAAGGGCAATGGCGCTGGCGTGGTCAAGCTGGGTCTGCAACAGGCTGGTCAGGACATGCACCGTCAGGGACAGCGGCAGCAGCCAGCGGATATGGTCAAGGCGATGCCAGCGAATGGCCAGCATTGCCCCCATCAGGTAACCCAAATAATTCCAGGTGGCGATGCTGGCACCTTGCTGGGGATCGATCTGGCCGTCGCTGACCAGGTAGGGCAACAATGGGGTGTAGATGAAGCGACCGAGCGCATGCACCACCAGCAACAGGGTGGCCCCCGCCGCCAGGACCGCAAACAGCTCCCTGGGCGTGGTACAGACTGGTGATTGGCTGGTAGGCATATCGTGCACCGCTACTGGGGATGAGTGAGCGGGACAGTCTAAGGGCTAGAGCTGGTAGGGGAAAGCAGCGGCTGCTTAACCTGCCCCCGGACGGTTGGCCCGTGTCCAGCGGTAGATGCGCTGGAACGCCTCGGCCAGGCCTTCCGGTGTATGTGGGGGCTGGATGACCGCGGTCATTTCACCCTCGGGATTGATCAGCGCCAGATGAGCACTGTGGTCCACCAGGCGGGTACCGTTGACGTCACGCTGGACAAACACCGCGTTCAGGCTCTTGGCCAACTGGCGCAGCATCTCCACGTCACCGGTGAGACCATGGAAATCCTCGCCGAAGAAGTGGAGGTACTCCGCCAGCCGCTGCGGCGTATCCCGTTCCGGGTCTGCGGAGATCAGCAGGTAATCCGGCTGGGGCAACTCCGGGGGTAACAGCGCATCGGCCCGGCGCAAGATCGACAGGGTGGCCGGGCAGACGTCGGGACAGAAGGTGTAGCCAATGAAGGCGAAGGTCCAGCGTCCGCTCAGATCGTCCCGGGTTCGCGGCTGGCCGGCTTCGTCCAGCAACTGGAACTCCGCCAATACCCGGCCCTGGTCGTAGACGAAGGTGTTCAGCTCGCTGAGTTCCGGCGCGGGCACGGCCGTGCCGGTGTCGCCCGGCTGGAATACCTGACGGCCGATCACCAGGCCAAAAATCAGCACCACCACCAGAAGCAGCATGAAAACGGTGCTACGAATCGTCAGTGCCATGCTCTCTCCAGGGGCCAGCGGGCTGCAAATTCAGTAACGGACGAAATGATCCACCAGCAGTACCACGAATAGCACCATCAGGTAGGTAATCGAGTACTTGAAGGTGGCCAGCGCCACCCGCCGGTCGTCGCCCCGCCACAGTCGTACCGCATAGTGCAGGAAACGTGCGCCCAGCGCCAGCGCGCCCACCAGGTAGAGGGTCCCAGCCATGCCGGTGACGAAAGGCAGCAGACTCACCGCCAGCAGTATCAGGGTGTACAGCAGAATGTGCAGTTCCGTGTAACGGTTGCCATGGGTAACCGGCAACATGGGAATACCGGCCTGGGCATACTCTTCCTTGCGATGGATCGCCAGGGCCCAGAAATGCGGCGGCGTCCAGGCAAAGATGATCAGCACCAGCAGCAGGGCGTGGCCCTCCACCTGCCCGGTGACCGAGGTCCAACCCAGCAACGGCGGCATGGCGCCGGCGAGTCCGCCGATCACGATGTTCTGGGGTGTCGCCCGCTTCAGGAACAGGGTGTAGACCCCGGCATAACCCACCAGGGACGCCAGGGTCAGCCAGGCGGTAAGCAGGTTGACCTGCCACACCAGCACCAGCATGCCCGCCAGCGCCAGGGACGTGGCAAACAGCAGGGCGTCGAGTGGCGCGATCCGGCCGGTGGCCACGGGGCGCTTGCGGGTCCGCGCCATCACGGTGTCGATCTTCTGGTCCACCACATGGTTGACCACCGCCGCCGCGCCGGCCAGCAGCGCGATGCCCAGA
>JBFHLR010000247.1:0-3283 GCA_041594735.1 Marinobacter sp.
AGTCAGCAGGCCATCGTCGACGCGCTGCTGACGCTGAAATCCCGGGGCAAGACGCTGGTGGTTGCCACCCATCACGAGCGAGTGCTGCAACTGGCGGACCGTACCCTCTGGATCGAACACGGAGCGGTGCGAGATGCGTGAACTTAAACCCTGGCTGCAGCTGATTCTACAGCACCGGCGTCGGCTGGTGCTCGGCGCGGCGCTGATGTTTCTGACGCTGGCGTCCGGCTTGGGCTTGCTGGCCTTGTCCGGCTGGTTCATCACGGCGACCGCAGTCACCGGCTTGCTGTTAGCCGCAGGCGTGAGCGCGGTTCTCAATATCTATGTGCCCGGTGGCGGCATACGCCTGTTTGCCATTACCCGTACCGTTAGCCGCTATCTGGAGCGGCTGTACAACCACGACACAGTGTTGAGACTGCTGTCCAACACCCGAATTCGCCTGTTCCTCGGCCTGGCTCATCAGCCTCCTCAAGTTGGTAGCGGTTTGCGCGGTGCGGACTGGCTGACCCGGCTCACCAGTGACCTCGACGCCCTCGACACGCTCTACCTCAGATTGCTGGCCCCCACCGGTTTGGCGGTGCTGGTGAGCGGCTTACTGGTGCTGTCGGCGTGGCTGTGGGTGTCCCCTACGCTGGCGCTGGCGATCGGACTTGCCCTGACCGGCGCCCTGTTGCTGGCAACCATTCTGCTGTACCGACGCACCCGCCGCCTGTCGGCCGAACGCTCTGAACGCTTCAGCCACATTCGCGGTCAGGTAATTGAGCATCTTGAAGGTCAGGCCGAATTACGGGCCGCCGGTCTGGTGCGTGAGCAGTCCTGGCAACTGTGTGGCAGCGCGGAGCAGGTTTGCCAGCTGCAGGCCCGGGTCGACGTGACCACCGGCTGGTACCAGGCCATGTCCGGCTGGCTGGTCAATCTGGCCGCCCTGGCGGCACTCGGGTTCGGGCTGGTGTTGTTCAACGATGGCCAGATTAGCGGGCCCGTGGCGGTCGTCCTGCCCCTGGCCTTGCTTGGCCTGCTGGAGGTGTACACCCTGTTGCCGGATGGGTTTGGCCGCCTGGGCGCCACCGAGGCGTCGGCCCGGCGCCTAAATGAGGATTGTGGTCTGGTGACACCGGCAAGGACAACACCGCCACTGCCCCAAAGCACCCAGCCTTCGGGCACCGACTCTGACGCTGACGGCGACGATGACAGGTCGCTAGCAGATGGAGCGGTAGACGTGCGAAACATCGTCATCCGTCGTGGCACCGGTCCAGCGCTGTTGCAGGGTTTCTCCCTTGCCGTCGGCCAACAGGAATGGGTGGCTATCCTGGGGGCGTCAGGCTGTGGCAAGTCCTCCCTCGCGGACGTACTTGCCGGGGTGGCCCGGCCTGAATCCGGTGACATTCGGCGGGCCGAAGGCACAACGGTCGCTTACCTCACTCAGCAGACTGTGCTGTTTAACGATACGGTCAGAGCCAATCTGCTTCCCGATGGTCGGGCGGTGGCCGACGAGCGACTTTGGCAGATGTTGGCACTGGTGGGGCTGGAACATCGGATCGCCCGGCTACCGGGCCAGTTAGGCGGCTGGCTCGGTGCCCACGGAGCCCAATTATCCGGTGGTGAGAGCCGGCGGCTGGCGTTAGCCCGAGTGTTGCTGCGGGATTCCGATCTGGTGATTCTGGATGAGCCGTTTACCGGAGTCGATGCCCGGAGCCAGGCCCGCATTTGTCAACAACTGCCGGCCTGGCTACAAGGCCGCGCAGTGGTGGCCCTGGGGCATGGTGAGATCGCCCTACCCCCGACGGATCGCATCGTCCGTCTGGGGTAAGGGATCAGGAGGGTTACCGGGCGTCCATCACCTCGAAGGTCAGGCCCGCGTTGCTGATCAGGCGCGGCAACAGCTTCTCGCCAAAAATCGAGGCCGGTGTCCAAAAGCCGCCGGGAGCCTCCTCCTTGCTGACATCAAAGGCCAGGCAGCTGGCGGCCTCTCCAAGCATTTTCGCGGTAGAGCCATAGCCCGGGTCACGATCTCCGCGCACTTTGGTGCGAATGGCTTGGCCGTCGTCGGTCTGGCCAAAAAAGCGGAGGTCGTAGAAGCCTTTTGCCTGGGCCTCCGGGCTTGGTCCCTGCCCCGGTTTGGGTACCACATACTTTTCCAGCAGCCAGCGGGTCGGCTTGATCGCGGAACTGGCAAGGAATCCACCAATGCCTGCAGCCATACCAAAGGCGGTCGCTCTGCCAGCGAGTCCCTTGCCCGCCACCATCGCCTCGTCATAGACGAAGTCCTCGCCGTAGGCGCCGGTCAAGGCGCTGGTGCGCTGCACAATGCGGGTATTGATGGCGGCCATAACGAAGGGCGCTACCCAAGCGTTGCAGTCCTGGTCGAACTGCGCCGATTTTACATTGGGTTGGCGGGCCTTGTTGGTGTAGGCCGGAGGGCACAGAGAGAAGGGATTCGCCAGCTGGCGTCGCAGATCCGAATCGGCCACGGCTTCCTTGGCGACGTTCATCAACGACGCCACCGTGCCGCCGGAGAGCCCACCCTTGGCCGCTTTCACCCGCATTTTCACCTGTCGGCAAGGCTGACCCAGGCGCTTCATCGCCTCACTTTGCAGGTGCCAGACTCCCAAATCAGAGGGGATGGAGTCAAAGCCGCAACAATGTACGATGCGGGCTCCGGACGCCTTGGCCTGCTCTTCGTAGCGGCCAATCATTCGCCAGATCCACTGTACCTCACCGGTAAGATCGCAATAATCCGTTCCCCGGCTGACACAGGCCTGAATCAACGGCTCGCCGTACAGGGCGTAAGGGCCGACCGTTGACACCACCACCCGGGTTTGCCGACACAGTGTGTCCAGCGCTTCGGAGTCTCCGGCGTCAGCGACAATGACCGGTAACTCCGGCGCACCGATTCCGGACTTCACTTCGTCCAGTTTGCCGGGAGAGCGTCCAGCGATCGCCCAGTTAAGGCTCTGACCAACGCCATAAGTCTCGTGCAGGTAGCGGCACAGAATCTGGCCGACGAAACTGGTGGCACCGAACACAACTACATCATATTGCGGATCTGTCATCCTGATTCCTTATGGGTGAGTTATCGTTATTCACAAAGATCGTCGCGCGCCCATGAGCGCCTGAAAAGTCGCCACGCCCAATCCCCAGAAGCCATTGAGCAGCAGCCCACCGATCCAGGTTTGGCTACTGACGTCGAGACTCTTGAGAGGGAACACCACCAGCATGGCAACCAGTGTGGGGCCAATCGCACCGACCGCCACGGATAAAATACAGTACGGCAAGGTGGATA
>JBFHLR010000248.1:0-3263 GCA_041594735.1 Marinobacter sp.
CTGCGAAATAACATTGGGACAGCCCAGAATGCGGCCCGGGCCAGCGGGGCCTTGCATGCGGCGCTCTATGTCGATGAGAAAGGTGACATCAGCCTATGCCGTGAGGATATCGGTCGCCACAATGCCTTGGACAAGCTGATCGGTGCCATGAGCAGAACGACCTGTGATCCCAGGACAGGATTCGTTGTTGTGACGAGTCGTTGCAGTCTGGAGCTTATACATAAGGCGGTTCGGGCACGGTTCGGCACCCTCGCAAGCTTATCCGCGCCAACCGCTCTGACCGTACAATGGGCTCGTCGACTCAACCTGAATCTGATTCATATTCCACACCGGAGTGACCCCAGGCTATACAGCCCTGCCCCGAACCTTTAACAACGGCGCCCTTCCATTGGCTACACGGGCCCAGTTGGTATCAGGTTACTTGGTGCTGCCCTTTCCAGCTTGATTGCGATGAACTTGGAAGTTGGCGTAAAGGTCCGGTCGCCATAGCTGTCCAAAGGCACCAGCGGGTTGGTTTCCGGGTAATAGGCAGCCGCCTGTCCTGACGGCAAATCGTAGGCCACCAGCAGAAAGTTGGAAACCCGCCGTTCGCGTCGATCGCTCCAGAGTGATACCAGGTCGACCCGGTCTCCGGCCTCGAAGCCCAGCCGCCGAATATCTTCCTCGTTGACAAAAATGACATCACGCACACCAAACACACCACGATAGCGATCATCCAGCCCATACAGGGTTGTGTTGTACTGGTCGTGTGAACGCAGGGTCTGCAGAATCAGGTCGGGTTTGTCATCCTCCAACAGCGCCTTCTCGGAAATCAGCGTCTTGGGCAGGTCGCTCGGCATAAAGCGGGCCTTGCCAGTCAGGGTTGGCCAAAGTCGTTCGGCGGCGCTATTCCCAAGATGAAATCCACCGGGATGTCTCAGTTTCTCGTTGAAGTTCTCAAAGCCCGGGATCGTATCCGCAATCAGCTCTCTGATGCGGCCGTAATCCGCCGTAGCGCTTTCCCAATCGATGGGATGGTTGCCCAAAGTGGCCCTGGCCATGCCCGCAACGATGGCCGGCTCCGATCGTAAGTGAGGAGAGCACGGTGTTAATTGCCCGTAGGAGATATGCACCATGCTGAAGGTGTCCTCCACCGTTACCCCTTGAGGGCCTTCTGCCTGTATGTCGATCTCGGTGCGGCCCAAGCAAGGCAGGATCAGCGAATCCCGTCCGGTGACCAGGTGAGAGCGATTGAGCTTGGTGGAAATATTGACGGTCAGATTGCAGTTACGCAGTGCCTGGTGGGTGCGGTGACTGTCCGGTGTTGCCTGTGCAAAATTGCCCCCCAGCGCTATGAAGACCTTGGCGCGCTGCTCCTCCATGGCCTTGATCGCCATCACCGTATTGTGCCCCTGGAGGCGGGGCACGTTGAACTTGAACCGTTGTTCCAGCGCGTCCAGCAACCAGCTCGGAGGCCGTTCATCAATGCCCATGGTACGGTCACCCTGAACGTTGCTGTGGCCGCGCACGGGCGACACGCCAGCGCCGGGCTTTCCGATATTGCCCCGTAACAACTGCAAATTGACGATTTCCTGAACGGTTGCGACCGAATGGCGATGCTGTGTCACCCCCATCGCCCAGCACATGATCACCCGCTCCGCTCGCCGATACATGCCAGCGGCCAGCTCCAGCTCATCAAGGCTCAGCCCGGATTGCTCAACAATATGGTTCCAGCTGGTGGCATCGAGCACCTCAAGGTATTCATCGATCCCCGAGGTGTGCTCATCAATGAAGGCATGATCGAAAACCGGAGCCAGACCCCGCTCGCGTGCGTCCCGCTCCCAGGCTAGCAGAAACTTGGCAATACCCCGCATAACGGCCATATCGCCGCCTAGCGCGGGGCGGAAATAGGCGGAATTGGTGGGCTCCGAGCCATTTTTCAGCATTTCAAAAGGGTGCTGGGGATGCTGGAACCGTTCCAGGCCCCGTTCCTTTAACGGGTTGATACAGACCACCTGGGCTCCGCGTTGCACGGCCTCACGCAAGGGCTCCAGCATTCGCGGGTGGTTGGTTCCCGGGTTCTGGCCAATCACAAAAATGGCATCGGCCTTGGCCAGATCCTCAAACACCACGGTGCCCTTGCCCACCCCTAGGCTTTCCTTCATGCCCACGCCACTGGCTTCATGGCACATGTTGGAACAGTCTGGAAAATTATTGGTACCGAAAGCACGAACGAACAGTTGGTACAGGAAAGCGGCCTCATTGCTTGCCCGCCCTGATGTGTAGAACTCCGCCTGGTTGGGCGAATCGAGGCTGCGGAGGTGTTGGCCGATCAGGGCAAACGCCTCCACCCAGGTGGTTTCAACATAGTGATCCGTGGTGGGGTTGTAGCGCATGGGGTGGGTAATCCGGCCCTGATATTCAAGCCAGTAGTCGGACTGACGGGAAAGCTCAGACACGCTGTACTTTGCAAAAAAAACAGGGTCCACCCGACGATCAGTGGCTTCCCAGTTCACCGCCTTCGCGCCATTCTCGCAAAACTTCACCAATCCTTTTTCGGGGGCGTCTCCCCATGCGCATCCCGGGCAGTCGAACCCTTCGTTCTGGTTGGTTTTGAGCATTGCCCGGATGTTTTTGACGCCGTTGCCGCTGTCCAACCAGCTTTTGGTAACGCTTTTTAGCGCTCCCCACCCTGCAGCCGGTCCGTCGTAAGGCTTTATAGGCTTTTTATCGGTCACAGATGACTCCCGGCGGCGTGTCAGTGGCTTCAGGATCGCTGACGCAATCTCTCAAAGGTGGCGGTAAAAAATATAATCACCTTTGTGGGTTGCCGCTAATTGAAAGTTAGAAACGATCGATAAGCGCGATCTATTGCCCTATCGCTCTATATGCCGCTGGGGCATTTTACGTTGCTCAATAGAGCGGGATGATCGAGCGTTCGGAATCATCGATTTGACGCCAGCCGGAGAACGCCGTTCAATGGATAGATGGAAAGATTTAGACCCGCTAGTGAGAATGGCCCGCGCCATTAATCAAAGGCATAGACTGCCTTAATCCAACCAAGACAGTTGCCCGCTCCCATGGACATCAAACAGCTCAAATTTCTTATCGCCCTGGACCAGACGCGCCACTTCGGGAAAGCCGCAGAGCTTTGTCATGTAACGCAGCCCACCCTGTCCATGAGACTCCGGAACCTGGAGGAGGAACTGGATCTTGTTTTGGTGGCCCGAGGCCAACGCTTCGAAGGGTTCACCGAAGCCGGCGAGCGGGTATTGGCCTGGGCC
>JBFHLR010000249.1:0-3255 GCA_041594735.1 Marinobacter sp.
CGGCTTGTTGAGTTCGACGCCGGGTTCGGAGAGCACCGCTACGCTACAGAACGCCTGGACCCTGGTGTTTGGGTTGTTCATGATCATTAACGTGATCCGGCTTATGTGGGTGCCGGAGCGGATCAAGGCCGGTGGGCTCAGTGCCTCTTCCGGGCTGGTGGTGCCGCTCTACTGCGCCATGGGCCTGATTGCCATGAGTTACTTCTTCTTTGTGGATGGCTACAAGTCCGGTCTCGCCATCTACTTCGGCATGATGAGTAACCTGTCGTCCATGTTTATCAACATCGGCCTGTACGTGCTGGTGGGCATGGCGCTGAAGCAGACCCGTATTCCAGAGCTGCTGCTAAACGTCATCAAGCCGTTCCAGTTGCCGGCGCCGATGCTGGCCTCGGTGATGATTTTTGCCACCGCCTTCCCAACCGCGTTCACTGGTGCCTCGGGTATCTTCATCCTCGCCGTCGGTGGTGTGGTCTACGACGAACTGCGTCGTGCCGGTGCCGGCCGTCAGTTGTCGCTGGCGACCACCGCCATGTCCGGCAGTCTGGGGGTGGTGCTGAACCCGTGTCTGCTGATCGTGGTTATCGCCGCGCTCAACAAGGAAGTCACCACGTCGGAGATGTACGGCTGGGGCTTCTGGGTGTTCCTGATGTCCGCCTCGCTGTTCTCCTTCATCGTCTGCAAGACCGAAGGTAACTGGCGGCCGAAGCCGGTACCGGGCGCACTGCGCGAGGCGATCAGCCAGCTCAAGCCGCTGTTCCCTTACGTTCTGGTGGGTGGTCTGGTGATTTTCGCCATCTGGCTGCTGCTGGACCTGAGCTTCAACGAATACACCGCGCCGCTGATCCTGCCGCTGGTAATGCTGGTGCTGGTGTACTTGGATGCGGACAAGGACAATCGTGACGAAGAGCAGTCGCGGCTGAACGCCTTCTGGACCCGCAGTGCGTCCGCGGCCAGCGATTCGGCGGTTCATATTGGCGCGCTGCTGGCGCTGATTGGGTTCTCAATCTGCCTCGGTGGTATTCTGGAGCGGTCCGACATCGTTCATGCGATTTTCCCGGAAAATCTCGATAGCCCCTGGCTGGTGATGCTGGTGGTGGTCTTCATGCTGACCTTTATCGGCATGGTGATGGACCCGTTCGGTGCGGTCATCCTGGTGTCCGCCACCATTGCCCAGGCGGCCATCAACCTGGGAATCGACCCGCTGCACTTCTGGATCGTCTGTCTGGTGGCCTTCGAGCTGGGCTACCTGAGTCCGCCGGTGGCGTTGAATCACCTGTTGACCCGACAGGTGGTGGGCGAGACGGAAGTCCTCGCTGTGGAGCGCACGGGTTCGTTCTGGCAACGTTATGAGCGCTTGTTGCTACCGCTGGTGGTGATGGCGACTACTCTGCTTCTGGTCGCTTTCATACCGATGCTGTTTTACGCGCTCTAACCCGCACGAAGCCCTAAATAACCGCCTGCAGGTACTCACCTCCAGGCGGTTTTTTTTTATTGAGCTGCCTGGCTAAGGTGTTCGTATACTGAAAACTAACGGAACCGAGAAGTTTCCTGATGGCGCCGATATCTCAGTCCTTGCTGGGTGGTTCTGCCAATTTGGTTGTAAAAATCGTGGAACTGTGGGGAAGAGCGGGGCGTGTAGTTGTCAGAAACCAGAAAAGGCGGGCAGATGGCAGGTAAACATACAGGGATAGGGTTATCGGTTGCCACCGTGGTTCTAGGGGCTGTGGCCGGATGCAGCGGGGGCTCTGGGTCATCGGACCCTGACGATCTCAGTGGCGTGATCTCAATTGAGAGTCACAGTCGGATTGATTCGGATACCGCGGATGACAGCCAGGCAGGCACAGCAGTTGCCAATAATGATGCGGCGACCGCCCAGCTGCTGCCGGAGACGGGCATCGTCGGTGGCTACCTCAGCGGTTCCAGTGGATTTTACGGGACCGGTGACGGGCAGCAGTTCCAATACGTCACCGATACCAGCGATGTCTATCTGGTTCGCCTGCGCCAGGGCGATCGGGTGGTGCTGCAGGCGTTCCTTTCCAGCTCGTTGTCAGCCGGAATCGACATGACCATTACCGAAGTGGGTGGTGGCGAGATTTGCGGTAGCGATTGCGACGGCTCGCCACCCTTCACCCACGTCGTGGACACGATTCCGGACGCCGAGCCCCGACCTCACCTGGTGGAGATTCGGGCCACTGGCGGCGGCCCGTTTCGCTATGTGCTGACGGTTGCTGCCGAAGCCAGCGTGTCCGCGGCTAACGTGGCGTTCCAGGAGCCCGAACTGGTACCCAATGAAGCGGTGGTGATGGTGGATGCCGCATCGATGTTTGGGGGAAGCGCGACGGCATTGGACATCGCCACTGGCCTCTCGGTGGATCGGGTCCGGAATCTCGGACGTGGCATCTGGCATTTGAAGAGGTCGCCAGTGAGTACTCTCCAGGCGACAACGGGCCAACAGACGGTGACATTGCGCCAGCAAACCCTGGACTGGGTCCGTACTCTGAACCGCCAGCCGGGTGTGACGGCCGAACCCAACTATCTGTACCGGGCCCAGGTGGTGATCCCGCAAGACGATGACCTGTACCGCCTGCAATGGCATTACCCGTTGATCAGTCTGCCGGTGGCCTGGCAGGCGGCACCGAGCGCCGGCGCCGGTATCGGTATTGCGGTGATGGATACCGGTCTGTTCAGCGCCACTCCTACCAGCTACGGTAACTGGCATCCTGACATCCACGCCAATGTGGTGCCCTTTACCGGCCAGATTCTTGATTACGTCACCGGCAGTCTTGATATCGACGGAGATCAGGGCCAGCGTGACCAGAACCCGGCAGATCCCGGTGATGGCCGGGCCCAGAACAGCAGCTTTCATGGCACCCACGTGGCGGGCATCGCGGCCGGCGTAGACAATACCACCGGCATCATCGGCGTTGCGCCGCAAGCAACGCTGTTTCCGGTGCGGGTGTTAGGCCAGGACGGGGTAGGCACCTCCAGCGATCTGATTGCCGCATTGAACTGGGCCGCCGGCCGCAGCGACATCGATGTCATCAACCTGAGCCTGGGAGGGTTGCCGGATTCCCAGGCCCTCAGGGCCGCAATTAATCAGGCTCATGGCAATGGCAAGCTATTGGTGGCGGCGGCGGGCAATGGTGGCTCCGACAACCCGACGTTCCCTGCGGCCTTTGCCAACGTGGTGGGCGTGGGGGCGGTGGATGGTGGCAAGCAACGGGCTTCCTACTCCAACATCGGTCCGTCGGTGGA
>JBFHLR010000250.1:0-3250 GCA_041594735.1 Marinobacter sp.
GAACGGCAGCGTGACCACATGTCCCAGACCCGCTTTTTTCATGTCGGTGTGGATACCGCGAATGATGCTGTCGGTGTGCAGTAACGGCGATTCACTCTGCTGCACCACGATGCCGCCCTCCCGTAGCGCCAGCATGCAGTCGCGGTAGAAATCGAGGGCAAACAGGCCTTCCGCCGGCCCGACCGGATCGGTACTGTCGATGATGATCACGTCCACGCTGTTGGGCTCGATGTCCCGCATCCACTGCACGCCATCACCAAAGAAGAAATTCGCTCGCGGATCGCCGTTGGATTCGCACAGCTCGGGAAAATACTTCTCGGACAGCTTGGTGACCCGCTCATCGATCTCAACCTGCCAGGCCTCTTCCACGTCCGGGTGCTTCAGCACTTCCTTCAGGGTGCCGCAGTCACCGCCGCCGATGATCACCACTTTTTTCGGGTGCTTGTGGGTGAACAGGGCCGGGTGGGTCATCATCTCGTGGTACAGGAAATTATCCCGGCTGGTCAGCATCACACAGCCGTCCAGTACCATCAGGTTGCCGAATGTGTCGGTTTCATAAATTTCCAGCTTCTGGAACTCGCTCTGCTCTTCGTGCAACTTGCCGCGCACCTTGAGCGAGAACGCCGTACCTTCATTCTGGAACACTTCCGTAAACCAACCGTCATTCAGTGTGGTCATGCCTGTTCTCCAATCGTCAGTGATCAACCCGCACCACGGGTCGTTATTTAGCGATATTGTAGGTGCCCTCAGCTCAGAGCTAAAGCATCCCTTGGCGCTATAATTTATATCCTCACCATCTTTTAGCGACCGCCGGGAATCCCTACAATGGCGCCATCGCGCCGACACCCGGTCGGCCCAGCTTAGAGGACAGGTAGCAACGCCATGACTGACGCTCCCGCCAACCACGCCAAAGCGGTTTACAACATCGCCCACTGGAGCGACGGCTATATCGATGTCGACGCCCAGGGCGACGTCCTCATTCGTCCCGACCGGGGCGTCAGCGAGCACGCCATCAACCTGCCACAACTGGCGGCGGAGCTGGTGGCCCAAGGCACCGCTTTGCCGGTTTTGGTGCGCTTCACCGACATCCTCCACGACCGGGTCAATCAGCTTTGCCAGGCATTCAATCAGGTGGCCGCGGAGCAGAACTACCAGGGTCGTTACACCGCGGTGTACCCCATCAAGGTGAACCAGCAGCGCCGGGTGGTGGAAGAGCTAATCCGGGCCGAGCCCGCCGCCTCGCGACAGCAGATAGGTCTGGAGGCCGGCAGCAAACCGGAACTGATGGCGGTACTCGCGCTTTGCCAACCCGGCTCGGTGATCGTCTGCAACGGCTACAAGGACCGGGAATATATCCGCCTGGCGCTGATCGGCCAGGCCTTGGGTCACCGGGTGTTTATCGTGGTGGAGAAGCCCTCGGAGCTGCCGCTGATTCTCGAGGAGGCAGACCGCCTGGAGGTTAAGCCGCTGATCGGGGTACGGGCACGGCTGGCCACCATCGGCAAGGGCAACTGGCAAAACACCGGCGGCGAGAAGTCCAAATTCGGCCTGTCCGCCAGCCAGATTCTGGACGTCCGCGACACCCTCGCCCGCGCCAATGCCCTGGATTCCCTGCAGCTGCTGCACTTCCACCTGGGTTCACAGATTGCCAACATTCGTGACATCCAGACCGGACTGCGGGAGTGCGCCCGCTTCTACAGCGAGCTGCACCAGCTGGGCGCCCCCATCACCACCGTGGACATTGGCGGCGGCCTGGGAGTGGATTACGAGGGCACCCGTACCCGCAGCAGCTGCTCGATGAATTACAGCATCGAAGAGTATGCCTATAACGTGATTCACACGCTACAGGCCGAGTGCGAGCGCCTCGGCATCCCTCACCCGGACCTGATCAGCGAGTCCGGCCGGGCGCTAACCGCCCACCACGCGGTGCTGGTCACCAACGTGATTGACCGGGAACAGGCGGAGCACGGGACACCCACCGCGCCGGCCGCTGACGCCCCGGCGCCGCTGCACGACCTGTGGCGGGACCTGGCCAGTCTGCGGGATGAACGATCTGGCCGATCGCGGGTGGAGATCTTCCACGATGTGCTGCACGCCATGAGCGATGTTCATGCCCAGTTCGCCCACGGCGTGCTGGCGCTGGACCATCGCGCCGACGCCGAGCGCATCTACGCCGCCTGCTGCCGACTGCTGCAGCAGCAACTCAGCGGCAGCAACCGGGCGCACCGGGAAATCATCGACGAACTCAACGAAAAACTGGCGGACAAGCTGTTCGTCAACTTCTCCCTGTTCCAGTCGCTGCCGGATGTCTGGGGCATCGACCAGATTTTTCCGGTGCTGCCGATCAACGGCCTGAACCGCCCCCTGGACCGACGGGCGGTGATTCAGGACATCACCTGTGACTCCGACGGCCGCATCGACCTGTATGTGGATGGCCAGGGCATCGAGTCCACCCTGCCGATCCCCGCCGAATTGCCGCAGCAGCCCATGCTGATCGGCTTTTTCATGATCGGCGCCTACCAGGAGATTCTCGGGGACATGCACAACCTGTTCGGCGACACCCACTCGGTGGATATCCGCCGGGGCGCCGACGGCCGATACCAGATCAGCGAAACCTTTGCCGGCGACACGGTGGAAAAGATTCTGCGCTACGTCAATTTCGAACCGGCAACCCTGCTCCAGGCCTACCGCAAGAAATTTGCCCACAGCACCATACCCGCCGAGATTCAGGAAAGCCTGCTGGCGGAACTGGAAAGCGGCCTCTACGGCTACACCTATCTGGAAGAGTGAACGATTACTCGGCGCCGGACGGCGACTGACGGGACACCCGGTAGGCGGTCGGCGACACGCCTTCCCACTTACGGAAGGCGCGACCGAAATTGGAGGGGTCGCTGTAACCCAGCTGGAAGGCGATGTCGTCGATGCTCATGTCAGTGCCGGCCAGCAGGTCTTGCGCCCGCCCGTGGCGGACACGGTCCTGCAGCGCCTGGAATCGGGTGCCTTCGGCACTGAGCTGGCGGCGCAGGGTTCGGGCCGACACACCGATCCGTTCCGCCACCTCTTCCAGGCCGGGCAGGCGGCCTGACTGCACCGACTCCAGCAATTGCTGGACCCGCTCAACGGTCGAGACCCGAGCCTCCAGCCGGCGCCGTTCCCGTTCGCACTGTTCCTCGGCGACCCGGCGCGTGACCGGGTTGGAGAGCGCCAGAGGCAGGGCCAGAAATTCCTTGCGGAAACGCAACTGGTTCGC
>JBFHLR010000251.1:0-3220 GCA_041594735.1 Marinobacter sp.
ATTGGCGGCGGACGAAGACCGGGACATCAAGGTCAACCCATTTTCCGAGTACCTGGTCAGTAACGTGCTGAGCACCTACAGCGCGGCGGAGTTCAACCAGGTAATGAGTTGTGTGAACAGTGGCGAAGACGACCTCTGCCTCAACAAATATGTCTGGTCGACCCTGGCCGACCAGGTCCACGATTTCGAGATCGATATCCCCTCCAATCTGGACGGCGCCGGCGCCCTTGCCCTCCTCGACCAACGTACCGATTTCGCCACGTACACCGCAGACATGGCAAGCTTCGCCCTGCTGGACAGCGCCTCCGCAGGCACGATTTCCGCCTCGTCGGTGGACTTCAACAGCGTGTTCCTGGGCATTGAGCTTGGGCAAAGTTTTCTCGAGTCCACGCTCGGCGCCCCCGGTCAGTGGGGCGTCCGCATCGCTCAGGAAGAACTGCTGCAAGACGAGAATGGCAGCGCCCACGTCTACCCTTCGCTTACCCTGACGTCATTCAACGTCTTCGACATTAATGTCACCTCGGTCACCGGCGATATTCCCTACCGCCGGGAAACCCTGGTTCAGACGGCCGGCAACGACTTCTTCTCCCGTGGCAGCGAGACCTGGAGCCTCAACACCCATGCCACCGCCCCGGGTGAGGCGACACTGCAAGGGACCGTACGCCTGGTGACTGGCCGGGCGCTCTATCAGAGTGTCACCGGCCAGGACAGCTCCCGAGTGATCGGTTGGACCCGCAATCCGTTCTTCCTGGACGCCTTTGTTGCAGACGGCGACACCACCCCGAGCCAGGTTCTGGCAGGTTATTTCAGCGCCGGCAAGGCCATCGAGCTAGCGCGGCAGGGAGACCTGTTGAAACGGTTGCAAACCCTGGACGACCACTATCTGTCGGCCATAGAGCTCAACCTGGCCAGGGCGGAGAACTTCAGTCTCGATACCCTGGACGGCAACACCTACAACGTACTAACCCTGGGCCTTGATATGGATCAGACCGCGGCAATGCCGTTCGTCGCCGAATCGGCCACCGGTACCTGGCTGGTGAACGGTTCCAGCATCACCCGCAACCTGACAACCCAGGTTCTGAGCCGGGATGGCAGTGGCACGGTGGCCGCCCAGGTGGGCGCCCGTGTCGGCGGCCACACTCTATCTCTGCGGGAGGCCCAATTGAGTAGCGGGCCGCGACAAATTGGCCGCCTCAATCTCGACAGCGACGGCGTTGGCGCCAGTACACCGGACGGCAGCCTGCTGGCGTTCAACCTGGACGATTCGGAAATCGGCGACGGCCTGGTGGTGGCCGGCCTGCAGTTCGCCGGCGCGGCGCCCGCCAGCGGCAGCTACCGGGTCCAGGGTGTCACCCTGGGCCTGGCCGCGGACGGCAACCTGCTCAGCCATTACCAGGACGCCACCCTGACCCTGACCTCCTCCACCACCGCCACCCTGGCTAGCGCCGGCTTGACGGTGGAACACGCGGTGGCGACTGCCGAGGTTGGCACCCCCACCGCCATGGCCAGTGCCGACGTCGCCCTCAGTTACGCGGATCTGGGCAATGGGCAGATCAGCTTTACCGACGGCAGTCGGGTGCTTGCGGGATTTGTTACGGCCGATCACCAATCCCTGTTCCTGCGATTGGTTGATACCAGCAGCAGCCCCCAGACGTTAGGGGTACTGTTGGCCACCCGCTTGCCCTAAGGAGCCTCCCAATACCACCGACTCGTAACTTCGCGCTCCGAAACCTGTACCTGCCAGCGTGCCGAACTCGGCAATGTCAATCGCAACTGCGGTAACAGAGGCAACGGCGGCAAAAAACCCGCACAACCTGTTATACTTTCGCGCATGTCGTCGTTGCCGCGAGGTTGAAGGTTGTTGGTTGTTCGCGCTCTGCTGCTGTTGTTACCGCTGGTTGGCTGTGCCTTTTTGGGCAGTCTGTACACCCCGCCCGACCTGGCGGAAGACGCTCATGCCCAATTCGCAGGTAAACTGCCGGCACTGCCCCCGTGGTCCAAGGCACCCCTGCCCGAGTTTTCCAGTTACCACGATACCGTCGAGAAGAAGGCCGCCTTTTTCGCCTATCTCTACCCTCGCATCGTTCTGGCCAACAGCCGGGTATTGATGGCTCGCCATTACCTGCTGAGCCTGTCACAACAGGACACCCTTAGGCCTTCGGAACTGGCGTGGCTGAAACAACAGGGCGACCGGCTGCGAGTTGCTGCGCCAGCAGGCAGCGCTGAGAGCTTCGCCGCCCTGACGTTACGTCTGGATGCCATTCCACCGTCGCTGGTGATGGCCCAGGCGGCAAACGAATCGGCGTGGGGAACCTCACGGTTCGCCCGCGAGGGTAACAACCTGTTTGGTCAGTGGTGCTTTTCCGAAGGCTGTGGCCTGGTGCCCCTGCGGCGCGGCGACGACCAGAATCACGAGGTAGCCAGGTTTGCCTCACCCTACGACTCAGTCAGCGCTTACATCCAGAATCTTAATCGACACCAATCCTATCGCGATCTTCGGCAGTTGCGCGCCCAGGCGCGCCAGGCCGGGCAAAGCCCCGATGGGCTGTCAATGGCCGCAGGTTTGTCGCGATACTCTGAGCGGGGTGATGCCTACGTGCAGGAAATTCAAGGTATGATTCGGTTCAACAACCTGGGCTACTTTGACCAGCAGTTTGCCGCACTGCTTACCCCCTCGTCAGAAAACACTCTGAAACACCTCGCGGTTGCCGGCGAAGAGCATAGCCTGGTGCCCGATCATGCCACATTAGCGCAACCCAGCCCGGAGAATGAGGGCTGAGCGTCCACCCAGACGGTGAACGCACCAAGAACCCCTGTTGGAGAACCCCCAAGCATGTTTAATTTCCTGCCAGCCCCTTTGAAAGGTACGATCGCGGCGCTGCTGATTTTGCTGAACACTCTGGTACTGTTCCCAATCCTGCTCGCCTTCGCCCTGGTCAAACTTATTTTGCCCTTCAACGGAGCACGCAAGGCCTGCACGGTGATCCTCAGCAAAATTGCCTACGTATGGATCGGCTTCAACAATATCGTTGGCGACGTGCTCCACAAAGTACAGTGGGACATTCGTGGCCTGGAGAGGCTGCAACGGGATCATTGGTACTTTGTCACCTGCAATCACCAGAGTTGGGCAGACATTCCCGCCATTCAGTACGCACTGAACAGCCACATTCCGTTACTCAAGTTTTTTCTCAAGAAAGAGCTGATCTGGGTGCCTCTGCTG
>JBFHLR010000252.1:0-3211 GCA_041594735.1 Marinobacter sp.
AAGCAGAGTGGTGAAATGGATCAGTCGCCCGCGTTGCAACGGGCTTTCCCGAATTTCGATGCCCTGGTGGCCGGCGGTGGCTTCCAGTACTGGAGCGAACGGCTGTATCGTCCGCTCTGGCAAGCGGTAAAGGAGACAGGACGCTAACATGGTCAGCAAGAGCACAGCGGTCACGGCGCCGAGCAATCCGAGACTCGATCCGCTGACGCTGCCTTTGCAGGGCAGCCGCCTTATTGAGGCCAGCGCCGGTACCGGCAAAACCTACACCATTGCCCTGTTGTACGTACGGGCAATTCTCGGCCATGGCGAGGTACCCAGCTGCGGGCGCCTGCTCACGCCCCGGGACCTTCTGGTGGTGACCTTTACCGAAGCGGCCACCAAGGAGTTGCGGGACCGCATCCGGCAGCGTCTGGCCGAAGCCGCGGCGGTGTTTCGCGAACCGCCGGGCCCGGAGCCGGCCAGCGATCCCCTCCGGCAGCTGCGCAACCAGTACACGGATCCCGACCAGTGGCCGGCCAAGGCCCGCCTGCTGGAATTGGCGGCCGAATCCATGGACGAGGCCTCCGTTCACACCATTCACGGCTGGTGCAACCGCATGTTGCGGGAGCATGCGTTCGACAGCGGCGGCCTGTTCAACCTGACTCTGGAGAGCGACCAGAGCGAGCTGCTGGCTCAGGTGGTGCGGGATTACTGGCGCACCTTTGTGACACCGCTGGATCAGGATTCGGCCGGACTCTGGCTGAAAAGCCTGGCAACGCCGGAAGCACTGCAACAGGAGCTTACCGGGCTGTTGGGGCTTGCTGAGCAGCTGCCGCCGGGCGACGAGGCTCCCGGTCAACTGCTGGGGGAACTGGTGGCGGCGCGACGGCGGGTGTTCGACAGTGCCCGTCAGGGCCTGATTGAGCAGGCGGATGATTTTGCCGGCCTGCTGGCGGAGGCCAAGGGCAAAAAAGCCTTCAACGGCAACATGCTGCGGATGAACCACGTTGCTTCCTGGCTGGAGCGATTGCGGGATTGGGCCAGTGGCAGCGACCTCAATGCGCCGGAGTTGTCGGATTCGGCCTGGCATCGGCTGACGCCAGAAGGCATCACCGAGGCCTGGAAGTCGGGGGCCGCGCCTACGGAGCACCCACTGGTGGTCAAGGTCAGCCAGCTTAAAACCGCGTGCAGCGGCGGCGTGCCTCGAACCGAACTGTTGTTTCATGCTACCCGCTGGGTGGCGGACCGCCTGGAGCGGGAAAAACAGCGCCGCGCCGAAATGGGGTTTGATGACCTGCTGAACCGACTGGATCGGGCCCTGGCGGGGGAAGGGGGTGACCGGCTGGCGGCAGCCATTCGTGCTCAGTTCCCGTTGGCGCTGATCGACGAGTTCCAGGATACCGATCCGGTGCAGTATCGAATCTTCGACACCGTCTTTAGGGTCTGTGACAACGATACGAACACCGGCCTGCTGATGATTGGTGATCCCAAACAGGCCATCTATGCCTTCCGGGGTGCCGACATCTTCACCTACCTGAAAGCCCGCGAGGCCACGGCTGGCCGTCATGTCACTCTGCCGCGCAATTTCCGGTCTGCCGCGGCCATGGTGAACGCCAGCAATCGGTTGTTTACCTTTGCCGAAACCGAGGCCAGGCGCGGCGCCTTCCTGTTCAAGGGCACGGAGGGCAACCCGGTGCCATTTGACGCGGTGGAAGCCCAGGGTCGTGGGGAGTTTCTGGAAATCCAGCAGCAGGAACCGCCGGCGTTGACGTTTTGGGTGCGGGAGGGGGAAGACACCAAGGCCCAGGCCGTCACCGAAACAGCAGAGGCATGCGCCTCGCATATTGTCCATCTGCTCAATCTGGGCCAGGCCGGCTCGGCGGGCTTCCGGTACCCGGATGGTCACCTGCAGGCGCTGCGCTCGTCGGATTTCGCGATCCTGGTCAATAATGGCACGGAAGCTCGCTACGTGCGGGCGGCACTGGATCGCCGAGGCGTAAAGAGTGTTTACCTGTCCGATCGCGCTTCGGTACTCGATACGGCTCAGGCCCGGGACATGCTGCGCTGGCTGGAGGCCTGCGCCGAACCGGAGCGGGATCGGCTGGTGCGGGCGGCACTGGCCACGGCGACACTGGACATTGACTGGCAGACCCTGGACCAGCTACGCAGCAATGAGCTTGCCTGGGAGGCCGAAATCGAGAGCTTCCGTCAGCTCCATCGCAGCTGGCAGCGCCAGGGCGTGTTGGCGATGATTCGCCGACTGCTGCAACGGTTCGATGTGCCGGCCCGCCTGCTGGGCCGCGCCGACGGCGAGCGCATCCTGACGGACGTGCTCCACCTGGCGGAGTTGTTGCAACAGGAAAGCCGGCAGGTGGATGGTGAACAGTCGCTGATCCGGCGTTTCCGCGACATGGTCACCGCGACCCACAAACAGTCGGAGTCGCTCCAGGTCCGGCTGGAAAGCGACGCCGACCTGGTACAGGTGGTGACGGTTCACAAATCCAAGGGCCTCGAATACCCCCTGGTGTATCTGCCCTTTGCCACCCATTGCCGACCGGTTCGCAGCCAGGACCTGCCGCTGCGCTGGCATGATGACGCGGGCCGCCCGCAAGTGGCCTTCGAGGCCAACGACGACCTGCTCCAGCAGGCGGATGAAGAACGCCTCGGCGAAGATATCCGCAAGCTCTATGTGGCCTTGACCCGGGCCCGGCACGCCACCTGGGTGGGGGCGCCGGCCTTGAAAGGGGAGGAGGCGCGCAGCGCGTTGAGCTATCTGGTTGCGCAAAACGCCGAAGGCTCGTTTCGTGCCAGGCTTGAGCTGCTGGCGACGGGGTGCGATTACCTGACGGTCACGGCCTTGCCGCCGATCAGCGAAGACAGCTACCAACCGCCGGCAGCACCGGCATTAACGCCGGCCCGTGTTCCAGCGCGGCGCGCCCTGGAGCACTGGTGGATTTCCAGTTACTCCGCTATCCGGTATGCCTCAGCGATCCGAAATCCGGTGGCTAATTGGGCAACGGACGCAGCTTCGCAGCAGCGTTCATGGCCAGAAGCGGAAACCCCGGGGGCCGAGCGCTTCCAGGAGGAGCGGGAGCGGCCGGATACGCCGCTACCGCCCCCGGTCACCGAGCCGGGGCCTGAGGTAGCGGATATTCACGGTTTCTATCGTGGCGCAGGCCCAGGCACCTTTCTGCACGATCTTCTGGAATGGTGCGCCGAGCAGGGCTTTTCC
>JBFHLR010000253.1:0-3205 GCA_041594735.1 Marinobacter sp.
AAGCAAGTTGCGTGCCCGGGCTTGCTAGGTCAGCTGGCGATGCCGGGTTTGCAGGGCCAGCATCACGATCACCCCGATTCCGGCCAGGGCGGCCACGGCAAACAGCATGGTGTATCCGGCCATCTCGGCCATCACTCCCCCAGCCAGCCCAAACAGCCCCGCAAACACCACCTGAATGGAGGCCTGAACGGTGAAGTCGGTACCCTCCCAGCCCTTTCGACACAGACTCATCATCACCGCGAACAGCGCCACCGTTGACGCGCCATCCGCCAGTTGCTCCAGCAGGCCGACCGTGTACACCAGCGCCGTGGTTGCGGAGGCCGGTGTCACCAGGGCCCAGGCGGCGATGGTGGCTGCCTGGGCCAGGCCTGCGACGATCAGGCTGCGGCGGCTGCCCCATCGCTGGTAGAGCCAGCCCCCCAACGCGGCTCCCACCAGCCCCACCAGCGTTGAGACCAGCGTAAAGGTACCTATGGTCTGAGTGCTCCAGCCGGCATCGCTCAGCAACGGGCGAATCATGCCCGAGGCCATGGCGTCAGCGACCTTGTAGCCCGCCAGGATGCCCAGCCAGGGCCAGATGCCGGGCAGTCTGAGCAACCCGCTCAAGCCTTCCCGTAGCGGGGTGCCGGCCGCGGCTGTTGCGGGTATGGGCTGTCGCAGAGGCGACAGCCGGCGGATCGCGAGATAGAGAACCAAGAGCAATAACCCAGGAAACAGTACCGCTTGAGAGGCGCCCAGATGCGCCACTAGCATCAGCAGCAAGGCGCCGCCGGCCAGCATCCCCACCTTATAACCAGCCACCTGAATGGCGTTGGCCAGCCCGCGGCGATGGGGTGGCAGCCAACGCACCGCCAGGCCATCGGTGATGATGTCCTGAGTGGCCATCAGCAGGTTGATGGCCAGTATCAGCAGCGCGACGCCCCAAACGCCGATACCCGACGGTGTCAGACCAACGGCCGCGAGCACCAGCAACAACCCGGCAGCGGAAAGCTGCAGCCCGCCGATCCAGCGCGCGGGCGTGACCCCTCGCTGCAGGCTGCGATCCACCCAGGGCGACCATATCGCTTTCAGCACCCAGGGCAGTGCAAGCAGTTTCAGGGCGCCGATCCAGCCCAGTGCCACGCCCGCTTCCCGCCAGAGTACCGGTAAAGCGTGGGCGAACAGCCCGGATGGCAAGCCCTGAGCCAGGTAGAGGGCGGTCAGCGCGAGATAGGTGGTTGGCACTGTGCGCGCTTGCGGGCTGGCGGAATGTGAACTGGGAGCGGTCATCGGCGTAGGAGGCTCATGCAATTGGGAGAGGGGTGACGTATCGAAGAAAGCGCCTGTGGTCCAAGGGCTTATGGTCTACAAATTGACGGTGGTCGGCAATGGCTCTGTGCGGCCAAGAGGTTGTCCCAAGATCACATGGACCCGTTCTTATCTTTTGCAGTAATGTTGTATTGTCCTACAATAAATCATGTTTACATGGAGGCAGGGTCCCATGAATGCGAAAGTTGCTGCTGAGCTGATCGAAACGGCGCAAGACGAAACCAAGCAAGAGAAAACGACAAGTGCTGACTGGAAAGATCCAAAACGTTACCTATGGCTATTGGGTCCGGGCCTGCCGGTCATCGGTCTGGCGGCACTGACCGGTTACGCCGTTGCCCCCAAGAAGTTGAGGGCGCTTGCCTGGACGGGCCCGGCCCTGGTTCATGGCATTATCCCGGCGCTGGATCAACTGATTGGCGAAGACACCAGTAATCCGCCGGAATCCGCGGTCAGTGGGCTGGAGAACGACAAGTACTACAGTCGCCTGGTGAAGGCCTTCATCCCCACTCAGTACGCAATGACCTTCCTGGGCGCCTGGTTGGCCAGCCGCAAGAAGACCCCCATGAGCGATCGTATCGGCCTGGCACTGACGGTGGGCGCGGTGAATGGCATTGGTATCAATACGGCCCATGAGCTGGGGCACAAGACCAACAAGCTGAACAAGTTACTGGCGATGGCGGCCCTGGCACCGACCGCTTACACCCATTTCGTGGTTGAGCACAACTACGGTCATCACAAAAACGTCGCCACCCCGGAAGACCCCGCCAGCAGCCGCATGGGCGAGAGTTTCTGGAAGTTCCTGCCCCGTACGGTGGTGGGCAGCCTCAAATCCGCTGTCGAGATTGAAAAGGCCCGCCTGGCCCGTCGGGGCAAGGGATTCTGGAGTCTGCAGAACGAGCTGCTGCAGGGATGGGCAATGACGGCTGGCTTCTTCGGCGTGACGACCCTGGTTACCGGCCCCCGTGGTCTGGCGTTCCTGGCGGGACAGGCGGCTTACGGGGCCAGTCTGCTGGAAGTCATCAACTACCTTGAACACTATGGCCTGAAGCGCGAGCAGGACGCCAACGGCAAGTACGAGCGGACCAGGCCCGAGCACAGCTGGAACAGCAATCACATCGTGACCAACCTGTTCCTGTACCAGCTGCAGCGGCACTCCGATCACCATGCCCATCCCACCCGTAGCTTCCAGGCGCTACGCCATTTCGCGGAAGCCCCGCAGTTGCCGGGCGGCTATGCCTCCATGTTGCTGCCGGCCTACGTTCCATCCCAGTGGTTCGAGATGATGGATAAGCGGGTCATTGAGCACTACAAAGGGGACCTGAGTAAAATCAACATGGACCCGGAGCGCAAGGAAGAGTTGATGGAGAAGTATCATGACTTCGCGGCCGAGGTTGCCGAGCGCCATCGCTCCGACAGCGAGGTGTCCAGCGCGGCCTAAGTTGCCAATTCGCCAGCCCCGCCGTTGCGACGGTTGGGGCTTGCTGAGTGTCAGGCGCTGTCGAGGGAATCAGCCCCAGCGGTCGGCCACGAAGGGGTTGGTTTTCCGTTCGGTGCCGAAATCGGACATGGGGCCGTGACCCGGAATAAACCGAATGTCATCCCCTAATGGCAGCAGCTTTTCCTTGATGGAACGTAGCAGTGTGGCGTGGTCCCCCTTGGGGAAGTCGGTGCGGCCGATGGAACCGTGGAAGATCACGTCGCCCACCAGCGCGAGTTCCGCCTCCGGCTGATAGAACACCACGTGTCCCGGGGTATGGCCGGGGCAGTGAATAACCTGGAACGTCAGGTTGCCCACCGTAACCTCGTTACCGTCTTCCAGCCAGCGGTCGGGTGTGAAGATTTCCGGCGCGGGGAAACCAAACATCTGGCTTTGCATGGCCAGGCCCTGGATCCAGAA
>JBFHLR010000254.1:0-3200 GCA_041594735.1 Marinobacter sp.
CTCACAACCGATGGTGCCACCAATCAGGTTATTGGCATTCGGTTCAGCAATGTGCAGATTGCCCAGGGTGGGGAAGTACTCGAATCGGCCATCAACTTTGTCGCCAAGGGAACGAGTTTTGGCAGCAGTGCGCTGACCATTACCGTCGAAAACGACACGGCCCCGGATTCCTTCTCATCCAGTAACCGATCGGTGAGCACGCGGTCCAGCAATACGGTGGCGGGTTCGATCACGTGGTCGCCGGAGGACTTCGACGAGGATGGAGAGCGTGTCGAGAGCCCGGACATCAGTGCACTGATACAGAAAGTGGTTGACCAGTCCAGCTGGAAACCCGGCAGCAGTATTGTGGTGTTCATCAAGGGCAGTGGCACCCGGAGGGTGTGGTCGGCCGACGGCTCGACCGCCAACCGGCCGTCGCTGTCGTACCGGGCTACCGGCATTGTTCGCACCAATACAGTGCGTCAGCGGCTCAAGGAAATCCTGGCTGAATTCGAGAGCACCGGCTTCACCCCGATTTCCGAAACCTTGACCGAGGCCGCGCACTACTATCGAGGCGAACGGGTCTATTTCGGCCGGACGCGTGGTAGTGGCGAGTTTCTCAATGACGGCGCCGGTGGCGATGACCTGGTCAATGCCCGCAAGATGCGCATCAGTCACTGTGCAACCTACACCGGTGGTACGCAGGTGGACCCGGACGGTTGCACGGGGGATAACCTGAATTCGTATTCCTGTGAGAAGCAGCGGATCGACGGTAGCCCGACCTACATCTCGCCGATTACCGATGCCTGCCAGAGCAGCAACATCGTGCTGCTGACGGATGGCTTACCGAACCAGAATGACAAATCCAGTCTGGCGCGAGCCATCACCGGAACCAGTTGCTCCGGAGATGCCTGTGGCCCGGCGCTGGCCAAGGCGCTGGCCGAAATGGATCAGGCTCCCGGTCTTGCCGGGGATCAGACCATCAACACCTATACGATCGGTTTTGCCGACTTTGGTGCGCAGTCCTACCTGGAGGACATCGCCAGAAACGGGAAGGGAACTTTCAGCCCGGCTTCCGATGCCGAAGCACTGGCAGACCGCTTCCGCGAGATCATCGCGTTGATTCTGGACCAGAACACATCCTTCGTGGCCCCGGCCGTGACGATCAACTCCTTCAATCGCCTGACCCACCTGGACCAGCTCTACTTTGCGCTGTTCCAGCCGGAAGCCGAGGTGGACTGGAACGGAAATCTGAAGCGTTTCCGCTTGCAGGCAAGCCCGGGCCGGATCGTGGACGCCAAGGGTGCGGCCGCAGTGGACCCCGGCACCGGATACTTCTACGAGGACGTGACCAGCTTCTGGACTGACACCGGCCCGGATGGCGGTTTTGTCACCAAGGGCGGGGCCAAGGAGCAAATGCCGAGCCCCGGATCGCGGAATGTGTTCACCAATGTTTCTGGCTCCGAGCTGAACTCACTCGGGAATCGTGTGCACAAGGACAATGTCGCGATTACCAAGGCGCTGCTGGACATGGTCGGTGACGATGACGGCGCACGTGGCCATGTGCTCGACTGGGCCCGCGGCGTTGACGTCAACGACGACGATGCGGACGGATCCAGGACCGACATGCGGCATGCCATTGGCGATCCCCTGCATTCACAACCGACCCTGATTAGCTATGGTGGTACCGCAGACAGTCAGGACGTTGCCGTCTTCATGGGCACGAATGAAGGCTTCCTGCATTCCTTTGACGGCCGTACCGGCGAAGAGTATTTCGCCTTCATACCCAAGGAATTGCTGAAGAACCTGCGCCCTTACGAGCGCAACAACGGCACCTGGTATGGCCGGCCCTACGGGATGGACGGGCCCATCATCACCTACAGCAGCGGCGGCAATCCGATAGTCGTTGCCGGCATGCGCCGCGGTGGACGCTCCTACTACGCACTGGACGTCAGTGACCGCAGGGCCCCGTCGGTGGAGTGGAGCATCACCGGGGGCTCGACGACCGGGTTCTCGGAGTTGGGCCAGACCTGGTCGCGGCCGATTCTGACCACCGTGAACTACGCCGGCACAGCCACCGAGGTCTTGATCTTCGGTGGGGGTTATGACGACGGGCAGGATGCGCCGCTTGCTCCACCGCGTTCGGACACGGTCGGTCGTGCGGTGTTCGTTGTGCGCGCCAGCACGGGGGAGATGCTGTGGTCCGCAGGGCCCGCAGATGCCGGAACCGACTACATTGTCAACGACATGCTGGCCAGCGTTCCCGCCACACCAGGCGTCATCGACCTGAATGAAGACGGTCTGGCCGATCGCATTTACATCTCGGATACCAATGCCAAGATTTTCCGCTTTGACATCAACCCGGAAAACTCCGGGCGCGGCAACTTTGCCGAAGGCGGCATGATTGCGCACCTGGGTGGCAATGATGCCGCAGAGAATCGTCGCTTCTACAACGCGCCCGATGTGGCGATCTCGATCCCCGGTGATGCTGACCCGATGCTGACCATTTCCATTGGTTCCGGCTACCGTGCGCACCCGCTTGAGGAGGGCGTTCAGGATCGGTTCTACGTGCTGTTCGACCCGGATGTGAGCGTTGGTAGCACCAAGATGTTTGACCTGGGGCCGATCGATGATCATGTTGCTGATCTCTATGATGCGTCGGCCAACAAGATTGGTGACTCTGACCCCGATGTGAGCACGGCGGAGCGGGCGAAAATGCTGGCCAAACGGGGGGCGTACATTGACCTGCGCGAAGGTGAAAAGGCGCTGTCGGTGTCACGCACTTTCGACTCCAAGGTGGTGTTCTCGACCTTCGAGCCCGGTACGCAGGCCTCCAGCAGTATCTGCTCTGCAGGCGTGGGCACGGCGCGTCTCTACGTGCTGGATGTTCTGGGCCTGACACCGGCGGACGATCTCAACGAATCCGGTGGTGACCCGACCACCGGTGACCGCGACAAGGTACTGTCCATCAACGGCATTCCGCCGGACCCGGTGATCCTGTTCCCTGAGGCGGGCGACAAGCCCATCGAGCCGGTGATCTTTGTCGGCACGGAAAGTTATCAGCCCAATGTGCAGGTCATGGCCCAGAAAACGACCTGGGAAACGCGTGAACCGGAAGCCATCGAGGTGGAGAAAAACCCATGAGAGCAGCGAACCAAGGCTTTTCCCTGATGGAGCTGATGATCACGGTGGCGATCATTGCCATCGTTTCCAGCATCGCC
>JBFHLR010000255.1:0-3188 GCA_041594735.1 Marinobacter sp.
GCAGGCAACTGATACCCAACGAATAATGGAATGGCTCATGACAGACCTATTACCCTTCGCCTGCGTTCGACGCACCCCGACCACCCTGCTTGGCCTGCTGCTGATCGCGCTGGTGGTCCTGACGATGCGTCCGGCCCTGGCTCAGGATGAGGCCGACTCCCCCGTTGGCGCCAATGCCCAGGATGTTGCCGAACGAATCGAAACCCTGGAAGAGCCCCTGTACAACCCCTTCGTGGAGCGCTACCTGCTGGACGAAGTTAAAAGCCTGCGCAATGACCTGCAGAACACTCGGGCCGAGCTGATTGAGAAGGTAGTGGACAAAGAGTTGTCAGTTGCCGACAAGACCATGTCGTACGCCACCGATACCGTGACCTATTTCTTCTACCTGATTGCCGGCGCCACCTCCATCCTGGTGGTCATCGGCTGGAACTCCATTCGTGACATGCGCCACCAGCTCACCAGCCTGGCCGAGAAACGGGTCAACGAACTGGTGATTGAATATGAGAAGCGCCTCAAGGCCATCGAGGAGCAACTGCAGCAGAAGTCCGACATCATCCAGCAGAACCAGGACGAAATTGAACGCACGAATGAAGTGCACTCACTCTGGCTAAAGGCAAGCCAGGAAACCTCCCAGCAGAACAAGATTTCCGCCTACGACCAGATTCTGGATCTGCGCCCGGACGATGTCGAAGCACTCAGCTACAAGGCCGATGCGGTACTGGAGTTGCAGGAGCCACTGTGGGCCATCAGCCTCTGCCTGCGCGCGCTCAAGCTGGCACCGGACAATGGCCATGCCCACTACCAGCTGGCGTGCGCCTACGCCGAGATCGGGCGCTGGGAAGACGCCGTCAACACCTTGGCCCGGGCCATCGATATTTCCGAGGCATACCGCGACGATGCCTCGGTGGACCCGAGCTTCTCGCCGCTGCAGGATCATGACAATTTCCGCTCGTTGGTGTTTCCCGATCAGGAAGACAGCGATTGAAGCTGTGGCACAGCCTTTGCCTGGGATCTTGCCACCGTGTTCCAACGGAGGAACCGTGAGCGGCAGGCCCACCCAATCGCACCCGTTCCGGTCTCCTTGACAAGACAGAAGGCGTGGTGTTTGTTTAAACCGTTGAGAACATAAGAATAACCCTGACCCAATGTAGGACAGAACCAATGAGAACTCCTGTAAAACAAATCGTAACTGCCGTAGGAACGTCCATCGCGCTGATGGCAGCCGGCCAGGCGTCCGCAGAGATCAAGATCGGGATTGCCGGCCCCATGACCGGCCCGGTCGCGCAGTACGGTGACATGCAGTTTTCCGGCGCTCGCATGGCCATTGAACGCATCAACAGCGATGGCGGCGTCATGGGCGAAATGCTGGAAGCGGTGGAAGTAGACGATGTCTGCGACCCGAAACAGGCAGTGACCGTCGCCAACCGACTGGTTAACGAAGGCGTCCGTTTCGTGATTGGCCACCTGTGCTCCAGCTCCACCCAGCCGGCCTCCGATATCTACGAGGATGAAGGCATCCTGATGATCACTCCGGCGTCCACCAGCCCGGACATCACCGAACGTGGCTATGAGCTGGTGTTCCGCACCATCGGCCTCGACAGCATGCAGGGACCGGTCGCGGCCCGTTACCTGGCCAGCCTGGAGCCCGAG
The DNA here is from genome assembly GCA_041594735.1 of Marinobacter sp. Classification (GTDB taxonomy): domain Bacteria; phylum Pseudomonadota; class Gammaproteobacteria; order Pseudomonadales; family Oleiphilaceae; genus Marinobacter. Next base: position 1,651 of record JBFHLR010000255.1, read on the forward strand.
CGGGTCGCCATCATTCACGACAAGCAGCAGTATGGTGAAGGCATTGCCGGCGCGGTGCGCAACACTCTGCAACAGGCCGGGGTAGAAGTAGCGATGTTCGAAGGCATCACCGCCGGCGACAAAGACTTTTCCTCGCTGATCACCAAGCTGAAACAGGCTGACGTGGATTACATCTACTACGGCGGCTACCACCCGGAGCTGGGGCTGATTCTGCGCCAGGCCCGCCAGGCGGATCTCGATGCGGTATTCATGGGCCCCGAAGGCGTGGGTAACAAGGACATCAACACCATCGCCGGCGACGCCGCCGAAGGCCTGCTGGTGACCCTGCCGCCCAGCTTCGATGAGAAGGAAGAGAACCAGGCGCTGGTGCAGGCGTTCAACGACAAGGGCGAAGATCCTTCCGGCCCGTTCGTATTGACCTCATACGCCGCCGTTCAACTGGTGGCCGAGGGCATTGAAAAAGCCGATTCCACCGATCCGTTCGAGGTCGCCGCGGCCCTGCGTGCCGGCAGCTTCGAGACCCCCATCGGCACCGTCCAGTACGATAACAAGGGGGATATGCAGTCCTTCGAGTTCGTCGTCTACGAGTGGCATTCAGATGGCAGTAAAACTCCAGTAAACTAAACCGCTACCATTAACAAACTGTAATGCTCATGAAAACGCCTTCTCACCGCGATCCGGGAGAAGGTGTTTTTCTAGGTTTGCCCACAATTCCGCCAGCAACGGCACACCGGTGCCCGGTGCGTGGAATTGAGTGCAAGCAGGTAGTCGGAGTCCCACACACATGCAAGATTTCCTGTATTTCTTACAGCAGCTGATCAATGGGCTAACGATCGGAAGCGCCTACGCCCTCATCGCCATCGGCTACACCATGGTGTATGGCATCATCGGAATGATCAATTTCGCCCACGGCGAAATCTATATGATCGGTGCCTACACCGCCCTCATCACCATCACCGGCCTCGCCAGCCTGGGCGTGGCCTGGCTGCCACTGGTGCTGTTGGTGGCGCTGATCTGCGCGATGCTGGTGTCCAGCTCCATGGGTTGGGCGGTGGAGCGGGTCGCTTACCGACCGGTACGGGGACGCCATCGACTGATCCCCCTGATTTCTGCCATCGGGATGTCGATTTTCCTGCAGAATTACGTCCACCTCGCCCAGGGTTCCCGCAACATCGGCTTTCCCGCCCTGATCGAAGGCGGCTTCCAGTTCGGCGCCGCGGACAGCTTCCAGACCTCCATATCCTACATGCAAATCACCATCTTCATCACCACCCTGATCTGCATGACCGTACTGTCGCTGTTTATTTCCCGTTCCCGCATCGGACGCGCCTGCCGGGCGGTGTCCCAGGATCTGGGCATGGCCAACCTGCTGGGCATCGACACCAACCGGATCATTTCCGCCACCTTCGTGATCGGCGCGGCGCTGGCAGCGGTGGCGGGCCTGCTGCTGGGCATGTACTACGGCTCCATCGACCCGCTGTTCGGCTTCATTGCCGGTCTCAAAGCCTTTACCGCGGCGGTGCTCGGGGGCATCGGCA
>JBFHLR010000256.1:0-3184 GCA_041594735.1 Marinobacter sp.
ATCCTGGTGAATGCCAGCGTCGGGGTGGCGAGTTACCCCGAAGCCGGCGATACTCCGGAAACGCTGATGCGGCGGGCCAATCGCGCCATGTTTGAAGCCAAGCGCGATGCCGGCACCAGCTACCGCTTCTACGACCAGCAGTTGCACCTCAACGCCGGTTACCAGCTGCGGCTGGAGGCGGATTTGCGCAATGCGTTGCGGGGGCATGAGCTGGAGCTGTACTACCAGCCGCGCATCGATCTGGCGACCGAGGACGTGCGGGGGGTGGAATGCCTGATCCGCTGGAATCACCCGGAACGGGGGCTGGTGAGCCCGGACGAATTCATTCCCGCCGCCGAACGCAGCGGCCTGATCGTGCCCATCGGCTACTGGGTGATCGAGCAGGCCTGCATCCGCCTGCAGCAGATGGCCGACCTCGGCTACCCGGGGCTGGTGTTTGCGGTCAATCTGTCGTTTCGCCAGTTCCACGACCGCAAGATGACCGAGACTATCTTCCGCATCATCTACAACGCCAATGTGGATACCAGTCTGATCGAGCTGGAACTCACCGAAAGCGCCATGATGCACGATCTGGACTATGCCCGCCGGTGCCTGAGGGAGCTGAACCAGCTGGGCGTGAGTTTCGCGCTGGATGATTTTGGCACCGGTTTTTCCTCCCTCAGTAACCTGCAGAACCTGCCGATATCCCTGCTCAAGATCGACAAATCCTTCGTCCAGCAGTTGGGTCAGTCGGCGGACGCCGAGCACATCATTCGGGCCATCATTAGTCTGGCCCACAGCCTGCAGATCAGTGTGGTGGCGGAGGGGGTCGAAACCGACGGACAGCTGGAATTTCTTCGCCATGAGCACTGCGATGAAATCCAGGGCTACTATTTTGCCCGCCCCATGCCCTGGCAGGAGTTGGTCGATTTCCTCCATAACCACAGCCAAGCGGCTTGCTTGCAGCAATAACGCACTGTACCTTTTGCGCTTCAGTTTAAAAGCATCAGTGTAGAGGTGGCATGAACAGTATCTCCCGGCGCATTGCCGATGAACTCGGGGTCCGTGAGGAGCAGGTCAACGCAACCGTCGGTCTGTTGGATGAAGGCGCGACCGTACCCTTTATCGCCCGTTACCGGAAGGAAGTCACCGGCTCCCTCGACGATGGTCAGTTGCGTACCCTGGAAGAACGGTTGCGCTACCTGCGCGAGCTGGAAGATCGCCGTGGCGCCATCCTCAAGAGCATCGACGAGCAGGGCAAACTGACCGACGAACTGAAGGCGGCCATCGACGGCGCCGAAACCAAGAATCGTCTGGAAGACCTCTACCTGCCGTACAAACCCAAGCGCCGCACCAAGGCCCAGATCGCGCGCGAGGCGGGACTGGAGCCGCTGGCGGATGCCCTTTTCGAGGATCCCAACCAGGATCCCCAGGCCCTGGCGCAAGGCTACCTCAACGCCGAGGCCGGGGTGGCGGACACCAAAGCCGCCCTGGACGGTGCCCGATACATCCTGATGGAGCGGTTTGCCGAGGATGCCGAGCTGCTTGGCCAGCTGCGGAATTTTATCTGGCAGGATGGCCAGCTCAAGGTCACGGTGGTGGAAGGCAAGGAGAGCGAAGGCGCCAAGTTCCGCGATTACTTTGACCACACCGAAGCCTTGAAAAAGGTGCCGTCGCACCGGGCGCTGGCGATTTTGCGTGGCCGCAACGAGGGCATTCTGACCTACAGTCTGGTGGTGGGCGACGTGGACGATGACCGTCGCCAGCCGCATCCGGCGGAACAGCGCATCGCCGCCCATTGGGGTATCCGCGACCAGGGTCGCGCCGCCGATAAGTGGTTGGCGGAGGTGGTGCGCTGGACCTGGCGAGTCAAGCTGTCCACCCAGATCGACACCGATCTGATGGCCCAGGTGCGGGAAGCCGCGGAATCCGAAGCCATCAACGTGTTTGCCGCCAACCTCAAGGACCTGCTATTGCTGGCGCCGGCCGGCCCCCGTGCCACCCTGGGGCTGGACCCCGGCCTGCGTACCGGGGTGAAAGTGGCGGTGATCGACGGCACCGGTGCGGTGGCTGGTCACGGCGCCATCTATCCGCACGCCCCCAAGAACCAGTGGGATCGCTCCATTGAGCAGCTGGCCACCTGGTGCCGCCAGTTCAAGATCGAGCTGGTGGCCATCGGTAACGGCACCGCGTCGCGGGAAACCGAAAAGCTGGTGGCGGACCTGATCAAGCGTTATCCGGAATTGAATCTGGCTCGTATCGTGGTCAACGAATCCGGGGCCTCCATCTACTCGGCATCGGAATTTGCCGCCAAGGAGCTGCCCGAGCTGGATGTCACCATCCGAGGCGCGGTGTCCATCGCCCGCCGGCTGCAGGACCCGCTGGCGGAACTGGTGAAAATTGAACCCAAGTCCATTGGTGTCGGTCAGTACCAGCATGACGTGTCCCAGGTGCAGCTGGCCCGCAGCCTGGACGCGGTGGTGGAAGACTGTGTAAACGGTGTCGGTGTCGACCTCAACACCGCCTCGGTGCCGTTGCTGGCGCGGGTGTCCGGACTGAATCAGTCCATTGCCCAGAACATCGTAGACCATCGCAGCCGCAATGGCGTGTTTCAGAATCGCAAGCAGCTGCTGGATGTTGCCCGTCTGGGTGGGCGTACCTTCGAACAGGCCGCGGGCTTCCTGCGCATTGCCGGGGGTGATAACCCGCTGGACCGTTCGTCGGTGCACCCGGAGGCCTATGGCGTGGTGGAGGCCATTGCCGCGAAGAATGGCCGTGAGCTGGCCGACATCCTCGGCGATGCTGCCCTCCTCAGGAGCCTGAAAGCCGAGGATTACGTGACCGAACAGTTTGGCCTGCCGACGGTGAAGGACATCATTGCCGAGCTGGAGAAGCCGGGCCGGGATCCGCGTCCGGAATTCCGCTTTGCCAGCTTCGAGGAGGGGGTGGAAACTCTCGCCGACCTGAAAGGCGGCATGGTGCTCGAAGGCACGGTGACCAACGTCACCAACTTCGGCGCCTTCGTGGACATTGGCGTCCACCAGGACGGTCTGGTGCACATCTCCGCGCTGTCCCATGACTTCGTCAAGGACCCAAGGGACGTGGTGAAGGCGGGAGACATCGTCAAGGTCAAGGTGATGGACGTGGACATTCCCCGTAAACGCATCGCGCTGTCGATGCGGATGGACGACCAGCCGGGCGAGCA
>JBFHLR010000257.1:0-3169 GCA_041594735.1 Marinobacter sp.
AAATTCCAGGGGCCTGAACCTTCAGGTCGAAGCCGATCTTGATCCGCTGTTGGTGGCGCTTGGCCAATGGCGGGCTGCCAGCTGGCAAGCCGGTTCGTTGATCAATGGCCAGACGCGCAGTGAAGGCGAGCGCAAAGAGGTGCTGCCTCCCCATGATCAAACCCAGAGGGTGGGGCAGGTGTTCTGGGCCGGAGAAGTGCAGGCGCGGGAGGCGTTGGCGGTGGCTGATCAGGGCTTCCGCCGCTGGAGTGAGCGCCCGGTGGACGAAAGGGCACGATGCCTGGAGCGATTTGCCGACCTGCTGGAAAGCCATCTTCATGAGCTGATGGTGCTCTGCTGCCGCGAAGCGGGCAAGACCATGCAGGACGGTATCGACGAAGTTCGCGAAGCAGTGGATTTCTGTCGTTATTACGCATCGCAGGGACGAAACCGCTTTGGTCAGCCCATCGCCCTGCCAGGGCCAACCGGCGAAAGTAATGAGTTGTACCTGGAAGGGCGGGGCGTGTTCCTGTGCATCAGTCCGTGGAACTTCCCATTGGCGATATTCAGTGGGCAGATCATGGCGGCCCTGGTGGCAGGCAATACCGTCATTGCCAAGCCGGCCGAGCAGACCAGTCTGGTGGCTCACCGGGCCGTCGAGCTGATGCTGGAGGCCGGCTTCCCCGCCGATGCCATCCAGCTGCTGCCCGGTGACGGCGCCACCATTGGGGGAGCGCTGGTGCCTGACCCCCGGATCGCTGGTGTGGCGTTCACCGGCTCCACCCAAACCGCACACCTGCTCAATCGCACCCTGGCGGCCCGAGAGGGCGCTATTGTGCCGCTGATCGCCGAAACCGGCGGGCAGAACGCGATGATTGTAGACAGCAGCGCGCTGCCGGAACAGGTGGTGCGGGATGTTCTGCATTCCGCATTTGCCAGCGCCGGACAGCGCTGCTCGGCCTTGCGGGTACTTTATGTTCAGCGCGATGTGGCACAACGGGTGGAAGAGTTGCTGGCTGGGGCCATGCAGCTGTTGTCAGTGGGTGATCCGGCCCTGCACAGCACGGATGTGGGGCCGGTGATCGACGAGGAGGCCCAGCAGGGCCTGCAGCAACATTTGGCCCACCTGGAAAAGACCGGGCGTTACATTGCCCGGGCGCCGATGCCATCGTCCTGTCAGGCGGGATTCTTTATTCCGCCATCGGCCTACGGCATCGATAGCATCAAGCAGCTCAGCAAGGAAAACTTTGGACCGATTTTGCACGTTGTGCGTTATGCCGCTCAGGATCTGGACAAGGTGATCGACGAGATCAACGACGCAGGCTATGGCTTGACGTTGGGCATTCACAGTCGGAGCGAAAGTACCGCCGCTTACATTGAGCGTCGGGTCAAAGTGGGCAACAGCTACATCAACCGTAACCAGATTGGCGCAGTGGTTGGCGTTCAGCCCTTTGGTGGACGGGGCCTTTCCGGCACCGGACCCAAGGCTGGCGGTCCCCACTATCTGCTGCGATTTGCGACGGAGCGGGCTCGTTGCATCAATACGACGGCGGTCGGAGGGAACGCGTCTTTACTATCACTCGGTATCGAAAAGATTTGATGGCACGGAGCATACGGAAGTACCAACCAGGTCTTCTGCGCGAATCCGGTACCCCAAACCCATAACAATTAGCGACAACAGCGCACTGGGAGTAACTTTTTATGATTGAAGGCAACTTGGGGGTCAGTCTGACCTTTGTCGTTTATATTCTGCTCATGCTCGGGATTGGGTATGTGGCCTACCGCCGCACCTCCAATCTGTCCGATTACATCCTGGGTGGTCGTAGCCTGGGACCCTTGCCGTCTGCCCTGAGTGCGGGCGCATCCGATATGAGTGGCTGGCTGCTGCTCGGTTTGCCGGGGTACGCCTATGCCGCGGGCTACGAGGCGGTCTGGATCGCCGTTGGTCTGTTGGCGGGTACCTGGCTCAACTGGCTGTTCGTGGCTCGTCGGCTGCGAACTTACTCGTTGGCCGCTGGGGATTCCCTGACGTTACCATCGTTTTTTGAGAACCGCTTCCACGATACCTCCCGAGTGCTGCGTATCGTGTCGGCCTTCTTCATCCTGCTGTTTTTCCTGTTCTACACCAGCTCCGGGCTGGTTGCCGGGGGCAAGCTGTTTGAAACGGTGTTTGGTCTGGAATACTCCACGGCGGTTATCATCGGTACTCTGGCGGTGGTGTCTTACACCTTCTTTGGCGGCTTCCTGGCGGTGGCCTGGACTGACGTCATTCAGGGCCTGCTGATGTTTGCGGCCTTGCTGCTGGTGCCCATTATCGCCATCAACGCCGATGGCGGCTGGGGTGCCACCAAGGCGGCCATGGAGCTGAAAAATCCGGAATTCCTGGACGCCCTGACCAGTGCCGACGGTTCCGCCATGACCGCGATCGCCATCCTGTCCCTGCTTGGCTGGGGACTGGGCTACTTCGGTCAGCCCCACATCCTGGCCCGCTTCAAGGCGATTCGCAGCGAGCAGGATATTCCCGCCGCCCGCCGCATCGCGGTGATCTGGAGTGGCCTGGGGCTGTTCGGTGCGCTGCTGGTGGGCTTTGCCGCCATCGGCTACTTTGAGACACCGCTGGACGATGGTGAGCGCTCCTTTATCCTGCTGGTGGATGCGCTGTTCCATCCGGTGATTGCCGGTATTCTGTTGGCGGCGATTCTGGCGGCCATCATGAGTACGGCCGATTCCCAGCTGTTGGTGTCTTCGTCAGCGCTGGCGGAGGACTTTTATAAGGCGCTGTTCCGTCGTGACGCCTCCCAGGGCGAACTGGTCTGGGTGGGTCGTCTGGCTGTGGTGGGTATCGCGGTGGTGGCCTGCATTCTGGCGTTCGATCCCGAGAGCCAGGTTCTGGAGCTGGTCTCCTATGCCTGGGCTGGCTTCGGTGCCGCCTTCGGCCCGGCGTTGATCCTCTCCCTGTACTGGAAACGCATGACCCGAGCCGGTGCGGTTGCTGGTATCGTTGTCGGGGGCGCCACCGTGGTGATCTGGGGCAACCTGTCTGGTGGCATCCTGGATCTGTACGAAATCATCCCTGGCTTCATTCTGGCGACCGTCGCCATCGTGCTGGTTTCGCTGGCCAGTGCTGCGCCGACCAAGGAAGTGCAGGACGGTTTCGACCGGGCGATGGGGTCCTGATAGGCTGCGGCCT
>JBFHLR010000258.1:0-3133 GCA_041594735.1 Marinobacter sp.
CCACGCCAGGGCTCATATCGACCTGCTTGTCCGGAAACCGAATACCCAGGATGGATTCCGCGTTGGTGCGGATGCGGTTGCCCAGGTCGTCGGAGATCCTGGGCAGGGCGCCGTTCTGTTTCAGGCGGAACAGCAGTTCCTGGGTGCCCAGGGAGGAGGCGGCAAAGATCACATTGCGTGCGCGGAAACTGCGCCGCTGTTTGCGAAGCCAGGCGGTGGACCTTTCCGTTGTCACCTCATAGCCATCGGCGCCGTCGGCCTTGCCATTGAGTGGGCGCACATCGATGACCCGGGTTTCCGCGAACACCCGGGCGCCATTCTTCTCGGCAAAATACAGGTAGTTTTTGTCCAGGGTGTTCTTGGCGTTGTGTTTGCAACCAGTCATGCAGCTGCCACAACCGGTGCAGGTGCCACGCTCTGGCCCCTGGCCTTCGAAATAGGGATCGGGGTAGGTTTTCCCGCCGGCCTCACCTTCGGGCGGGAAAAACGTCGCCACTCGGGTTGGCTTGTAGGTGTCGCCGACGCCGTGGAGCTCCGCCATTTCCTTGAGCAGATTGTCGGCAGGGCCGAACGCCTTGTTTTCGGTCACGCCCAGCATTCGCTCGGCTTCGGCGAAGTGGGCCGGCATTTCGGCTTTCCAATCGGAAAGTCCGGCCCAGGAGCCGTCCTCCCAAATCGAATCGGGGGGAACCAGCAGGGTATTGGCGTAGGTGATCGAGCCGCCGCCCACGGCGTTGCCGCAGATAATCATGACGTGGCGAAACGGGCGCAGATTGAAGAAGCCCTTCAGGCCCAGTTTGGGGCGCCAGTAGAAGCGCCGGGCGTTCCAGTTGGATTCGGGAAAGTCTTCCGCCCGCCAGCGCTTGCCCATCTCCATGACGGCGACGGAATAGCCTTTTTCTGCCAGCCGGTGGGCGGACACACTGCCGCCAAATCCGGAGCCAATAATGAGGTAGTCAAAGTCATACTGCATGATGTCATGCCTCTTTCTAGGGAGTTAACCAGAGGCTCCCTGGTTATTGTTTTGGGGCGCAAAACCGGGCGGTTTTACATCGTTCATGGTAGCGAGTTTGGTGGCCTGGCTCTGGGTTATTAATGGACAGTTGGGGGTTATAAGTTGACAGAGTTGGCCGTGCCGGCCCGGTTAGCGCAGCGCAGGGACGCCTTTGTCCGGATGAAGTCGCCAATGGCTGTGACCGCCTGGTTCGCTTCGTCAAGCCAACCGTATTGCAGCTGGAACACATGCCACAGTTCCGGGTGGTGCTGGAGCTGGCAGTCCGCCCCGGCGGCCAGTGCGCGTTGCTGCAGGCGCTGGGCGTCCGATAGCAGGATCTCTTCCGAGCCCACCTGGATCAGCAGCGGCGGCAAACCGGACAGCTCTGCCCAGAGTGGAGAGCCCGCGATATCGGTGTCCGAACCGTGACCACGGTAGGCCTGCGCGGCCCAGCGCAACCAGCCGGCCGACAACATCGGGTCACGGCGCCGGTGGCTGGTGATGGAATCGCCGCTGAGGCTGGCATCGGCCCACGGAGACAGCAGAACCAGTGCGGCCGGTGACGGCAGCCCGGCATCGCGAATCGCCAGTGCCAGCTCCAAAGCCAGGCCGGCCCCAGCGGAATCGCCCGCGATGGTGAGCTGGGCGGGATCCTGGCCCTGCGCCAGCAAAGCCGAATACACCGCCAGGGCGTCGTTCAACGCCGCCGGATGCGGATGCTCCGGTGCCAGCCGGTAGTCCGGAAGCCAGACCCGTGCGCCGGCCGCATCCCCGATCGCCGCCGCCAGTTTGCGGTGACTGCCAAAACCTCCCATCACATAGGCACCACCGTGCAGATACAGTACACCCGTGTCAGGGTTGTAGCGCTCGGGGTCGATGGTTAGCGATGGCACCGAGGCGATGCGGCCGGCACGATACACCGCCCCTTTGGGGCCGCGCAGGGACAGGGCCGCGAGGTGGCCCCAGGCCCGCTGAAAGCCAACGGGCACCCTGGCGGACAGTACCGGTTTGATCAGCAGCCGAAGGCACCAGAACCAGAGGTACGCCACGGCTTAGGCTCCTGCTGCTTCGGTGGCGGGCTGTAGCTCGTAATCCTGCAGATCCAGGCTGCTGGTCATCAGGCGGTAGCTGAAGGTAAATCCGGGCCAGTTGTTGGTGTTCTTGCCGGAGGCGGTTTTATACCAGGAGGTGCAGCCGGCTTCCCAGACACTGCCCTTGAGCCGGTCCTGAATCTGCTGGGCATAGCTGTCCTGGCGCTCGGATTTGACGTTCATGTACCTAAGCCCGGGATCCTGCAGCATCTTGATGCACTGGGTGACGTAACGGATCTGGGATTCCAGCATGAAGACGATGGAGCTGTGGGCCAGGTTGGTGTTGGGACCATAGAGAATGAACAGGTTGGGGAAACCGGACACGCAGAGCCCTTTGTAGGCCTCGGCGCCATCTTTCCAGGCCTGGTTGAGGTCGAGTCCGTCGAGGCCGCTGACCGTCATGGGGGCCAGGAAATCGGTGGCCTTGAAGCCGGTGCCGTAGATGATGGCATCCACCTCATGGCGACTCCCGTCGCGGGTGACAATGGCGTGTTCCTCGATACGCTCGATACCGTCGGTCACCAGATCCAGGTTGTCCTGATTGATGGCGTCGTACCAGTCGTTGGAAATCAACACCCGCTTGCAGCCCACCGGGTAGTCCGGAATGATCTTGGCACGCTTGACGGGGTCTTTGATTTTCTTGCGCGCCAGCTGTTTTGCCTGCCATTTGAAGGCATTCAGCAGGAAGCCGTATCGGGTGAAGGCCAGGGCTCGGCTTTCGTTCTTCCAGTAGATCAGCGAACGGTAAACGCGATCGGCAATGGGCAGGGCTTCGAACAGCCATTGTTCGAAGCCGGTAAAAGGCCGGTCAGGCTTTGGAATGACCCAGGCGGCAGATCGCTGGAACAACTTGAGCTCCGATACCCTGGACACGATCTGAGGTACGAACTGGATCGCGCTGGCGCCGGTGCCGACGACCGCGACCCGTTTGCCCGCAAGGTCATAGTCATGATCCCAGCGTGCGGAATGGAAGACCTTGCCCTTAAAGGTTTCAAGGCCCGGTAGGTTGGGGTAGGCGGGTTGATTCAGCTGCCCGGTTGCCGACACC
>JBFHLR010000259.1:0-3117 GCA_041594735.1 Marinobacter sp.
AAGCGGGTCTGGGTTTCGGCGGGCATGTCACCGATTTCATCGAGAAACAGGGTGCCGCCATTGGCTTGCTCAAAGCGGCCCCGGCGCTGGGAGCCGGCTCCCGTGAAAGCGCCTTTTTCATGGCCGAACAATTCCGATTCCATCAGGTCCCGGGGAATGGCGGCCATGTTCAGGGCGATAAAGGGTTTGTCGGCGCGGGGGCTGTGGCGATGCAGGGCGTGAGCCACCAGTTCCTTGCCGGTGCCGGATTCGCCGTTGATGAGCACCGTGATGTTGGAGTGAGCGAGGCGACCGATGGCGCGAAAGACTTCCTGCATGGCAGGTGCTTCGCCGATGATCTCCGGCATTTCATAATTGTCGGCGGCCGGTGCAGCATTTTTGCGTTTGTTGGTGTGCTCCAGCGCACGCTGGATGGTTGCCACCACTTCGTCAACATCAAAAGGTTTGGGCAGGTATTCAAAGGCGCCGCCCTGATAGGAGGCTACAGCGCTGTCCAGGTCCGAGTGGGCCGTGGTGATAATGACCGGCAGGCCGTGATAGTTTTCGGTGATTTTGGTGAGCAGCCCCAGCCCGTCGATGCCGGGCATGCGGATGTCGCTGATGATCGCGTCGGGAGTGCCGGTGTCCAGCTGGGTCAGGAGTTCGTCACCGCTCTCGAAAGACTGGGTGGTGATGTTGGCCTGGTTCAGGGCTTTTTCCAGTACCCAGCGAATGGATCGGTCGTCGTCTGCTATCCAGACGGTATGCGGCTTGCTCATGCGGCTAACTCCAGGGGTATGTTGAGCGTAAACACGGTATTGCCGGGTTCGCTCGAGCATTCAATGAGTCCACGGTGGCGGTTGATGATGGACTGGGATATGGACAGGCCCAGACCGGTACCTTCGGCGCGACCGCTTACCATTGGCAGGAAAATGGCTTCGCGCACGCTGTCGGCGATGCCGGGGCCGTTGTCGATCACATCCACGCGGCAGACCAGCTTGTAACGGTGAGAGCCGATAGTGAACTGGCGCATGGTGCGGGTCCGCAACACGATGCGCGGATCTTCAATGCTGACGTTTTGCTGTTGCAGTGCCTGAACGGCGTTGCGCACGATGTTCAGCGTCGCCTGGATCAACTGTTCGCGATCAGCGATCAGTTCGGGAATGCTGGGGTCATAGTCGCGCACGATCTTTACGCTAACGCCGCCTTCCGCTTCAACCAGATGGCGCACCCGTTCCAGCACTTCGTGAATGTTGGTGGGTTCCATCTTCAGGCTTTGGTTGGGGCCGAGCATGTTGTCGACCAGATTGCGCAGGCGGTCTGCCTCTTCAATGATGATGTTGGTGTAGTCGTTAAGACTCTCGTCGGGCAGCTCGCGGGCCAGCAGCTGGGCGGCACCGCGCAGGCCGCCGAGCGGGTTTTTGATTTCGTGGGCCAGGCCGCGAACCAATACCCGGGCGTGCTCCTGGCTGGAAAACAGACCTTCTTCACGGCTGATGCGCAGCAGCCTGTCCAGCGGCTGAAGCTCGATGATCAGGGATTTTCGCCCGGAGGCCTCGTAGACCGGGGTGACCGCAAAATCGACGGTGATTTTCTCACCGGTTTGCAGGGACAGCTGGGCCTCGCGCTTGGTGTAGGCGTTGAAGTTATTGATCGCGTCGAGCAGGTTGATCATCGCATCTTCGGGTTCAAAGAATAGCTTGGTGACCGAGTGGCCTGTCATACGCAGTCGTGACACCGCCAACAGGGATTCTGCCGCCGGATTGAGATAGCTCACCGTCAAATTCGGCTCTACCAGAATGATGGCCGTTTTCAGGTTGTCGAGAATGCGGTGGTGAAGATTATCCGGTGCCATGCGGGTGCTTGAACTCCTTTCTATCCTAGCGCTGCAAGCAATATCCGGGCCATCGGCTTGAGGTGGTGCCCGGCGGGCAGGGCGCGGCAGCGCGGGCCGGCAGCTGCGGGTGACGACGGAGGGTCACTAAAACGAGGCGTTGCGCTCTCCAGTATAGCGCAGGCGCACCGAAATGGTGCGCACCGGGCGGCTTACCTGCTGCCGGGCCACTGGGCGGTGATGCTGGTGACGTCAGATTGCCCCAGAACCTTGCCGTCGCGATCCAATACCCGGGCACTGATCTGGTGCCCGCCGGGGGTGAGGCGCTCTATCCGGGTCTGGTAGCTGGGGCCCGCGCCGAGGCTTTCGCCGTTGTGCAGAAATTCGAGCTGGTGCTTGGGCAGTAGCGGCGGGTTGACGGTGGCGCTGACCTGGGTTCCGCGCAGGCCGTTGGCGATAAAGTCGCCGTCAGCGGGGTGGGTTATTGTCACGGTGTAGCCGGAGTTATAGGGGTCGGCCTTCTTTTTGTCCGGTCTGGGCGTGGGTTTCACGGCAGGTGTGCGATTGGGTTCCTTTACCTCTACCTGCTCGGCGCCCCGGCTCGGTTGATCGCTGAACACGGTCTGGCCCTGCTCATCGGTGGAGCGATAGATAACCGTGCCGTCGCTCTTCTTGTTTGCGTCGGCAAGGGCCGCGCTGGCCGCCATTGTCGCCATCAGAATCAGGGCTGGCAGTCGGGTGCGGGTTTTGGCTGGTGCGGGTTTTGGTGTCATTGGGTCATAGTCATCCGACAGCGGGTAGTCGTCAAGCGGTGATCGCGCAATTTGTGAGAGGCAAAAAAAAGCCCGGCACGAGGCCGGGCTTTCGGTGCGCGTTTGTAATTAAACGCTGTAGTACATGTCGAACTCGACCGGGTGAGTGGTCATGTTCAGGCGCTCGACTTCGCCAGCTTTCAGACCGATGTAGGCATCGATCATGTCGTCGTCGAAAACGCCGCCGGCAGTCAGGAACTCGCGGTCTGCGTCCAGAGCCTGCAGAGCCTGTTCCAGTGAAGAGGCAACGGTCGGGATTTCCGCAGCTTCTTCGGCGGGCAGGTCGTACAGATCCTTGTCAGCAGCGTCGCCGGGGTGGATCTTGTTCTGGATGCCGTCCAGGCCAGCCATCAGGAAGGCAGCAAACATCAGGTACGGGTTGGCAGACGGATCGCCAAAGCGCACTTCGATGCGGCGTGCTTTCGGGTTGGCAACGTAAGGGATACGGATAGAAGCTGAGCGGTTGCGGGCAGAGTAGGCCAGCATGACCGG
>JBFHLR010000260.1:0-3093 GCA_041594735.1 Marinobacter sp.
ACTGGCGCAGCTGATGCGGGAGCATTGCCGGCGGGCGGGAGAGCTGGCGGTTCGGCTGGGGGGCGAGGAGTTTGCCCTACTGCTGCCCGGTCAGGGCCGGCTGGCGGCCATCGAACTGGCGCAGAAACTGCGCCAGTCGCTGTACGAAGCCAACCTGCTTCACGAAGGCTCGCCCATCGGCCGGGTGTCCGTCAGCATTGGCTGCGCCACCTGGGAGCCCGGCTGCGACCTGCCGCTGGATGAAAAACTCTTCGACCGCCTGCTCAGCCTGGCGGACCGACGGCTCTACCAGGCCAAGCATCACGGTCGCAACCGGGTGGTCGCCGAGGACCGCGACTCGCTCGGCGTCCCCTGGTAGCGCCTGGATAGAGCCTGGGTAGGGTGCTGAGTAGCGCCTTGGCAGTGCCCCGGTAGCAGGGGGGCAAGTCACTCAATCCAGCCGCACCTGCCCCTCCATGTAGAAGGCCGCCTGACCAGCAATGTGTACCCGGTCGCCCGCCAACTGACACTCCAGCACCCCGCCACGGGCCGACAGTTGCCGGGCGGACAACCGCTCCTTGCCCAGCCGCTGTGCCCAGTAGGGCGTCAGCACGCTGTGGATGGAGCCGGTTACTGGATCTTCATCAATGCCCACCGCAGGTACGAAATAGCGGCTGACGAAATCGCAGGTTTCCCCCGGGGCGGTGATGATCAGTCCTTGGCTGTCGAGCTTCTTGAGCAGCCCCAGGTCGGGTTCTGCGGCCCGCACGTCGGCCTCGCTCTCCATCACCACCAGGTAGTTGCTGTCATTGGGGGCGTAGTACACCCGGTCGGGCACTTGCGGCAGCGCCTGACGCAGCAGATCCGGGGTAGCCCGTTGCTCGTAGGCGAGGTTGGGAAAATCCAGCTCCAGCCATCCGCCATCAAGGCGGGTCACGCCGAGGGGGCCGCTTTTGGAGCGAAAGCGCACGGTGTCCCGGCCGAAGTCGAGCCGGTAGAACAGCACCCAGGCGGCGGCCAGGGTGGCGTGACCACACAGCGGGACTTCCGCGCCGGGGGTGAACCAGCGGATGTGGTAGTCGCAGTCGCTGCCCGCCGGCTCCGGCACCAGGAAAGCGGTCTCGGACAGGTGGTTCTCCAGGGCGAGGTTCTGCAGCAGTTCGTCCGCCAGCCAGTGCTCCAGCGGCATGACGGCCGCCGGATTGCCGCCAAACACTTCGCTGGTGAAGGCATCCACCTGGTAGATCGGTAACGTGGTCATGTGGTCTCCTGAGTGAGGTTGAGGCGGCTCGCATAGTCCGGTGCTCGCAGGGTGAGGAAGCGGAACAGCTCCTCCGTACCGTACAGGTGCAGTTCCGGCAGGCCGCCGGCGGCGGTCAGTCGCCAATGTTGTGGTGCCATTTCCGTCACTTTAAACCCCAGAGCCCGCAGTTGCCCAAGCGTGTCCGCACGGCTTCCGCCCGTGGCCAGGCTCGCGGGCATGGTGCCGCTCAGCCCCAGAAGGTCCTTGCGGGAGCCCCGAGGCACGAGGGTGCGGGGGCTTATTGATTGTGATTCAAAGGCAGTCATGGCGATCACTCCTGGTCCGTGGATCGTGAAATCCATCGAATGTGAAGCTATTGTCACGCCCTGCCGTTTACCATCACAGATTCAATCACTATGGTTTTGAACCGGTACAGATGGTTTAATGGGCCATCTGTACCGTAAAGTTTCCCGGGCATCTGTACCGCCCCCTGGGCGGAGTGCTCTGGCAGTATGAAGCGATAGGCATTGGCAGGATAAAGCGATGGGCATTCTCTACAATCGTGTGGCTGATCAGTTACAAACCCTGATCCTCGAAGGGGTGTATCGGGAAGGGGAGCGCTTGCCCGGGGTCCGGGTGCTGAGCCGTCAGTTTGGCGTCAGCGTATCGACCATTCTGCAGGCCCACCAGACGCTGGAGGGCCGGGGCTATCTGCAGGCCCGCGAACGCAGCGGCTACTACGTGCGGTTGCCGAAACTGGACACCCCGGAGCCGGCCATGAGCCAGCCCCGCTCCGAGCCGCAGCCGGTTAGCGCCCGGGATATGGCGCTGGAACTCTGCAGTGACGAGCAAAAGCGCATGGTGCCCCTGGCAGCAGCGGTGCCCCATCCCGACTTCCTGCCGGTGCGGCAGATTCAGCAAGCCACGCTGTGGGCGGCTCGCCACGGTTACGAGACCCTCGATTACGCCTTTCCCGGCAAACCCGTTTACCGTCGGCAGGTGGCCCAGCGCATGACCGCGCTCGGTTGTCTGGTCACCCCGGACGATATACTCGCCACCAACGGCGCCCAGGAGGCGATCATTCTGGCCCTGCGGGCGGTCACCCGGCCTGGGGATATCGTCGCGGTGGAGTCGCCGTCATTCCCGGGCATCCTGCAGGCGCTGGATGTGGTGGGGTTGCGGGTCATCGAGATTCCCACCCATCCCACCGAGGGGCTCAGTCTGGAGGGGTTGGAGCTGGCGTTGGAGCAGTGGCCGGTCAAGGCCTGTGTGGTGGTCACCAACCACAGCAACCCCATGGGCGCCCGGCTGTCCGACGAACGCAAGCAGGCGCTGGTCAGTATGCTGGAGCGCGCCCGGGTGCCGCTGATCGAGGACGACATCTACGGCGATCTGTACTTTGACGGGGAACGGCCGCGTCCGGCGAAGGCGTTTGATCGCACCGGCAACGTGATCTATTGCAGCTCGTTTTCCAAGACCATTTCCCCCGGTTTGCGGTTGGGTTGGATGATCCCCGGCCGTTTCCAGGTTGAGGCGCGGCAGCAGAAGTATTTCAGCAACCTGGCTACGGCCAGCATTCCCCAGCTGGCGGTGGCGCGGTTCCTGGAGCAGGGGGGCTATGATCGTTACCTGCGCTCCGCCAGGCAACGCTATCGGGAGGCCATCGACCGCCTGCGCTCGGCCGTTGGCCGGGCCTTCCCCGAGGGCACGGCCGTCAGCCGGCCCCAGGGTGGTTTTGTACTGTGGGTACAGCTACCGGAGGCCACCTCAGGGACCCGGGTGTACCAGCTGGCCCGTGACGAGAACATCAACGTGGCCCCGGGCCGGATGTTCTCCACCACCGACAAGTACGAGAACTGCCTGCGGCTCAA
>JBFHLR010000261.1:0-3083 GCA_041594735.1 Marinobacter sp.
AGCATGATCGAGGGCCGGATTTCCGCCGGCGTCATGATCGGCAAGGGTTCCGACCTGGGTGGCGGTTGCTCCACCATGGGCACCCTGTCCGGTGGCGGCAACATCATCATTTCCGTGGGCGAGAACTGCCTGCTGGGCGCCAATGCGGGTATCGGCATCCCCCTGGGCGATCGCTGCACTGTGGAAGCGGGCCTGTACATCACCGCTGGCTCCAAGGTCGCCCTGCTGGATGACAACAACCAGCTGGTGGATACGGTCAAGGCCCGTGACCTGGCCGGCAAAACCGATCTGCTGTTCCGCCGCAACAGCCAGACCGGCGCCGTGGAGTGCAAGACCAACAAGTCAGCCATCGAGCTGAATGAAGAGTTGCACGCCAACAACTAAGCTCAGTAGCCCCGTAGGATGCCGGTGCGTTAAGCGCACCGCATCAAGGCCAATGCCACACAGGCAACGCAATTGATGCGGTTCGGCTGCGCCTCACCACATCCTACGACGGCTAAGCTCAGCAGTCCGGTAGGATGCCGGTGAGCGAAGCGAACCGCATCAAGATCAATGCTACGTCGGCAAAGGCGTTGATGCGGTTCGGCTAAGCCTCACCACATCCTACGACTGCTAAGTTAAGTCACTCTGTAGGATGCCGGTGAGCGCAGCGATCCGCATCAAGACCGAGGCTGCGCAGACAACAAGACCGATGCGGTTCGGCAAGGCCGAACCGCGTCCTACGGATACTACCTCTTGGATCTATCACCAACCCGTTCAGGAACGCCCATGTCCCACTCACCCACCATTGAACTTGCCATTGACCTGATCCGGCGCACTTCCGTGACCCCGGACGATGCCGGCTGCCAGGAATTGATGATGTCCCGGCTCGCACCGCTCGGCTTCAAGGGTGAGTCCCTGCGCTTTGGCGACACAGACAATCTCTGGGCCCGCAAGGGCAACGATGGTCCGGTACTGGCGTTTGCCGGCCACACCGATGTGGTCCCCACCGGCCCGGAAAAGAACTGGACGATCGCGCCCTTCGAAGGCGAGGTGAAGGATGGCTATCTCCACGGACGGGGTGCGGCAGACATGAAGGGCAGCCTGGCGGCGTTCGTCACCGCCTGTGAGCGTTTTGTCGAGCGTTACCCCGAACACCGCGGCTCCATCGCACTGCTGATCACCAGTGACGAGGAAGGCCCTGCCAAAGATGGCACCGTGAAGGTGGTGGAAACCCTGGAAGCGCGTAACGAAAAGATTGACTGGTGCCTGATTGGCGAGCCGTCCAGCACGGAACAACTGGGTGACATCATCAAGAACGGCCGTCGCGGTTCGCTCCACGGCTACCTCACCGTTCACGGTGTACAGGGCCACGTCGCCTACCCGCATCTGGCGGAAAACCCGGTACACACGGCATCTCCGGCCCTGACGGCCCTGGCCAATGAGCACTGGGACAGCGGTAACGAGTTCTTCCCGCCCACCACCTTCCAGATCACGAAAATCGAAGCAGGCACCGGCAGCAACATCGTGCCCGGCGAACTGCTGGTGCATTTCAACTTCCGATACTGCACCGAAAATACGGCGGAATCCCTGGCCGAACGGGTCTCGCAGATTCTTGATCAGCACAACCTGCGCTACGACCTGGAATGGAACCTCAGCGGCCGCCCGTTCCTCACCGACCGCGGCGCCCTGGTGACCGCCACACAGAATGCCATCCGCCAGGTCACCGGACGCGAAACAGAACTGTCCACGTCCGGCGGCACCTCAGACGGTCGCTTCATCGCGCCCACCGGCGCCCAGGTGGTGGAGCTGGGCCCGCTGAACGCCACCATTCACAAGGTCAACGAATGCGTGAGCGTGGCCGACCTGGACTCATTATCTGAGATTTACGAACAGATTCTCATCGAACTGCTGGCATGAGCCGCTCCGGCAAAACGCCCTAACCCTAATAGTGGGGAGGAGGAACCTCGTCCTCTTCCCGCCGGATGTCCGACGGCGACAAGGCCTTGAGCTGGGAGTGCAAATGGCGCTTGGCGTCCCACAGCTCGCGAATCTCCAGCTCCTGCTTCGCCACTTGTTCGTTCAGCGTGCTGATGACATCGTCCTGGAACGCCAGGCGTGTTTCCAGTTCGTCCAATCGGGCCATCAGGTCGTTTACGTTCATGCGTATCCCTCCTTTGTGATTGCCATTTGGTCAGCGCTCCCCGTTATCTGGTATTATGCCGCTTTTAAGGAATCTCTGAATAGCTCTGAATGCCGGAGCTGATCCGGGATTATTCAGAGGTTCCTTAACCGCCAGCGTGCTCACAGGATCCAACAGTTTGTTGTTGCGATCGGCCATAGCAGGCGGTTTTTCACTGACCGGCGGTCCAATTTTACTCGACAGCCGGTTTTTATGGTTAGTGTCTGATTAACGGAGAAAGATTCGTCAATGCGTAATCCAGCCAAAACGATCCTTGTAGCTGTTCTGATCGCCATCCCTACCCCTTTCATTTTGGCAATTGCCCTGCTCACCTTCACCCCGGAGGTGTTTCAGATTCTTTCCAAGTCCGGAGCCAGTGAACTGGCCACGAGTGCGCCGTTTGTTCTTGGAAGCCCACAGGGAATTGCCGCGTACCTCATTGCATTTGCCCTGTTCGGACTGGCAGGGTTCCTGACCGTAGCCCTGGCCCAACGCCAACCCGGCCGCAAGGCGCCTCGCGCCGCCAGCATGGGCTTTGACGACGATGATCAGGACGACCTGGACGGCCCGGAAGGGGATGAAGAGGGAACCGTTAAGTGGTTCAACGTGAAAAAAGGATTCGGCTTTATCGTTCGGGAAAATGGCGACGAGGTGTTTGTGCACTTCCGCGCCAT
This sequence comes from Marinobacter sp., assembly GCA_041594735.1. Classification (GTDB taxonomy): domain Bacteria; phylum Pseudomonadota; class Gammaproteobacteria; order Pseudomonadales; family Oleiphilaceae; genus Marinobacter. The sequence goes on from JBFHLR010000261.1 coordinate 2,836, forward strand.
TCGCGGTCGCGGTCGCCGGGTGCTGCGCCAGGGTCAGCTGGTGCGCTTCAGCGTGGTTGAAGCCGACAAGGGCCTGCAGGCGGACAACGTCTCCATCCTGAGCGAGTAACAGCAGCACGCTCTATCAGCGAACGGTCCGTCCCGGGCCGTTCGTTATGCTCCCGTCACCTTCCCCACCCTGATTAGCCGCTGCAGAATTCCCTGGATTCCCTTCGTAAATAGAAACTTGGCATCCAAGCAATCGTAGG
>JBFHLR010000262.1:0-3027 GCA_041594735.1 Marinobacter sp.
CCGGCCACCAGGTAGCTCACTTCACCGATAAAATTGCCGGCGTCGTCGAGGAACTCACCACCCGGGTCGGTAATGCCCAGCAGCGATTTCTGGCCCTGCTCGCCGGTGCCGCGTTGGTAATCCGACAGCAGCAGGTAGCTGCCCAGCCCGGTGGGCTTGAAGTAAAACGCCGTGGCCTGGTTGATGTCGCTGGTGCTGTAGTAACCATCCGCGCTGGGGCTGGTGGCCAGATAATGGTCGCCCTGCTGGACCAGGTAGCAGCCATTGGCGAACTGATAGCGGCCGAAGGGCAGTTGCCGCGCCAGGCTATCGCCACCGATCGAGCCCGGCTGTTGCGGTGTCACGGTTGGCGGCTGGGTGTTCGGTTCAATCTGGGAGGTGCCGGAGGAATCGCCACCGCCCAGACAGCCGGTGAGGGTCAGGGTACTGCCGAGCAGCCATGCCTTGAAACAGGGATGGTTTGAGTGTGTCATTGGTGCCTCGGTTTTTTGTTGTTGTCCGGATAAAACGTGAGAAAGTCTCACGAGGTTCCGTTTAATACGTGACAGGTTGTAGCATAGAGCCAAAATGTGAACTGCATCACATTGGGCCAAAATTTAATCAGTCGGGTGTCGGCGACACGAGGCCCGTGGCGAGGGAGGAACGTAATTGGCGGTTCGTACCTTGGTTTTAGGTGGTATCCGGTCGGGCAAGACCGGCATGGCCGAGCGCACGGCCCAGGCCCATGACGGCGACGTGGTCTACGTGGCGACGGCAACGGCGGGGGATGAGGAAATGGCGGCACGGATTCGCCGCCACCAGCAGGGACGTCCCGAGCATTGGGGGCTGCGGGAAGCACCGTTGGCGCTGGCCGAGGCCTTGGCGGAGGCAGCGGTGTGCGACGAGCCGCCGTGTTTGTTGATTGATTGTATGAGCCTGTGGGTGAGCAATCTGTTGCATGCCGGCGACGAGGTGTTCAAACGGGAGCGCACTGCCTTTCTGGAAACGGTGACCGCCTATCCCGGTGCGTTAGTGATTGTCAGCAACGAAGTAGGGCTGGGCACCATCGGTATGGACCCGCTCACCCGTCGGTTCTGCGACGAACTGGGTTGGCTCAATCAGGCCCTGGCCCAGCGTTGTGATCGGGTGATGATGAGTGTGGCTGGCTTGCCCCTGGTGCTCAAGGGCTGAAGTCCTTTCGCCTGGTGGAACGATTTTTTCTGTTGCCCTGGCCTGGGAGTTTCGTGCCGGCGAGCAGCAGAGGCTTTTCCTTCGCTGCCCTTCAAGGCACGTCCATGTGCCTGGGCGGGCAGCGCGGCATCCTTGCCGCTGCTACGGAAAAGCCTCTGCTGCTCGCTTTCTGGCGGTGGCGATATCGCCGGTGTTAGGGGGGATGTAAGCAAACTATCGCGATAGGAAGCTGAAGGTTAAGCCGGCGATATCTCCATGGCTTGAATGTGGTCAGTCCCGTAGGATGCTGGTGAGCAAAGCGAACCGCATCAATACCACGGATATAATGGCCACGGAAATGATGCGGTTCGGTTGCACCTCACCACATCCTACCGAGGACCCTGCGTCCGCGAGCAAGTCCTACCCCAATTGCCGATGTCGCTCTAATCCGCAATGAACCTATTTGAAGGGTCATCGCACTTTACCGGGAAATCCAGCATTGATGGTTCGACTTCGCAGTCCCGTAGGATGCCGGTGAGCAAAGCGAACCGAATCAATACCACGGATGTAATGGCCACGGAAATGATGCGGTTCGGTTGCACCTCACCACATCCTACAGAGGACCCTGCCCCCTGACCGCTCTCCTCAAAATTCACAGGCTACTTAAAGAAACTCCCTGATCCTTCGGGCAAACTCCTCCAGCCGTTCCTGTTGCGCGGCATTGGCGGCATGGGGCGTCGCCCTCAGCTGGGCAATGGAGGTGGGAACCACGTGGAAATGCACGTGGGGAACGGTCTGGCCGGCGCCCTTGCCATTGAGCTGCATCACCACCGTGCCCGGCACCTCCAGCGCGGTCTCGACGGCCTTGGCGATCTTCTGGGTGGTCTGGATGCAGGCGGCAGCCGCCTCCGGCGACAGATCATGCAAAGTCTCGGCCGGCTCCTTGGAGATGATCAGGGCGTGGCCGTCCGCCTGGGGCATGATGTCCATGAACGACAGGGTGTGGTCGTCCTCATACAGCTTGATGCAGGGCAGCTCGCCCTTGAGGATCTTGGCGAAGATGTTGTTGTGATCGTAGCTCACGTATGTGTCCTTGTATGGAATCGTCGTTGGTTAGGATGTGCTGTCTCAGCCATGCCGGTACAGGCAACTTAAAGTGCCATAGTCCGATACGTCCACCTGGATACGGCTGCGGCAGGCGTAGGGCACCGCAATCCCGGCGAAAGAGCGCTGCAACGGTACCCCCATCACCTCCGCCAGTATCATCCGGATCACCCCGCCGTGACACACCACCAGCACCCGCTGGCCGGCCAATTGCTCGCGCCAGTGTTGCCAGCCGGCGCTGACCCGCCGGTGGAAATCGACAATGGACTCGCCCCCCGGCGGCGTGTTGGCCACCGGGTCCTCCCAGAACCGGGACAGCCGGTTGCCCTCGGCGGCAATGACTTCATCGGTGGTTTTGCCTTCCCATTCGCCGAAATTGACCTCCCGCAACCGGTCTTCCACATGCAGGGGCAGGTGGCGCTGTTCCGCCAGTTCGGTGGCAAATTCGATGCAGCGTAACAGCGGTGAGGTGACAATCGCATCCCACCGATCGTCTGGTGAGATCGCCGACCGCATCTGCTGCCAGCCCAATTCGCTCAGGGGATCGTCCTGGCTGCCCCTGAATTTGGGGCCTCCGCGGGGCTCGCCGTGACGGATGAGATCCAGCACGGTGGTTGCTCTATGACTCATCGCCGGCCTCTTGGCTGCCCGTTGCTGTTTGATTGCTGACGCCGGCGTCGGCAAAGCTGGCCATGCCGTTGTGCAGGGCACAGGCGGCGCGCAACAGCGGCAGGGCCACCGCGGCTCCGCTGCCTTCCCCCAGCCGCAGGCCCA
>JBFHLR010000263.1:0-3026 GCA_041594735.1 Marinobacter sp.
CACCCCGGCGGAACTGATCAACCCGAAATCGGCGGTCTCCGGCGCCACGCCGGTGGAGAAGGAATCGGAACACTACTTCTTCCGGCTGCCGGAGTTCACCGACTTCCTGCAGAACTGGACCCGCAGCGGCACCCTGCAACCGCAGATTGCCAACAAGCTGTCGGAGTGGCTCGACGCCGGTTTGCAGGAATGGGACATCAGCCGGGACGCGCCCTATTTCGGTTTCGAGATTCCGGATGCACCGGGCAAGTACTTCTACGTCTGGCTGGATGCGCCCATCGGTTACCTGGCCAGCTTCAAGAATCTGTGTGACCGGGAAGGCATCGACTTCGACCACTTCTGGAACGCCAAATCCGAGGCCGAGGTCTACCACTTCATCGGCAAGGACATCATCAACTTCCACGCCCTGTTCTGGCCCTCGATGCTGCACAGCGCCGGCTACCGCACCCCCAGCGCGGTCTGGGCCCACGGCTTCGTGACCGTCAACGGCAAGAAGATGTCCAAGTCCCGCGGCACCTTCATCATGGCCCGCACCTACCTGGATCACCTCAATCCAGAGTACCTGCGTTACTACTTCGCCGCCAAGCTGGCCAGCGGCGTCGATGACATGGACCTGAACCTGGAGGACTTCGCCTCTCGGGTCAATTCCGACCTGGTGGGCAAGGTGGTCAACATTGCCAGCCGTTGCGCAGGTTTTATTACCAAGCGCTTCGATGGCCAGCTCGGTGCTGTCACCGAAGCCGACAAACTGAAGATTTTCGTGGATGCCGGCGATGAAATTGCCGAGTGTTACGAGACCCGCGAGTTCGGTCGCGGCATGCGCCGGATCATGGAACTGGCGGACATCGCCAACCAGTACGTCAATGACGAACAACCGTGGGTCATTGCCAAACAGGACGGCCAGGAGGCGCAGCTGCAGGCCATCTGCACCAACGCCATCAACATGTTCCGCCTGCTGATGACCTACCTGGCACCGGTACTGCCGAAGACCGCCGAGGCCTCGGCCGAGTTCCTCAACAACGCGCTGGACTGGAACAACCGCGGCCAGTTGCTGGAAAACCACGGCAACCACAAGTTCAAGCCGCTGATGAACCGGGTTGAAATGGCGCAAATCGAAAAAATGCTGGAGGCGTCCAGGGAACAGGTACCTGCACCGACCGCAAAACCCGCCGCCGCAGCCAATCTGGAACCGGTCGCCGGTGAGGTAGAATTTGGTGATTTTGCCAAGGTGGACCTGCGGGTCGCGAAGATCGTCAAAGCCGAGCATGTTGAGGGTGCCGACAAGCTGCTGCGGCTGACCCTGGACATCGGTCACGGCGAGCGCAATGTCTTCGCTGGCATCAAATCCGCCTACCAGCCGGAACAGCTCGAAGGCCGGTTGACGGTGATGGTGGCCAACCTGAAACCACGTAAAATGAAATTCGGCCTTTCCGAAGGCATGGTATTGGCAGCCGGCCCCGGTGGTAAGGAAATCTTCATCCTGTCCCCGGACTCCGGCGCCACCCCCGGCATGCGGATTATGTAAGTACCGCAGGAGCAGATGATCGATGACGGAATACCTGCTGATCCTGGTCAGCACCATTCTGGTGAACAACTTCGTACTGGTTCAGTTTCTCGGACTGTGTCCCTTCATGGGGGTGTCCGGGAAACTGGAAACCGCCATGGGCATGTCGCTGGCCACCACCTTTGTCCTGACCCTGGCATCGGTTTGCAGTTACCTGGCCTACACCTACCTGCTGGCGCCGCTGGATCTGGCGTTCCTGAAGACCATCACCTTCATCCTGGTGATTGCCGTGGTGGTGCAGTTCACCGAGATGGTGGTGCGCAAGACCAGCCCGTTGCTGTACCGGGTGCTGGGCATTTTCCTGCCGCTGATCACCACCAATTGCGCGGTGCTGGGTGTGGCCCTGCTTAACCTCAACAAACAGAACAATTTTGTTGAATCGGTACTGTACGGCTTCGGCGCTGCCGCCGGCTTCTCGTTGGTGTTGGTGCTGTTCGCCGCCATGCGCGAGCGGATTGCAGTATCGGATGTCCCCGTTGCGTTCCGCGGTGCCGCCATCGGCATGGTCACCGCCGGTCTGATGTCGCTGGCCTTCCTGGGCTTTACCGGCCTGGTCGGCGTGTAAACGGAGCAAGATCACCATGTTGACCAGTATTCTCATTGCCGTCGCGGTCCTGCTGTTGCTCGCGGTTGTTTTTGGCGGCCTGCTGGGTTTTGCTGCCGAACGTTTTCGGGTGGAAGGCAATCCCCTGGTGGACCAGATCGACGCGCTGCTGCCACAAACTCAATGCGGCCAATGTGGCTTTCCCGGCTGTCGCCCCTACGCTGAATCCATTGCCGATGGCGATGCCATCAACAAGTGTCCGCCAGGTGGCGACACCACCATCAAGGCACTGGCCGATCTGCTGGACGTCGAGCCTCAGCCGCTGGATGCCGAGCACGGCGTGGAGCAGGCCAAGCGGGTAGCGGTAATCCGGGAAGACGAATGCATTGGCTGCACCAAGTGTATCCAGGCCTGTCCGGTGGACGCCATCCTGGGCGCCGCCAAGCACATGCACACGGTCATCGAAAGCGAATGCACCGGCTGCGACCTGTGCGTGGAGCCCTGTCCGGTTGACTGCATCGACATGGTCACCATCGAGCCCGACATCCGAACCTGGACCTGGAACCCACCAGCCAGCAACATCATTGCGACTGACCGGCAGGGGGTGACCGCCTGATGAGCACTTTGTGGGATTTCCCGGGCGGCATTCACCCGGTAGAAAACAAAGACCTCTCCACCACCCGCCCGATCCTGAGCGCGGGCATACCGGAGCTGCTGACCCTGCCGCTGCAACAACACATCGGCGAACAGGCCAGCGTGTTGGTCGCGGTGGGCGAACAGGTACGTAAGGGCGATGTGCTGGCCACCGTGGAAGGCCCGGTCGGGGTGCCGGTACATGCTCCCACCTCCGGCACCATTGAGTCCATTGCCCAACTGCCCGTCCCCCACCCATCCGGCATGACCGACTGGTGCATCACC
>JBFHLR010000264.1:0-3018 GCA_041594735.1 Marinobacter sp.
CAGCGGCGACAGGGGCGGTAACCGGCCCGTTGCGCCGCCAGGGCGTCATCGAAGAACTCGACGTTGTCCGGGCGGGCCCGACGCGAAGGGCAGGAGGGGCGGCAATACACCCCCGTGGTCCTGACCCCATAGACAAACTCGCCATCGGCGCGGCCATCCCGCGCCAGTACCTGCCCCCAGCGGGGGTCGTGAATGGTTGCCGGCTGTTGGGTGGACATGATCGAATTACCCCGGTACTTGAAATGCTGTTGTCACTGTACCCTGGGCCCACCGGCAAGACACCCCGTTTGTTGCGGTCAAACCGGTCGACTGGGGTCTCCCCCGGTTTCGTGATAGCTTGCCAGGACTTTCTTACCTTTTCCTTCACTCCCGTTTGCACGGAGCAGAGCGCCCATGACGCCCGCGATCAACACCGCCCGCAAAGCCCGGGTCAGCCATCAGATCCACGATTACCCCCACGACCCCGGCAGTGAATCCTACGGCCAGGAAGCGGCTGAAAAGCTGGGGGTGGCGCCAGACCGGGTGTTCAAGACGCTGGTGGTTGCGGTGGATGGTAAAGAGCTGGTGGTCGCTGTGGTGCCGGTCAGCACCCAGCTGAGCATGAAACGCCTGGCCAAAGCCGCTGGCGGCAAGAAGGCGACGATGGCCGATCCCGACGACGTACAGCGGGCCACCGGCTACGTGCTCGGCGGCGTCAGCCCCTTGGGCCAGAAGAAACGGCTGAAGACCTTTATCGACGATTCCGCCACCGGCTTTGACACGGTGTTCATCAGCGCCGGCCGCCGCGGTCTGGAGATTGAGCTGGCCCCGGGCGATCTTCAGCGTCTGACCGGTGCCGTGTTCGTGCCCCTGGCGCAGGCAGAGGGAGCCTGCTGAGCCAGCCGGGCCCTGACCAGAGAACAGCTTTTCTGCCGGTCATCCCGTAACAATCCACAATTTTGGGTGTCACTAAAGGCACACACCAAGCAAAGGAGGGTATACCCATGGGCAGGGTCCTGTTATTGGCCGCCGGCCTGTTAATAGCCAGCACGATGGCGTGGGCGGGCAAAGCCCCGGTCTACACTGGCCTGTTATCCAACACCGGTGCCGGAGGCTACGACGTGGTCAGCTACTTCGAACAGCAGCAAGCCGTACCCGGCTCCAGCAATCTTACCTCGGAATACCAGGGCGCCACCTGGCGGTTCAGCTCCGCCGAGCACCTGGCCCGGTTCGAGGCCAACCCGGAACGCTACGCACCGGCCTACGGCGGCTATTGCGCCTGGGCTGTCAGCCAGGGTTACCTGGCCAAAGGCGATCCCAGGCACTGGACCATCGTGGATGACCGCTTGTACCTGAATTTCAGCCAGTCGGTTCAGGACACCTGGTTACAGGACACCGAGGGCTTCATCCAACAGGCCGACCGGAACTGGCCCGGGGTGCTGGAATAGGCTCATAGCGGCATACGCCGGAGGGGTCGGCGCCTACGGGCGGGAACAAGAGCCCTCGTCACGGCCATGGCCCTTGCCGCCGCCTGCAGTGCGCATACAATAGGCGGTTTTCCAGCTGAAAACCGGACTATTATGCGCAAGCGTTTTGAACTGACCCTGAGCCAGCCTCAAACCGCCGCCGAGGCCCTGGCGGAGCACACCGGCCTGTCCAAGGGACGGATCAAGGACGCCATGACCAAGGGTGCCTGCTGGTGGACCCTCAAAGGCAAGCAACTCCGCCTGCGCCGGGCCAGCAAGGCACTGCAGGCCGGCACCCGTCTGACCCTGTACTATGACGAGCGGGTGCTGGCGCTGAAACCAACGCCAGCCCAGTGCATCCAGGATCATGGCCGCTACAGTATCTGGCACAAACCCCATGGCCTGCTGGCCCAGGGCTCCCAGTGGGGCGATCACTGCAGTCTGTTGCGCTGGGTGGAGCAGCAGACCCGCCGGGACTGCTTCCTGGTGCACCGACTCGACGCCGATGCCGCCGGACTGATGGTGGTTACCCACGATGCCAAGGCCGCTGCGGCCCTGTCCCAGCTGTTTCAGGGCCGTACCATTCGCAAGGTCTACCAGGCCCGGATTAGCGGGCCGCTGCCGGCCGGGACGCTGCGCCTGGATGCCCCGATTGACGGCAAGGCCGCGGTCAGCCACGTCACTGTTTTGCGCCAGGAAGGCGCTGCCACCCTGGTCTCCGTCGTCATTGAGACCGGTCGCAAGCACCAGATTCGCCGCCACCTGGCGGGCATCGGGCACCCCATTCTGGGCGACCGGCTCTACGGCGGGCCAACCGGCCAGCTCTTGCAGCTGGTGGCCGTACAGCTGACGTTCCAATGCCCGCTGCGGCGGCAGACGGTGGATGTGGAACTGCCCGAGGAACTTCAGCTGTTGGCCCCGGCGTCACCCGAGCGCTAACCGCCGCCCTGGTGACGCTGACGGTGCAATTCCTGCACCTGCGCGGCGAGTTCCGGTACCGGGCCATCCACCTCGGCCCCCGGTACCACTGTCTGGATCGGCAAAGTCTGCACCGGCGCCGGGGGCAGGCCCAATTGGCCGAGCCAGTCCGCCAGCTGCACGGAAGAGCTGGCGTAGACGATCCGGCCCAGCCCGACCCAGCCATGGGCGGCGGCACACATGGCACAGTGCTCGCCGGAGGTATACACCGTCGCCTGCGCCCGTTGTTCCGGCGTCAGGTGCTGGGCCGCCCAGCGGGCGATTTCAAATTCCGGATGGCGGGTGAGGTCGCCACTGGCCACCCGGTTACGGTCTTCGAACAGCACCGTACCATCGCCGCCCACCAGCACCGAACCAAACGGGTCGTCCCCCGCCAACAGCGCCTCCTCCGCCAGGGCCACGCAGCGCTGCAGAAAGCGGAAATCGGCTTCGCTTATCATGGAGCCCTCCTGTGATGCCTGCCATCCGGCCCGTAATCGCCGGGCCTGCCTGATTACAACTTAGACGGCCAGGTGCTCCCCGGCCAGGCCAACCGCTTACGCACGCCGGTGCCGCAGCCGCCACTCACTCGGCGTCAGGCCGGTCCAGAGCTTGA
>JBFHLR010000265.1:0-2989 GCA_041594735.1 Marinobacter sp.
CAGCAAGCGGTGGCACAAAGCGGTCAATTCGCCGGCACCGCCCTGGAACTGGGCGGCAAAGACCCGGCCTATGTCCGGGCGGACGCGGATATATCCGACGCCGCGGTCAACCTGGCGGACGGTGCCTTCTTCAACAGCGGCCAGTCCTGTTGCTCGGTGGAGCGCCTCTATGTCCATCGGGACGTTTACCAACCCTTTGTCGAGGCCCTGGCGGCCGAAGCGCTGAAGCTGTCCCTGGGCACCCCGCTGGACCGGGGCACCACCCTGGGGCCAATGGTGAGGGCGGGGGCCGCCGACTTCGTGCGCGCCCAGGTCGCCGAGGCGGTCCAGGCCGGCGCCACCGCCGTGATCGACCCCAAGCACTTTGCCCAAGACAAGCCGGGCACCGCCTATATGGCACCACAGATCCTGACCGTTGTGGACCATGGCATGCGGGTGATGACTGAGGAAAGTTTTGGCCCCGTGGTGGGCGTGATGGCCGTCGCCTCGGACGACGAAGCCATCCGGCTGATGAACGACAGCGAGTTCGGGCTCTCCGCCTCGATCTGGACACCGGACCTGGAGGCCGCCGAACGCCTGGGCCGCCAGGTGCAAACCGGCACCCTGTTCATGAACCGCTGTGATGTGCTCGACCCCGCCCTGGCCTGGACCGGCGTGAGACACAGCGGCCACGGTGCCTCCTTGTCGGAACTGGGCTATGACGCCCTGACCCAACCCAAGAGTTTTCATTTGAGACTACCCAGTGGAGGCTAGATGAGCCGGGAACAATCCTTGATCGCAAACTGGGGCCTGCCCAATCGTATGCTGATCGGCCCTGGCCGCTTGCAGGAGTTGCCATTGCTGTGCAACGAACTGGGCTTCAAGGCCCCCTTGCTGGTCACCGACTGTGGCCTGGCCAACCTGCCCATGGTGACTGGAACGCTGAAGGCGCTGACGGACGCCGGCCTGGACGCCGACCTGTTTGCCGACGTGGAGGGCAACCCCACCGGACGTATGGTCGAGGCCGGCGTGACCGCCTATCGGGCGGGCGGACATGACAGCGTGGTCGCCCTGGGCGGCGGCAGCGGCCTGGACGTGGGCAAGGCCATTGCCTTCATGGCTGGCCAGACGCGTCCGATCTGGGATTTCGAGGACATCGGCGATTACTGGAAACGCGCCGACCCGGAAGGCATCGCGCCCGTCATCGCCATCCCCACCACCGCCGGCACCGGCTCCGAGGTCGGCCGGGCCGCGGTCATTTCGAACGAAGCCGAACTGCGCAAGGTGATCGTTTTTCATCCCAGGATGCTACCGGTGACCGTCATCCTCGACCCCGAGTTGACCACGGAGCTGCCGGCCCCGGTCACCGCCGCGACCGGGCTGGATGCGTTCATACACTGCTTCGAGGCCTACTGCGCACCGGGTTTCCATCCGATTTGCGATGGCATTGCCCTGGAAGGTATGCGCCTGGTGGCCAGGGCGCTGCCGGTTGCCTACCAGGACGGGCATAACCTGAAGGCACGTACCGAAATGCTGGCCGCGGCAAGCATGGGGGCTATTGCCTTCCAGAAAGGGCTGGGTGGCGTGCATGCCATCTCCCATGCCGTCGGGGCGATGTACCGCACCCACCACGGCCTGACCAACGCCATCGTGCTGCCCTATGTCATGGTGCATAACCGGGACCACATTGAAGATCGCATGAAACCCATCGCCCAGGTTGTCGGCCTGGCGGAGACAAACTTCGAGGCGGTATTGCAGTGGGTACTGGCGTTCCGACGGGACCTGGGCATCCCCCATACCCTGGCGGAGCTGGATGTACCGCTCGACCAGGCCAAGGAGGTTGGCCGCCTCGCCGCGGAGGACCCTTCGGCCGCGGGCAACCCGCGGTCCGTCGATGCCAATGACCTGGAGACAATATTTCGCAACGCCGTTCAGGGGAAACTGCCCAGGGCAAGGTGAGCCACGGACTAACACGGACCAATACAAACAGAAAGTATCGCTCTTCAATACCTTTGGCTTATCAAGCTGTAACCTTTGCGGAAGTGCTCGCCTGTATTCCAGGCTCCCGGCAGAGTAATCCTTGTCAACTCGTCATGACCGATAGAGCGAGAGCTGCTGGGGTGTTCAAGTTTTGCCTTTTGCCTTTGAGGATGGGGAGGGCAAAAGGCAAGACCCGGCCCTCATGCTCGGACGGACAGCACTATTATTCGTTAGCTTGACAGGCTTTTGAATAAATCTGTCCCGGTTTTTCGTCTTATCTGATCGCTTGACCCACAAAGTGATCCAGCTCAGAAGCCGACTTAACGATATACAGTGATTTGTCAGCCGATAGCTTTTCCAGCCTACCCACAAAGCCGTCATTCCAGAACTTCGGGCACAGCCGCAGCACTTTATAGCTTTCCAGCGTGCCCTTGAGAATCGAGCTGCCATCCGGCCAGCCTTCAGGCTTTACGACAAGCCCTTTCAGCAGGCGCTTGGTCACAAACCAATAGCTCGTCGGGTAGGGGAGATCGATGTAGACCAGCGTGTCGGCAGCGTTCAGGCGTTGATTGAACGAATCGATGGGGCCAAAGCCATCAATGATCCAGCTGTCCGACGAAAGGATATTCTCATGCGCCTCGTCGTAGGATTGGCGATCCACCAGCTCGCCATTTTTCTTGTAGACGATCGAATCGAGCGGGTGCAGCGGAATGCCTGTCGCTGATGCCAGCGCCTTGCTCAACGTGGATTTTCCGCTTCCCGGCTTACCAAAAACCGCTATCTTCCTCATGCTGCCTCCTTAAATGGATCATTCCCATGAGGCAGAAACAGAAAACCCACCTCAAGGGTGGGTTTTGGTAACTCAAAAGCATATCACGCAGCCCACCATTCCTAGCCCGGATTTCTCATGAGGGGATAAAAGAAAGCGGCTGAAAGTGCTATAGTTTCAGGACCTTACACCGTTCACCAAGCACCAACAGCCGCTATCCAAAATGGTACCTGAAAAACTGACCTTCTCGCCACTGTCTCG
>JBFHLR010000266.1:0-2960 GCA_041594735.1 Marinobacter sp.
TCAAGTCCACCCCGATAATCCAGCGCGAACGATGCGGCTCGGCTACGCCTCTCCACATCCTACCAATGCCCCAGCTGACCAGGACAATTGCGTGTAGGATGCCGGCGAGCACAGCGAACCGCATCAGGCCCACCTGGTTATCCAGCGCGAACGATGCGGCTCGGCTACGCCTCTCCACATCCTACGAATGCCCCAGCTGACCAGGACGATTGTGTGTAGGATGCCGGCGAGCACAGCGAACCGCATCAAGTCCACCCCGATAAACCGGCGCGAAAGACTCGCCTGCCCGGAGGCGTTTCCCGCCTACGCCTGACTCACTTGTCCGATGATGGAGTCTTGCTCCGCCACCCACTTGTCCAGCATCGCGGTCACGTCTTCCACGGTTACCAGTTCCATCGCCCCCTCAAATTCTGCCTTGGCGCCCCAGCGGGCCTGTTCCACCGATTTGCCGGTAAACTTCTGCAGCGCCTCCGGATAGCGGTTCACGCACCAGCGCAGGGAGTTGTAAGGGCCGGAGCGGTTGGGGTTGCTGGCGGCGAACAGGCCCAGCACATCGGTGCCCACGGCGCTGGCGATGTGGGCCGGTCCGGTGTCCGGCGCCACCACCAGGTCGGCGTGGCTCAGCAGGGCGGTCAGCTGCTTGAGGGTGTCCTTGCCACAGATGTTGTGGACCGGTTCTGACATGGCCCGTTCGATGGCGGCGCAGTATTCCATCTCGAACGGAGCGGGGCTGCCCACCAGGGTGACCTTCATGTTGTGCTGGCGAATCGCGTAATCCGCCAGTTGGGCGTAACGCTCGGCGGGCCAGTTTCGCAGGGTGTGGCTGGCGCAGGGGCTGATGACCAGGTTCCGGCGGTCGGTCGCCAGCTGGGCGCGGGCAAAGGCATGGTCTTCGGCTGACAGCGGAATGCTCCAGCGGGGAGCGGCCGCTTGCAGGCCGAGGGGCTCCAGGAAGCTGGCCAGGCAGTCGCGAACGTGTTGTTGCGCGACCGGCGCGATCCGCCGGTTGATAAACAGGCTGTGCAGGTCCTTGCTGCGGGCCCGGTCGTAGCCGATCTTGGTCCGTGCCGGAATGCACCTGGCCGCAAGGTTGGCCCGAAAAGCCACCTGCATGTGCAGCAGGGCGTCGAACTGGCGGCCCTTCATGGTCTTGCGAAGCTCGGCATAGCCCTGCCGTCCGGCCTTCTTGTCGAAGACAATGAACTCCACCCCGGGCAGATCGCCAATCAGCTTGGCCTCGATCTTGCCGATAACCCAGGTGATTTTGACGCCCGGCCACTGTTCCCTCAGGCTCAGCACGACAGGAATGACATGGGTCACGTCGCCAATGGCGGACAGGCGAAGTATGCAAATGGAGTTCATGGTGACAGTTCCGTCTCGGGGTTGGCGGCCGCGCGAGTGGCGAGGGCACCGTGTTCATTGATAAACTTGGCGCCATTCTAACGCACTCCCCGGTGAACGTCCTTAGCTCTGCCGGGGCGGACCCAGGACCCGGTAGCGACATCTGGTGACAAATTTTCATGGCTGAATCCGAGGTTTATCTGCCGGGCCCCCAATCCGCATTGCTGAGCTGTGGCTCAATCGAGGCCGCCGCGCAGCCAGACTGGTTTGATCCCGACTGGTGGGGCGACCGGGCCACAGCGGTGAGCGAAGGTGGCAGGGGCGGTGCCTGGTTCATTCGGCAAGACGAGGGCGACTGGGTGTTGCGGCACTATCGCCGTGGCGGATTGCCCGCCAGGGTGTCGGAGCGCAGTTACCTGTTTGTTTCCGAACGTCGCTGCCGTTCGTTTGCCGAATTCCGCCTGCTCCGTCGGTTGCAGGGGTTGGGCTTGCCGGTGCCGGAGCCGGTGGCGGCGTATTACCGCAAGTCGTCACCGTGGCTCTACCAGGCAGCCATTCTGGTCCAACGGATTCCGGGGGCGGAACCGCTACCGGCCAGTGTCCGGGTGCGGGAGGAGCGCCTCTGGCAGCAGGTTGGCCAAATGATTCGGCAATTCCATGATGCCGGCCTGGATCATGTTGATCTTAACGTCGACAACATCCTGGTGGTCGGCGAACGGGTCTACCTGATCGACTTTGACCGCTGTCGCCTGCGTACTCAGGGAGCCCGAAACGGCTGGCGCGAGCGCAACCTGAGCCGGCTGAAGCGCTCCGTTGACAAGCGTTGTCAGTCAGTGCCGGAAACACAGCGGGAACAGTTGTGGCAGTGCCTGCGTGATGCCTATGCCAGTTGAGGCTCTCTTATCTTATGACAGAACGACACCCCAATGACTGACATCGAACTGATCTCAGAGCTCCACGCCAACACCCGTCGTACCCGAATTACCTACCATGGTCGGATTGCAGGACGCGAGGTTGCCATCAAGTGTTACCGGCGTCCACTGTTTGGATTGATTCACTGGATTCGCGCCCAACGGCGTGGACTGAAGATCCGTCGCGCCGGGGGGCCGGTTCCGGAGATCGTCTACTCGGGTTGGCTGGCCCAGCGCCGTTGCTTCTGTTTCGCCACGGCCTTTCTGGAAGGGTACCGACCGATGCGGGAGGTGCTCCGTGAAGAAAGTTGCGAGGCGCGCCAGTATCAATTAATCAAACTGCTGGGGGCTCGGCTGGCCGATATCCACCGCTGCGGCATCGAACAGCCGGATGGCAATCTGACCAACTTTCTGGTCAATGACCGAAATGAGCTGGCCATGGTGGATGAGGACGATATCCGGGTGCATTCAAAAAAACTGTCACGCACTACGGCGATGAACAATCTTGGGAATATCGCTGCGAGGCTGCCAGATGGGGAGCTGTCGGTTGCGCTGAGTGAAGGGTATCTTGGCGCTTTGTCATCCGAGCGAAAATCAGATTATTGGGATCGTGCGCTGTTTTTAGAGAAGCTGCAGTTTTGGCGGCAGACATTGAATGAAAAACGCGCGAGTAGAAATATTGCTCCCCGTCAGTTTGATTGAATGAAA
>JBFHLR010000267.1:0-2948 GCA_041594735.1 Marinobacter sp.
CTGGCCGCGCTGCCGCACGTCGAATCCTCGTACAACCCGGACGCGCGGTCGCACGTCGGCGCCTCGGGCATCTGGCAGTTCACGCGCAGCACGGGCCGGCGGTTCATGCGCGTCGATCACTGGGAGTTGTCGGCATTGTTCAGCGTGCCATCGGTAAACAGCCCCACTTCCAGGTGAATTTCCGGTCTTGGCTGTGTTGTTGGTTGCTCCGGCGTGGTGGCAGGCGAGGGCAATGGCGCGACCGGCCTTGCCGGAAAAGGAGTCTGAGAGTTGGCTGAGGGTTGCTGTTGCACAGCGTCTTCCTTGCTCTTGAGCCTGAGCTCCTGGGCAAGATTGTTGGCGGGCAGGGTGCCGATGCCGCCGGCTTCGTGGCGGGCGAGTTGTTGCGGGGTGACACCACGGTCATTGAGACTGTTCAGGCCGTGTCTCAGCGCCCAGGGGGCGTCGTGGCCATTCAGCACCCAGTGTCCCCGGCCCTGGCCCAATGCCGGCTCGTTCCAGCGAATCACCGGGTCGAACGGTCGGCCGTCGCCCACGCCGTACACCAGCCAGAGTTGGCCGCTGCGGATCTTCCGCAGGACGTCCTCTACCAGTCGGGAACGGTCTCGGGCCCGGACGCCATGGGTGGGCAGCGGGGTGAGCAACCGCTCCAGGTTAAATCGGCCGGAGTGGTCGGCAAGGATCAGGCTGCGTGCCCTTTGGGCCGCAGCGTAGGGCGCTTCCAGGTTGGGCAGGTCCGCCGCCACCAGGTCGCTGGTTTTGAGAATTTTCACCGTCATCCATCCATAGTTGACGTTGTTGGGTCGTTGCAGCAGCTCCAAGCCTACCGCGTCGGCGGGGGATGCGGTGGGGGCTCTGTCACAGAACGGTCACGGGCCTTGGGCTAGGGGCTGGGCAGCTGGTCCTGGTTGCGGTAGGCCAGCGGGCTGACGCCGGTCCAGTGCTTGAAGGCCCGGGAAAAGGCGCCCGGTTCGGCAAAGCCCAGGCGGTTGGAAATGTCGGCAATGCTGAGATTCTGCCGGGTCAGCATGGTCACGGCCTGGTCCCGGCGCAGGTTGTCTTTGATCTTCTGATAGGAGCTGCCTTCCGCCTTGAGCTTGCGGCTCAGGGTGTAGGCGGTCATGTGCAATTGCTCGGCCACCCGGTCCTGGTTGGGCAGTTTTTCCGCCTCCGAGGCCTCCAGCAGCTGGCGCACCTGAGTGGTGACGCTGTTGTCTTCTTCGGTCCAGATCAGCAGGTCCCGTGGCGAATTGCGGACAAAGTCGTCCAGCTCTTCCGAGCTGCGGGTCACCGGCATGGTGAGGTACTGCTTGCTGAAGAACAGGCTGTTGCGACGGCGCTCGAAGTGGCACTGGCACGGGAACACAAATCGGTACTCGTCAAAGTGGGGCGGCAAGGGGTGCATGAACGTGGCGTGGCTGAGCACGATCTTGCGGCCAATCATCCAGCCCACCAGGCGGTGCCACACCAGCAGCAGCCACTCGATGAGGAAGTTGTCCGGGTCCAGCTCCGGATGGTGGTGGGTCAGGCTCAGTTCAACCTCATCCCCTGCCAGGTTGAGGTCAATCTGGATGTCTTCTGAAAACAGCCGATAACAGCGGATGCTCTGGCGGATCACTTCCTCCAGGTTGGCGCCATGCACCACCAGTGATCCCATCAGGTGAAAATGACCGATGCGACAGGGTCGGGTGGTGCGGCCCATGAATTCGTCGTCCAGGGTTTTCCAGGTTATCCGGAACAAGCGGATGAATTGCTCGGTGGGTACCCGGGCCTTGGGTTCGTGGACCAGCTCCGGATCGATGTCCCGACTCGCCAGTAAGGCATCAATGTCGCGGCCGGTCTTCTCCAGCCCGTAGAGGACGGCACGGGCGTAGTGGGATGAGAAGGTCAGGTTTTTCATGAACGCGGACAGTGGCCCCTGCAAAACTTGTCAAGTTATCTGCTGAATCCTGTCATTCTGTTGCCAAACGCCTTTCCTTAACCTGATTTGACGGCCTACCGAGCGGTGATTGCAGCCAGCGAGCGCAAGCCACTCACAACAAATCGCAGGTTACCAACAACAAATCGCAGGTTACTAAAAACAAATCAAAAGGGCAGGTGTTTATGGACGCTATCAGCTACGACGAATTTGCGAACAATTTCTCGGTTGACTCGATCTTACAGAGTTTTCAGGGTAATTATAACGACGGCCTGAATGTCTGCTCCGAAATCTGCGACCGTTACGCCGACGATGAGGCGCGCGTTGGGTTGCGCTATGAGCGGGCCGATGGCCGCAGCGGCGAGATGACCTTTGCCGAACTCAAACGTCGTTCCGCGCAGTTCGCGGGTTTTCTCAAGTCCCGTGGCATAGGCAAGGGCGATCGCGTGGCCTGTCTGCTGGGGCGTACCCCAGAGCTGATGATCTGTGTCCTGGGTGCCCTGCGGGTGGGGGCGGTTTATCAGCCGCTGTTCACCGCCTTCGGCTCCGGTGCCATCGAGTACCGCCTGGGCAAGGCCGGCACCAAGCTGATTGTGACCAACCCGGAGCAATGGCCGAAACTGGCGGACGTCAACGATCTGCCGGAAACCATGTTGGTGGCGGAGGAAGGCGCGGCAGCTGCAACCGAGGCGAACCACCTGTTCTGGCCGGCCCTGGAGCAGCAATCCGATGAGTTCGAGCCGGTGCTGATCGGCCCGGAAGAGCCTTTCCTGCAAATGTTTACCTCCGGCACCACCGGTAAATCGAAAGGTGTGACGGTCCCGGCCAAGGCGTTGCCAGCGTTCTGGATGTACATGCGTTACGCTATTGGCTTGCGCCAGGACGACAACTTCTGGAACGTGGCGGATCCGGGCTGGGCCTACGGTCTCTACTACGCGGTGGTTGGTCCGCTGTTGCTGGGCTGCACCACCCACTTCACCGAGGCGGGTTTTACCGCCGACAACACCCTGGAGTTTCTGCTCAAGTACAA
>JBFHLR010000268.1:0-2925 GCA_041594735.1 Marinobacter sp.
CGGTACCTTTGCTGACCGTTACTTATTGCTTACCGGTACTTATGCTTGCCGGTAATTTGGCTGAAAAGCTGTAAGTATCAGTGGGATACCGGCGTACCAATGCATCTGTTCGAAAGTGTTATTCAGTTAGGACGTTAGTCTAATTCATCGACTGTCAGCCTGCGTGTTGAACTATAGGGAATCCGTCTTTGGGAAGCCGCCAACAACTACACGACGCCATAAAGCGGCATTCTCAGGCCCGTAGAGGCCCGCAAGGTTCTGTTTTCATAATTCCGATAATCACTAACAGATCTCTAATTAAAATGAGGGGAGCACAATGACTGAGAAGCATGTATACCCGGTGAATCCGGAGTTCGCCAAGCGGGCCCTGGTCAATCGGGAACAGTATGACGCGATGTACCGTCAGTCAGTAGACGATCCAGACGCTTTCTGGGGCGAACACGGCAAGCGCCTGAGCTGGAGCAAGCCCTACACCAAGGTTAAAAACACCAGTTACGATCAGGCCAACCTGTCCATCAAATGGTTTGAAGACGGCGAACTGAACGCCTCCGCCAACTGCCTCGACCGTCACCTGGACACCCGCGGCGATCAGACCGCGATCATTTTCGAAGGTGACGATCCTTCCGAATCCCGCCATGTGAGCTACCGGGAACTGCACGCCGAAACCTGTAAGTTTGCCAATGTGCTGAAGTCCCTCGGCGTCAACAAAGGCGATGTGGTGACCATCTACATGCCGATGATCGTCGAGACCGCGGTGGCCATGCTGGCGTGTGCCCGCATTGGTGCAATCCACTCAGTGGTGTTTGGCGGTTTCTCGCCCGAGGCGCTGGCGGCACGTATCGAAAACGGCAAGTCCCGCTTTGTGGTCACCGCCGATGAGGGCATTCGTGGCGGTCGCAAGATTCCGCTGAAAAAGAACGTCGATGCGGCCCTGTCCGGCAGCAATCTGGCCGGCGTGGAAAAGGTGGTGGTGGTCAGCCGCACCGGCGCCGAGGTGTCCTGGAACGACAGCCGGGATGCCCGTTACGAGGAGTTGATGGCCTCCGCCGAGCCAGACTGCGCCCCGGAGCCGATGAACGCCGAAGACCCGCTGTTCATGCTGTACACCTCCGGCTCCACCGGTGCGCCCAAGGGGGTGCTGCATACCACCGGCGGCTACCTGGTCTACGCCTCCATGACCCATCAGTACGTGTTCGATTACCAGGACGGCGATGTTTACTGGTGCACCGCCGATTTCGGCTGGGTGACCGGGCACAGCTACATTCTCTATGGCCCGCTGGCCAATGGCGCGATCACCCTGCTGTTTGAGGGCGTGCCCAACTACCCGGACAGCTCCCGTATGGGGCAGGTGGTCGACAAGCACCAGGTGAACGTGCTCTACACCGCTCCGACCGCCATTCGCGCGTTGATGGCGGAGGGCGAGTCCTGCATGGCGGGCACAACCCGGGACAGCCTCCATCTGCTGGGCTCCGTGGGCGAGCCCATCAATCCGGAAGCCTGGGAGTGGTACTACCGGGTCATCGGCAACAGCCAATGTCCGATCGTCGACACCTGGTGGCAGACCGAGACCGGTGGCATCCTGATTTCGCCATTGCCGGGTGCCTTCGAGCTGAAGCCGGGTTCGGCAACGCTGCCGTTCTTCGGTGTGCAGCCGGCGCTGGTGGATAACGATGGCAACCTGCTCGAGGGTGCCACCGAAGGCAATTTGGTCATCAAAGACAGCTGGCCTGGGCAGATGCGCACCATCTATGGTGATCACGAGCGCTTCGTCCAAACCTACTTCAGCACCTATCCCGGTCGCTACTTCACCGGGGACGGCGCGCGCCGGGACGAAGACGGCTACTTCTGGATTACCGGTCGGGTTGATGACGTGCTCAACGTATCCGGTCACCGCCTGGGCACCGCGGAAGTCGAGAGCGCCCTGGTGGCTCATGAGCTGGTGGCCGAGGCCGCCGTGGTGGGTTACCCCCATGACATCAAGGGACAGGGTATCTACGTGTACGTGACCCTGGTGCAGGGTGAAACCCCGACCGATGAGCTGAAGAAGGAGCTGGTGCAATGGGTGCGTAAGGAAATTGGCCCCATCGCCTCGCCCGATATTATCCAGTGGGCGCCGGGACTGCCGAAAACCCGGTCAGGGAAGATTATGCGCCGGATATTGCGTAAAATTGCAGCTAACGAGCACGACCAACTGGGTGATACCTCCACCCTGGCGGACCCCAGTGTGGTGGATGAACTCATCAGCCATCGTGCTTTCCAGTAAGGATGAAGACCCTGCGAGGACTCTGTTGAATGGCCCAACAAATAATCATCGCCGATGATCACCCCCTGTTTCGCGCGGCGTTGAAACAGGCTGTGAATCAAGCGGTTCCGGATGCTGACACGGTGGAAGTGGAAAGCATCAAGGCGCTCCAGGCGGCGGTGGATTCCCACCCGGATGCGGATCTGGTCCTGCTGGATCTTAACATGCCGGGGGCCCACGGTTTTTCCGGGCTCGTGTTTATGCGCGGGCAATATCCGGGGTTACCCGTGGTGGTCGTGTCAGGCTCTGAGGAGTTGCAGGTGATGCGGCGCTCTATTGATTATGGGGCGTCCGGCTTTATTCCCAAGTCCGCACCACTGCCCACCATCACCGAGGCGATTCAGGCGGTGCTGGAAGGGGATGTCTGGTTGCCGGAGGGCGTGGCGGAGAAGATCGAGCGCATGCAGGCGGATACCACCGACTTTTCAGAGAAGCTGGCGTCCCTGACCCCGCAGCAGTTCCGGGTGTTGGGTATGCTGGCTGAGGGGCTGCTGAATAAGCAGATTGCCTACGATCTGGAGGTCTCGGAAGCCACCATCAAGGCACACATCACGGCGGTGTTCCGTAAGCTCGGGGTGCGGAACCGTACCCAGGCGGTTATCGCCATCCAGCAGATGGAAATC
>JBFHLR010000269.1:0-2875 GCA_041594735.1 Marinobacter sp.
GTCCTGCAGCAGCCAGGTGCCATTGGCCGACCCCAGGTCTTCCACCAGACACTGGCTGTCGGAGATGGGCGTCACCTTCAAATGCAGGCGCGACACGGTATCGTGACTTAACCGAACATCGGCCTGTACGCCCCGGCCTACGGTAAAAGAGGTCATATTCCGCTCCTGTGTTCGCTCAACTTTGTGAGGGTGCCAGGGCCATCGTGGTGCTGACGGCCTACCAAAGGACTGGTGGTCCTCACCTAACTATCTCGGCGCCAGCTGGGTGTAGTTGAATTCGTCGTCAATGGAAAACTTCAGCACGCAGTGCTCGCGGCCGGTCTGGCGCAGCGACGTCACGGGCAGTACCACCGGCCCATGGGGCTTGTCGAGCCGGCCGCCGACCCGTATCGGTGGCCGGGCTGAGCCGGTGCTATACAGGTTGTAGCAGATCTCGTAGGTGCCGGGGGTGGGGTTGTAGGCCATCCAGATTTCCAGGGCCGGACGCTCGGCGCTGCCGCCGGAGCGGTTGTCCAGGGTGAAACGTCCGGGCGCGCCGGGAATGGTGACCCGCTGGTAGTTGTATTCGCCATCCGGGGTCTTGACGTGCATGTCGACGTCCGCCGACTGCGACCATGACATCTGCATGATCAGCAGGTTGTCGGCAATCTTGATTTCCGTCGGAGTCGGCGGCGGGCACTGGGGAACCGGGGCAGGCGCCGGGCACACCGGGCACTCCGGGACGGGCTCCGGCACGGGGCATTCGATGGGGACCGGCTCCGCTCGGGGACCCTGCTTGAGGTAGTACGGTAGCAGGATCAGGGTGATCAGGATGAAGGCGCCCAGGGCGGAGGCGAACAGATCCAGTGCCGACATGGAAAAAATGTTGAGTTCCCGGTCCTTGCGCCTCATTGCTGCATTACCGTCCTGATGGTCTGCCAATCGATCGGGAAATGCCGTGGTGGCACGGCATTTCCTTTAGGGTATTTGTAGTTAGGATGTCGTTCGTTGCCTGGACGGGCTTGCCTGAGGGCAATTCACCCATGCAGAGACGATTCGGAGTTAATTGGAGGCTCCTTAATATCGTCTGGTTATGACTATAGTCGAATAAGGTATCCCCAAACACCCGTCAGTTCAATCGGGGAGGGGCCAACGGCGGAATGCGCCGGGTTCGGCCATGGGGTCGTTGGTACTGGCGAAATTGCTTCCAAAGTACCATGTTGACCCCTGCCGGTGAGGGTTAGCATCGAAGAAGTGTTAACGGCTGAGCCGCTAACCGATCCTGCTTACGACAACAATAGAAGGGGAACACACCATGTGGACCAAACCAGCCTATGAAAACCTGCGGATTGGTTTTGAAGTCACCATGTACTTCGCCAATCGCTAAGAGTAAGTGGCCAGCCCGAGTGTCTGGCCATTTTCTTCTTCTGGAGTTCCGAGATGCAAATTCATGTCCTGGGATCCGCCGCTGGCGGTGGCTTTCCCCAATGGAACTGCAACTGCCACAACTGCACCGGCGTGCGTAACGGCACCCTACGCGCTGAGCCTCGCACCCAGTCGTCCATTGCCATCAGCGACGACGGCGAACACTGGATCCTGTGCAATGCGTCACCGGATATCCGTGCTCAGCTGGCGGCCTTTGCCCCCATGCAGCCGGCACGGCGGGTGCGGGACACCGGCATCGGCGCCATCCTGCTGATGGACAGCCAGGTGGATCACACTACCGGTCTGCTGTCCCTGCGCGAGGGCTGCCCCTTCGATGTCTGGTGCACCGAGCAGGTCCATGACGACCTCAGTTCCGGCTTCCCGCTGTTTCCCATGCTGTCCCACTGGAACGGTGGCCTGAACTGGCGGCCCATGCCCTGTGGCGACGATGAGGCCTTTGTCATCGATTGTGCGCCATCGCTGCGCTTCACCGCCATTCCGCTGCTGAGCAATGCGCCACCCTATTCGCCACGGCGGGACCACCCCCACCCGGGCGACAACGTTGGCCTGTTCATCGAGGATACAAAAACCGGCAAGGCGGTGCTGTATGCCCCCGGGCTGGGCCAGCCGGACGAACGCATCCTGGGTTGGATGGCAAAAGCCGACGTGCTGCTGGTGGATGGCACCGTGTGGCAGGACGACGAGATGCAGCGCTGCGAGGTAGGCAGCAAGACCGGTCAGCAGATGGGCCATCTGGCCCAGAGTGGCCCTGGGGGCATGATCGAGGTGCTCGATGGCCTGACGGTGGAACGCAAGATCCTGATCCACATCAATAACACCAACCCCATCCTGAACGAAGATTCCCCGGAACGGGCCGAGCTGAACCGTCACGGCATCGAAGTGGCCTGGGATGGTATGCACCTGGACCTGGCGGAGGCACCATGAACCTAGCGGTTGAGACTCCGATGACCCGGACGGATTTCGAGCGGGCGCTGCGCGCCAAGGGCGAGTTCTACCATATTCACCACCCCTATCACCGCGCCATGTACAGCGGCCAGTGTACACCGGAGCAGATTCGGGGCTGGGTGGCCAACCGCTACTACTATCAGGTGAACATTCCCCGTAAGGATGCCGCCATCATGGCCAACTGTCCGGACGCCGGGGTGCGCCGGCTGTGGCTGCAGCGGGTGCTCGATCATGACGGCCATGACGGCGAGCAGGGCGGCATTGACGCCTGGCTGTCACTGGCGGAGGCGGTGGGACTGAGCCGCGAGGAAGTGATCGACCAGCGTCACGTGTTACCCGGCGTGCGCTTCGCGGTGGACGCCTACCTCAACTTTGCCCGCCGCGCCAGCTGGCAGGAGGCGGCCTGTTCGTCACTGACCGAGTTGTTTGCGCCGGCCATTCACCAGTCGCGGCTGGACAGCTGGCCGCAGCATTACCCCTGGATTGACCAGGCAGGCTACACCTA
>JBFHLR010000270.1:0-2851 GCA_041594735.1 Marinobacter sp.
CTTGGCCACTTCGACAGGAGCCGGGCCATCGCCATTGCCGGCCAGTCGTTCAATCTCTTCCTTGAATTCGTTGATGTCCTGGAAGCTTCGGTAGACGGAGGCGAAGCGCACGTAAGCAACCTTGTCCAACTGACGCAGCTCAATCATTACTTCCTCACCCAGCTGCATGGACTTCACTTCTCGTTCTCCGGTCGCCCGCAACCGGAACCTGATCCGATTCAGCGCCGCTTCGATCTCTTCAATGCTGACGGGTCGCTTCTCCAGCGCCTTCATAATGCCGGAGCGCAGCTTGTCCTCGTCGAACGGCTGGCGCGTGCCGTCCTGCTTGACCACCCGGGGCATCACCAGCTCGGCGCTTTCAAAGGTAGTAAAGCGCTCGCGACAGGACAAACACTCCCTTCTGCGGCGCACCTGGTCGCCTTCCGCGACCAGCCGCGAGTCGATCACCTTGGTATCGGCTTCACCACAGAATGGACAATGCATGACTCTTAGCTCCCTCAGACCAACAAACCGGCGCGAAGTAACCGCGCCCGTCGTCAACTCCTGTTAGCCGGCGTAGACCGGGAAACGCGCACACAGTGCTTCGACCTGTTCGCGGACCCGGGTGATGACTGCATCGTCCTCCAGGTTGTCCAGGATATCGCACATCCAGCCCGCCAGTTCGCGACACTCGACTTCACCAAAGCCGCGCGTGGTTACCGCCGGGGTACCGACCCGCAGGCCGGAAGTGACGAACGGCGAACGCGGGTCGTTAGGCACGGCATTCTTGTTGACGGTGATGTGGGCACGCCCCAGAGCGGCATCGGCGTCTTTGCCAGTAATGTCCTGCTTGATCAGGCTCACCAGGAACAGATGGTTGGTGGTGCCACCGGAAACCACGTCGTAGCCGCGAGCGACAAACACCTCGGCCATGGCCGCGGCGTTCTTGACCACCTGCTGCTGGTAGGTCTTGAACTCATCGCTCATGGCTTCCTTGAAGCACACGGCCTTGGCCGCGATCACGTGCATCAGCGGGCCACCCTGGCCGCCCGGGAACACGGCGGAGTTCAGTTTCTTCTGGATATCCTCATCATCACAGGCGAGGATCAGGCCACCACGGGGACCGCGCAGGGTCTTGTGGGTGGTGGTGGTCACAACGTGGGCATGAGGCATTGGGTCCGGATAGACACCCGCCGCCACCAGTCCGGCCACGTGCGCCATATCCACGAACAGGTAGGCACCGACTTTGTCAGCGATCTCGCGGAAACGGGCGAAATCCAGAGCCTGAGAGTAAGCGGAGAAGCCCGCGATGATCATCTTGGGCTTGTGCTCGACAGCCAGGGCTTCCACCTCGTCGTAGTCGATCAGACCGGTTTCCGGGTTCAGACCATACTGAACCGCGTTGTAAATCTTGCCGGAGAAGTTGACGCTGGCGCCGTGGGTCAGGTGACCACCATGGGCCAGACTCATGCCCAGCACGGTATCACCGGGCTTGACCAGGGCCATGAAAACGGCGGCATTGGCCTGAGAGCCGGAATGCGGCTGAACGTTGGCGTAGGCGGCACCGAACAGTTCCTTGGCGCGATCGATGGCCAATTGCTCCACCACATCCACATACTCGCAGCCACCGTAATAACGCTTGCCGGGATAGCCTTCGGCGTACTTGTTGGTCAGATCGCTGCCCTGGGCTTCCATTACCCGCGGACTGGTGTAGTTCTCGGACGCGATCAGCTCGATGTGAGCTTCCTGACGCTTGCTCTCCGCCTGCATGGCGTTCCAGATCTCGTCGTCAAAACCGGCGACTTTCATTTCACGATTAAACATGGATGCGCTGCCTCTGTGTGCTGCGTCTGCCCTGCAGACAATTTTAAAAAGCGGGTCGGGAACCGCAAACACGAGCGACTGACGCACCGGTTTCAGCTCCCTGGAAAAAGGGCGGCTATTCTATCGCATTCCGCCCCCTAAAATCACCTTTTCGCCGCCTGCCATCCGCCGGTACGGCAGGAGTTTCACCGATTGCCTTCACAGGTTGCATTCGCTACCTTACACCCCTGATTTCAGTCCCGGAGCCAGAGCGGCCGCATTCCCTTCCAGTTTTGGAACATGCCCGCGTCTACCGACCGGCTCCACAACCCAGAGGAAACCGCCAGTTATGGCCCAGTACGTATACACGATGAACCGCGTTGGGAAGGTTGTGCCACCCAAGCGCGAGATCCTCAAAGACATCTCCCTCAGTTTCTTCCCGGGTGCCAAAATCGGCGTGCTCGGCCTCAACGGCGCCGGTAAGTCGACCCTGCTTCGGATCATGGCCGGCGTAGACCAGGACTTCATTGGCGAGGCCCGCCCCCAGCCCGGCATCAACGTGGGCTACCTGCCCCAGGAGCCGGAACTGGACGACAGCAAGACCGTCAAGGAGATTGTTGACGAGGCGGTTGCCGGGGTTCACGATGCCCTGGCCGAGCTGGACAAGGTCTACGCCGCCTACGCCGAGCCCGACGCGGACTTCGATGCGCTGGCCAAGCGCCAGGGCGAGCTGGAAGCCTACATCCAGGCCACCGACGGTCACGACATCGAACGCAAGATGGAAGTAGCCGCCGACGCCCTGCGCCTGCCCGCCTGGGACCAGCCGGTGAAGCACCTGTCGGGTGGCGAACGCCGCCGGGTCGCACTGTGCCGACTCCTGCTCTCAGGACCCGACATGCTGTTGCTGGACGAGCCCACTAACCACCTCGACGCCGAATCCGTCGCCTGGCTGGAGCGCTTCCTCCACGACTACGAAGGCACCGTGGTTGCCATCACCCATGACCGTTACTTCCTCGACAATGTCGCCGGCTGGATCCTGGAACTGGACCGCGGCCACGGCATCCCCTAC
>JBFHLR010000271.1:0-2816 GCA_041594735.1 Marinobacter sp.
GCCACCAGTGGCGACCCGCGTTTCCAGCCGGCGCGCCAGCTGCAGTGGCTGGTGGACAGCCCGCAACGGCTGGCGCAGTACCGGCAACTGGCGGAGGAGCTGGGCCAGTCCTTGCGCATCAACCTGGAACTGGATATCGGCCTGCACCGGGGCGGCGTTCAGGACCGGGACCAGCTGGTGCAGATGCTCAGGCTCATCGAACAGTCACCGTGGCTGAGCTTTGCCGGCTTTATGGGCTACGAGGCCCACATCACCCAGGCGCCGGGGCGCGCCGAATGGCTGCGGGACCAGGCCATGGCGCGCTATCGCGCCTTTGTCGAGCAGGCCGAGCGGACTCTGGGTCGGTCGATTCGCGACCTCACCCTCAATACCGGCGGCAGCACCACCTACCCCCTGTACCGGGACCAGCATCAGCGCTTTGTCGCCAACGAGCTGGCGGTCGGTTCGGCCCTGGTCAAACCCACGGACTTTGACCTGGCCACCCTGCGCGACCATCGGCCCGCCGCCTTCATTGCCACCCCCGTGCTCAAGGTCAGTGACCAGCCGGCCATTCCCGGCGCCCCGGGTCTTGGCCGGGTGATGAGCTGGTGGAACCCCAATCGGGCCAAAGCGGTGTTCATCTACGGTGGTAACTGGCCGGCGACCCCCGTGTCCCCCGTGGGACTGAGCATCAATCCGCTGTACGGCCGTTCCAGCAATCAGGAAATGCTCAACGGCAACGCCGGCCTGACGTTGCAGCCGGACGACTGGGTATTCCTGCGGCCCAGCCAGAGCGAACAGGTGTTGCTGCAGTTTGGCGGCTTGGCCCGCTATGACGCCGGGCAGCGTCGCATCACCGGGCACTGGGGGGTTCTGGGCTAATATTGAGGGAGCCTCTGATTAACGCTCCGTCATGGGGGCAGAGCACCGGCGGTGGTATGCTGGTCACTTCCGACCGTGCGATGGCGACAACGGCATGAACAGCACTAGCATCCGGCAGACCTTGCACTACCTGCTGCCAGTTTGGGCCCTGAGCCTGTCGGCACTGGCCCAGGAAACCCCTGACCCCTACAGCCTGCCGCCGACCCGGCTGGATCGCTGCCTGCTGATCGAAAACGGCGTCAAACGCCTGGCCTGTTTCGATGCCGCCCTCAATACCGAGGCGGCCAGCCAGTCCGCCAGCGAGGAGGAGCGGGCCCAGGCCGAGAAAGAAACCGAACTGCTGGCACCGCGACAATACAACGATACCGGCGGCGTCGATCGGGAAGACGGCATGGCCGAAGCCCTGGTCAGTCGCCACATCGCCACCGAACGGGCGTTCATGTCCTTCGCGGGCGGCTTCCTGACCTATCGCCAGAGCTACCTGTTGCCCTACACCTACGCCCAGTCCGCCAACCAGCGGCCGTTCAGTCCCAGCCTGGGCTTCACCGATTACGATTACGACGTCAAGAACCACGAGGCGAAATTCCAGCTCAGCTTCAAGATTCCCCTGCTTAGCGGCGTCTTCGACAAGCGCACCACCCTGTGGTTTGGCTATACCCAGCTGTCGTTCTGGCAGCTGTACAACCGGGACGATTCCGCCCCGTTCCGCGAGACCAACTACACCCCGGAACTGTTCCTGCGCTACGACGCCGGACTTGACCTGGGCCCGGGCCGGCTCGACGTGGTATCCCTGGGCTTTACCCACCAGTCCAATGGCCAAACCGAACCCCAGTCCCGCAGCTGGAACCGCATTACCAGCAATCTGGTCTACGGCGTCGATCGCTGGCTGTTCATGGTCAGCCCCTGGTATCGCATCCCCGAGAGTCGCAGCGACGACAACAACCCGGACATCGAAAAATATCTGGGCTACAGCGACTATTGGGCGATCTTCAAGGTGGACGAGCAGCGCTCCCTTTCCCTGAAACTGCGCAACAACTTACGCACCTCAGACAACAAGACCTCGGTGGAGCTGGGCTACAGTTTCCCCCTGGGTTCAACGGTGAAGGGCTATATCCAGTACTTCAACGGCTATGGCGAGAGCCTGGTGGACTACAATGAACGTATGCATCGCCTGGGGGTCGGTGTCATGCTGCACGACTGGCTGTAGCGCAAGCCGGCGCTCCAACAAATTTTCTGATGTATTACAACAGGTTATTTCGCTATCAGGGCGCCACGGCGCTCGGGCATCATCGTCTCCCCCAATCCGTCCATAGGAGTTCTGATGAGCGAGCCCTCGGCCTCCATTCTGTACCTGCCCCACGGCGGCGGCCCGTTGCCGCTGCTGGGTGATCCGGGCCACCAGGCCATGAAACAATTTCTGGAAGCCATTCCTGCCCGGCTTGGCCAACCCGAGGCCATCGTGGTGATCAGCGCCCACTGGGAAACCGACACGGTCACCGTCACCACCGGCGCCCGGCCCGAGCTGATCTACGACTACTACGGTTTTCCCGAGGAATCCTACCGCCTGAGCTATCCGGCCCCCGGTCACCCGGCGCTGGCGGCCGACATCCTGAATTGCCTGGCTGACGCCGGTATCCCGGCCCGTGGCGACGACCAGCGTGGCTTCGACCACGGCCTGTTTGTGCCGCTGACCATGATGTACCCACAGGCCGACGTGCCCTGCGTGCAGGTGTCGCTGGTGAACGATCTCGATGCCCGCACCCATCTGGCCATCGGGACCGCACTGGCACCGCTGCGTAAGCGTAACCTGCTGGTGGTGGGCTCCGGCCTGTCGTTCCACAACATGAAGCTGCTCATGGCCGGAGACGGCAGTCATGACCGGGACATCGACGCCTTCCACGACTGGCTGCGGGCCAGCCTGTGTGATCCCGCCATTGACCGGGGCACCCAGGCCC
>JBFHLR010000272.1:0-2701 GCA_041594735.1 Marinobacter sp.
CAGACAGCAAAACTCCTGACAGAACAAAGTCAAGACCCGCACTGCCCATACCGGCAACAGCTCTTGCTTGCCCCCTTACCCTTCTATCTCGTTCAAACGCAGAGAAAATGCCAGAAAGATTATGAGACTCGATCAACATCACAAACACCGGCAATACCGGCGTATTGAGCATCCGGTATATCCGACTGCTCCCTGTATCATTGATCGTTTGCCGGGCCGCATCGTTAGCCGCTTCCAGTTCCCGGATGGCCGTACCGGTATTGTCAAAGCGTCTGGCGACCCGTTCAAATCCCTCGTTCGCTGCCTGTAGTTCCTGTTGCGCACTGGCTAGCCGGCTGACGGCGACGGCTCCGGCCGCTTCACTGGCGTTGACGAGATTGCTCGCCTGGTCCAACGCCTTCCTTGCCAGGGCGACCCTGGTTTCGGCTTCCGTCAATTCAGAGATCATCTCAGCAATTTTCGCCGTCCTGGGGACAACCAGGACATAGACATCATCGGCCTGATTGAATGGAATCCCTTTGGCGGCTGCCCGTTTCCTGTTGGTCGAGGCCACGGCCTCATTGGCATCGTCGCTGTCCTTAATTAGGTCACCAAACATACGAATTGCCCGCTGGCCCTGGGTTAGCTGCTCCGGCATTCCGATCACCAGGTAGTCCTTCTGCAAGGCCTTGGACAACCGTTCCAGTCGTAGCTCACCCAGTAGCTCCGGCATGGAAGCCCTGAGCTGTTGAATGGAGCCGCTGTAGAGTCTCATCTGGGCCTGGATGGCCTGCTTTTGCAGTGCCTGCGTCCTTACGGCAACCTCCTGCTCGGTTTTAATCAGATTGCTTTCTTCAACATCCAGTTGTTCCAGTTGCCGTGTAATGCGACTCTGAACCCTTTCATTATCAAGCGATGTGGCATTCCGTTCCTCACGGAGCGCTTGTTGCCTGCTTTTCAGATCCGCCATTTGCCTGTTCAGCTGCTTTTCCTGCCGCTGGTACGCCTTGAGCCGGGGATCATTGTTGCTCAGGGTCTGACTGGCATTGTGGATGGCGCTCCACAGATTACCGTGGACTGACATCAACACCCCGCTGCCGGTACGCAGACTGGCGGCCATCAGGGTGTTGAACGCGCCCTGTTCGGCGGCGGCGACCAGTTCCAGGCCATGTAGGGTCTGGATATCCTCCAATTCCGGGAGCTCAGCGTTCTCCAGGCTTGCCAGCTCAGAACCCCGAAAGCGTCCGTCCCCGCGGTTTTCTTCGGGTTCGGCCGGAGGCTGGTATGGAGCCTCGAGTGCACCTTCGTCGGTACTGGGGAAGAGCAGGGCGTACAGCACCGGACTGTGTTTTTGCTCGCACAGTCCTCGTAGCCACTGTTTGCCCGGTCCATCGGGAGCCGGTTCACCGGACAAGACCAGGGCATCGCACTCCCGGGGCTCGGTAACGAAGTCCTGGATCAGCCCGGAAACAAAGTGAAAGGCGCCCGCGTAGTCGTAGCCGTCAAGGGTAAAGAAATCCACCAGCGTGTGCTGGACCCGATCCTGGCTGAGCATGACGTTTAAATCTTCCTGCAGCTGATGCAGGTACTGTTGCGCCATCTTGCGTTCGAAACCGGCTACAGAGCGTTCCAGTTCTGCACGTCCTGACCCGGATAACTCGGACATGAACTTATGCAACGGGTTGGTTTCGCCGCCGATTTCAGGGGGCACCATAACGGTGTTGAGCAACAGTGCGGAATCGAAATAGGGGCGATGCCGTGCCCGCCTGCCGGCGGCCTCGGCAAACCAGTTGGCAACCAGGCGGCGCTGTTGCAGGTAGCGCAGGCGATAGACCGGATCATCAAGCTGAATAGCGCCAATTTGGCGATCCCTGGCGGTCTTTACGCAGTCTTCCACCACCGGACCGTCTGATTGCCAGTGGTTGGGGGAAAACGGTTCACTGGTACTCTGCTGGGTAACTTCGTCCAGTGTTCGGTGCAGACACAGGGCCAGGGGTGTCATCTCCGGGCGCTCATCCTCATAGATGGGATCTTCCGGGTCGGGATCTTCCTGGCGCTGATGGATCCCGAAGGCGGTTTGATGACTGCTGGCGGCGTAGGCTCCCTGCAGGTCCTTGAGGTAATTCCCGGGACGGTCGAACTGCCATTCGAGCCCCGGCTTCCGGCTGCGCTGCGGAGCCAGGTAGCTAACGGGAAATGCGTGGCTCCGACCAGTGCCATGACTGATGGTGTTACCATCGGCGACTCCCGGGGGAGCCATTTCCATACGGATGGTATTGCAACGCTCCCGGCGCGGCCGAGCATTGTTTTCAAGGTAGTCGATTCGGGGCGCGGGCCACTGGGTTTCACTGTAGGCAGCTTCGAGGCTCAGCCAGCGACTAACGGTGCGCGCTGGCAGCCAGATCTCCTTTAGGGGAGCACCGGTCACCGCCCGCGAACCCGGTGTAAAGCCTTCCTCACGGCGATATTGCCAGAGTGCCACATCATGAAACGTGGTTTGACCGTCCTCGTCCTGCCGGATTTCAAGCTCTCGCCACAGCTTGCCCTGGTGGAACAGGTACAGGAAACCCTGACGTGCCAAGACATGGTGAACCGGATTGTCCTGACGCAAGGTCACGCCGGAAACCAGGGTGGTGGGCAGAACCGGCAGGATAACATGGTGCTGCCGTTCCAACTGACGCTCTGTTTTCGTGGCGCCCTCCAGGAAAGGTACCCGGATGGG
>JBFHLR010000273.1:0-2691 GCA_041594735.1 Marinobacter sp.
CTACAGCCCGAATTTCCACCCGTGGAATCACGATGCGCGGGCGCTGGTGGCGCAGGCGAAACGGAAATGGCTGGGCAAGGACGTCGGCTAGCCGGGCCAGGCTGTACCGCGGGACCGGCCTACCCATGCCCGGAATGCATGGGTAGGCGGTTGGTAGGGGTTAAAATATCAAGGGAAATTCGGTTTCAAACCCGGTGACGGTACCTTCCGTGCCTTCATGGACATGGGTCCAGTTTGCCTGTACCGAAGGCGTTTCCCCAGACAGATCCACGGCGATATCCAGTACGAAGCCGTTCATGGCAATGGCAATCAGCCGGACGGTATCGTCCCTGGTGCTAACCACTTCCACCACGTTGATATCCCAGTACTCGGGATCATTGGCCGCGTTGTCGGAATGGGGCGTGCCGCCCGCAAACAAACCGAATGGGAAGCCGTCTAGGGCCTCATCGGCGAACGCAAAGGAGCGGTTGTCATCGAGGTGGATGGTGAGCGGCAGCAACGCCGAGAACTGCTCAACCAGGGCGCTATCGATGACCGGGTCAAAGATCAGTTGGCGGGTGGCGGTGAAGGACACCAGGCCGCTTTCTTCTGTGCCCGAGAGCACTCCGTTGTCGATCGTGGCGGGAACGAAATAGGTCGCGCCGGTGGAACCGTCTACCTTGAAGGATTCAAAGTTGCCCAAGGTGTCAAACGGCCCAGCCATCTCATCATTAGCGGCATTTGCGTAAATACCGTCCGCCGATTCGTTGGTGCCATAGGCATAGCCTTCACGGGACACCACGAAGGTCAGCCGGGTCACGGTATCACCAAAATTCACGGTGCCGTCATAGAGGCCGGCGTACTGGATGTACAGACCCAACACCAGGTGGCCTTGCGCTTCGCCGGCGTCGACCAGAGTGTATGGGCCCTCGGGCAGTTCATCAGTCAACTGGGTGATGATGCTCTCAACCGCCGACTCAAAGTTCTCGCTGGTTTGATCAAACTCCAGAACGACACCGATGTCTTGAAGGGAGGATTCATCAATGGCAATGCCGTTGGAGGGATCCTGGTCGATGTCCAGGCTGATCAGCAGCCGGGCCATGTTCAGCACGGCGTCCGTGGCTTCATTGGTGTTTTCACCCACCAGCGTCGCCGGTGTGATGAAGACGGTGTCCTCGTTCATCACCGTGCTGCCCAGTTCGATGCTGCCCACGAAGAAGGTCACCGTATCGCCGATCTCACAGGTCAGCACGCCACGGGCATCGGTCAGATGAACATCCGTAGAGCTGGAGCACTGATACTGCAGACCGGAGACACTGCTGTCCACGAAGGTGGCTGACACCGTCTCCGGCTGTGGCTCAGGTGTTTCAGTCCCCGTCGATGGGTTATCGTCCTTATTGGAGCTGCCGCTGTTACAGGCACTCAGCGCGAAGCATGACGCCAGCAATGCCGCAAAGATTCCATTATTTTTCATTATGTTATTTCCATCAATTCATTATTAGGCCAGTTAGCAAGTTGTACGGCGATGAACCTGTTGGTCACCGTCGTGCGCAAATATTACAGACTGTCAACATTTTGATAAAGCGCCAGCCTCGTCCGGAGCGCTGCCGACCTCTCCATCAAACCACCGGCAACCTGAATGGCCTGCCGCACCGACTCAGCAGGCTGAACACCGCAATGCCCAGGGCATCGGCAAGCAAGTCCTCAGGATCAAGGGTTCGATGGGGTAACCAGGCCTGGGTCAACTCCTCGCACAAGGCGAACAGGGTGACGGCAACCGTGCCGAAGTACAGTCGCAGCCGGCCCAGACTCACTGTGCGAAGCTCCAGCGCGAGATTCAATAGCAGGGTCAGCAGCCCGTAGATCAACAGATGACCGAGCTTGTCGCCATGGGGCACTTGGCTGACCAAGTGGATGAGCGCCGTGTTACCGGTGTCGGCGAGGTAAATGATCCACAGCAGGAAGACAAAAAACGCCAGGGTAAGCCAGCCAATGGGTTTTCGCATCGGGTCACCATCTCTTGGGTTGGTTAGGGGCGGCGCGGCGCATGCCGCCCCAATCGATATCCGTTGCCAGCATAGGGCCACCAAGTGGCAATCCGGGCTTGAAAATAGGATGAATAGTGGCGCCAGACCCTCAATCCACCGGGCCAGATGACCCTTAGGGCGATGGCCGCCCGCCGCGACGGTCCAGGTAATGCGCCACCGAGCACCGGATAACCTCGGCCATGGGCGGTGGCAGCAAACCGTGTTGCCGCTCAAAGGCTGCGGTTGTGGTGGTATCGAAGCGGGTCGGCATGCTCCACCAGCTCAAGGAACTGGGCTTTTCCCTCAGCGAGATCCGCTAGGTGGTGGATGCCCTGCGCAACGACAGCATCGACTGCGAACAGGGCGCGGCCCTGATGGCCGACAAAAAGGCCACCGTGGACCGCAGGATCGCCGAGCTGAAGGACATCAGCTCGCTGCTGGGCCGGGAGCAGCAGCGTCTGGAGCAGAGTGCGGCGCGGCAGCGGCAGCAGCGCCGCTGCCTGGGCTAACGCTGGCTCAGGACGACGCCGCGAGCCGGTCGTCCATGGCCCGGGCCGCCTGCAGAGCAGGCCGCTGGGCCAGTCTGGCGGCATAGGCCTCGAATTCCGGCCGTTTCGGCATCGAGCCGAACTGCATGCCCCAGATCACATGGGAGCCGACGTAGACATCCGCCGCCGAAAAGCGA
>JBFHLR010000274.1:0-2634 GCA_041594735.1 Marinobacter sp.
AGCAGCGGGCGCTGCAGCGTCACGGCCGCGTTGACGGCCAGTTTCAGGTCGTCCGTGGCAACGTATTTTTCGGTGCCTTCAAAGCGATTGGTCATTTCAGTACTGGTTGAGGTCTTGCCTGCATTGTAATGGCCGCGTCGCGGCTTCGTTGAAGCCGGCTGGGGCGGACGGTTCCCCCGTCTAGGGGGCTAGCGGCAGGCAGACCGGGGGCGAACGACCCTGTTCCTGTTCGGCGAAGATTTCTGCAACCAGAATCCCGGCATCCGGTATCGGTGGCTGCGTGACCAGGCTTTCCAGACTGTCGATGTCTTTCTGGAATTCCCAGCAGGTTTCGGCAATGTGTATCCCCATGACATTGGCGAGCAACGGGCCTGCAATGAAGCGCTGTTCGGCAAAATGGCGGGCAATGAATTCCTGCTGTGCCGGTGGCAACTGTTCCGGGTGATCGAACAATGCCCGCGGCAACTCGATGGCACTGCGATAGTGACGGGGGTGTAAATCCAGCCCCCGAGTTCGTCGCTCCTGCCGCAGGCCATCCGTGGTGTGCAGGGTCAAGTCGAGATGGCTGTCGCCGAACTCGATTCTGAGCGTTGTCGGGGAGCAGTGCGGATTGAACGATGTGATTGTTGCCGGATGGCCGTCAATCACCCCGTAGTAGGCAAAGTCTTCCGGCGCAAAAACCGGCGCGCTGTCACGCGGAACGGCTCGCCCCAGCAGGGGTTCTCCGGTCACCACAAACGACCAGCCACCCCCCGATCTGTCGGCAAGGTCCTTCTCCCAGTATCCGGTGTTGCCCGCTGCGCCACGGCCTTCGACCCGCATGATGCGATGCTCGGTTCCGGGACTGATCTTGCGCAGGCTCAGTCGGTCGGTGATCTCCCCGGGGACTCGCGGGTGTTCGATCCAGCCAGGAGCGGGGAGTTGAATCAGCGGGTTTTCCACACCCTCCTGGTCTTGCCAGGAGTAATCCAACAGGAAGGTATTCGCGCCCGAAACATCGAACTCATACAGGCGGGTAAAGATGCGACCATCAGCCGTCACCACCATCACGGTGGAGCCACTACCGGCCAGGCCGGCAATGGATACGGTACCGCGCTCCGGACCACACACTTCGCGCGACTCGTCCATCGGCAGCCAGGGGTCGAGATAGGTGATGTGACGGCCATCCCCGCGCAGCAGGTACACCGTGAGAATGCCCCAGGGCTTCTGCTGTCGCCCACCGCCATCGACAAAGTATTCATCAACTCCGGAGTGCAATTCGGAAGCGGCCCAGTCGCGCACATCATCGGGAATCCAGCCGCCAAGATCGGTCCAGAAGAACGGCCCCCAGCGCCGTGTCCACGGGTCGATCCCGTAGTCGCGGCGACTGTAATCCAGCGTATAGATTTCGCGCTCCGCGTTGAGCGCGAGCAATACGAAGCCATCGGCCGATATTTCTGACACCTGGCCTTCGAGGCAGCGCGGAATGAGCACCTGCTTCCAGGGGGCGTCCGCTGCCACACCCTGGACTTCGATATTGGGCTTGAACCAGATCATGCCCTCGCGCACTGCGAAGTAGTAATCATCGGTGTAGGTCTCGATACGGCCCTTGAGGTGCACCCGCGAAGGCAGGCTCGCGGCGATGTCCTCCGGCGCCTCCGGGCCGTTGCTCAGGGCGCCGTAGTCACCAAGGTCCAGTTCCGACGGTGGCGACTGCACCAGACCTGTGGTTCCCGCGTAATCCTCCGGACAGGCCAGGTCCGGGATGGTGCGCACGCCGGGAAACCGGCTATCAACGGTGGACTCGCTTGCACTGCGCGTACCGGCGACAAGCTCCGGTTCCGCAGTCGGTGCCGTGCAGGCAGCCAGGAGCGCGAGCGTGCTGCCAACGGCCAGCATTCGGCCAGTGATGATGGGCATGAGTGTGTCTCCGGATAAACCTTACATTTGTCGTTTTTACAGTTTAGCCGGGCACGGTCGACAAGAACGTAAGCCCCTCCCCCATACCGCAGAATTTCCGACCCCACTCCCTTACCTTCACTGTCAAAACTTGGCGACAATAGGCACATGAAAACGATCTTGATTACCGGCGCCTCCTCGGGGTTCGGGGAAGCCTGCGCCCGCCGTTTCGCCGCTGCCGGCGACCGCCTGATTCTGGTTGCCCGCTCGGCGGACAAACTGCACGCCCTGGCCGAGACGCTGAAAGCGGCCGGGTCAGCCGTCCATGTCGCGGTGTGCGACATGCAGGACCGGGATGCGGTGCTGAATCTGGTGGAGTCGCTCCCCGCCGCGTTCCAGGACATTGATGTCCTGGTCAACAATGCCGGTCTGGCGCTGGGCGTCAAGGGGGCCCATGAAGCCGACCTGGATGACTGGGAGACCATGGTCGACACCAACATCAAGGGCCTGATGCGCATGACCCGCAGCGTGCTCCCGGGCATGGTCCTGCGTGGTCGGGGCCACATCATCAACATCGGCTCCACGGCTGCCAGCTGGCCCTACCCGGGTGGCAATGCCTACGGCGGCACCAAGGCCTTTGTCGCCCAGTTCACCCGCAACCTCAAAGCCGACCTGGTCGGGACGCCGATCCGGGTCAGCAACATCGAGCCGGGGATGGCCGATACCAACTTCAGCAAGACCCGGTTCAAGGGCGAC
>JBFHLR010000275.1:0-2619 GCA_041594735.1 Marinobacter sp.
CGCCAACCGCGGCAGGTCCACCGCCAGCGACTTGGCCAGCGAGGTAAAGGTGGAGTCCAGGGTGGAGCCCGCCGACGTCATCATCACCACGCTCATGAAGAACAGCGCGGTCAGCCCGAGGGACTGGCCCACCGCCGCCGGGGCATTGCCCATGGCTTCAATGCCGTTAAGCTGGGCATGCACCCCCACCAGGCTGAACACAAACACCGCCACAAAGCCCAGCAGTCCGGCCACCACGAAGCTCTTGAGCATGGCTTTCTCTTTGTTGACGAAACCGCGGTCGGTCAACACCGGATCGTGGAAGGGGTAGCTGAAGATCTGCAGGCCTGCCACCAGCAGCAGGTCCAGTCCCGCTTCCAGGCGGAATTCACCGGTGGTCAACAGCGTCGCGCCGTCGTTGGCCGGCACGATCAGGAACAGCACCGCGCCGACAAAAAACACAAACACCACCGCCTGCAGCACGTCGGTGAAGATCGAGCTGCGCAGCCCACCCTTCAGGCTGTAGGCCAGGGTAAACACGGTGAACAGCATCGCCGCACCGTAGTACTCCGGCTCGCCCGGCAGGCCGAAGTAGCCGCCCACCACGGCAGTGTTGCTCCAGACCTCGTTATAAAGCCGGATCAGGATCGCGGCGGCGAAGCTCAATGCCGCCAGCCGGCCGAAGCGGGAGGTTAGGAAGTCCTGCAGACTGGAGGCACCGGTCTGGGTCCGGATCAGGTAGATCACGTAGCCAGCCACCGGGATCGACAGCCAGTAGGTGGCGTAGGCAAGCCCACCCACCACACCATAGGCGGCACCCAGGTTGGCGGCGTTGGTGACCGACTTGGCAAAGATCCAGCTGATAAAGATACTGGCGGTCAGTGACCACTGACTGACCGGATTGCCGTTGGCATCCGCGCCACGATAGAAAGAGGCGGCATTGGTGCTGCGGGGCGAGAGCCAGTACATGACGGCTCCGTACACCAGCAAAAACCCCCAGAACAGACTCGCTTCGGTGATCGACATCGTGCTTGGCTCTCCCTGTGATCCTTGTTTGATCGCTATACGCGGTTGCCCGATGCAGCTTCAGGCCTTGGCCTCGGCGCAACTCGCGCCGTAGCGGTAGCAGGCGAAGCAGCGATGATGCCGCAGCATGATGCGTTGGCTCATACTCTCCCTGAGGGAGCCACCGAGGTCATACTGGGGATCGTCGTCCACCAGGGTGCAGGCATAGACTCGCACCCGGTCGCCTTTCTTCACCAGCATGCGGGTGTAGGTGCACATGAAATGGGCCCGGCTCTCCCGGGTCGGGTATTTCTCCATGCAGGTTTCGGTGATTTCCGGGCTGCCATCTTCGGAACCCGGGGTACCCAGATCCGGAAACGAGGTGAACGCCAGGCTGTCGGGAATGCCGTGATTGCGGAAGATAGCGCGGAAACCGTTTTCCACCTCGGCTGGGGTTTCACCAGGATCGGTCTGCCGGGCGATGGACACCACGAAGCCCTGCTCATGGAGCCAGCGGATACCGTCCAGGGCCTTGGCGAAACTGCCGTCACCGCGCCCCTGGTCATGGCGGACAGCGTCCGGGTAATCCAGGCTGACCCGAAAATGGATCGGGTGGGGATTGTCCCGCAGGGGCGCAACCTGATGGCGCCGTTGCCACAGCGGCTCGGTGGCATTGGTGAGCACGAAGCAGGGCCGCTGGCGGCTGGCGTAATCGAGAATATTGACAAAGTCGCGGATCACGAAGGGTTCGCCTCCGGTAAAGGAGAACTGCGCCACCCCCAGGTCCACCGCTTCGTGGATAAACGGTTCGACGTCCGCCAGCTTCATCGCCGCGAGCCGGTGATCACCGGGATGGGAGCCCTCCAGGCAGAACGGGCAGGACAGGTTGCAGGCAGTGCCGGTGTGGATCCACAGCTCCCGCAGCTGGTCGGCATCGATATAACCCCGGGGTTCACCAGCACGGGTGTGGGTCCAGCTGTCCACGGCCCGGGGACTGACCACTTCCACCGCCGGTATCCGCCGGGCACGGTTTTCGTTAAACGGCATACACTCTCCCATTCGTCTAATTCTGTCGACAGGGGACCATCACGCCCCCGATCACCGGGCCCAGGACTTCGCGTTTGCGCTCTCTCTTCTGGCCATACTGAGCCAGTCTTACTGTCCTGGTGTCACTCGCCGGAGTATTGCTCCCGGACCACCCGGGACTGGGGTGCTGGGCCCTTGCCCCGGCGCCAGCGGTGCAGTTTTTCCAGCAGGTTGAGCACCGCCTCGGGGGCATGGGCCCGTTTCCATTCACCGGCGGCGTACTTGGCCGCCTCGTTCCAGGTCGGGTAGGGGTGGATGGTGCCGAGGATCTTGTTCAGTCCCAGCCCGTGCTTCATCGCCAGGGTGAATTCAGCCAGAATCTCGCCCCCCCGCGCACCCACCACCACGGCCCCCAGAATCTTGTCCTTGCCCGGCGCGGTCAGCACCTTGATAAAACCATGGGCCTCACTTTCGGCGATGGCCCGGTCCAGATCGTCGATACCGTAACGGGTGACCTCGTAGGCCACCCCTTTGGCCTGGGCTTCCGCCTCGCTCAGCCCGACCCTGGCCACCTCCGGAGCGGTAAAGGTAACCCAGGGCATGACCCGA
>JBFHLR010000276.1:0-2591 GCA_041594735.1 Marinobacter sp.
GCACCCGCCATGACATCCAGCTTCCAGGAGTTGCACATTTGCACGGCGTGGGACACGGCAATAGCAAAAATCAGGAACGGCACCAGAATCGACATGGGGTCCAGGCTCATTCCCAGCAGCGGCAGCAAGCCCAGCAACCACACGACTGGTACGGCGGCGGTCAATAACGTGAGCGCGGTCAAGCGCTTGGAGCGGGTGTACCAATACAGCAACAAGGTGATGATTAGCACCGCGACAGCAAAGAACACCAGCACACCGCGGGCACCGTTGGCAATGTCACCGATCGCTTTGGAGAAGCCAATGATGTTGACGGTGGTGGCGTCATTTTCCAGGCTGCGGCGGATGTCTTCCAGCCGGTTAGCCACCCCCTGCAGATCGACTTTCTCGCCGGTGTCCGGATTCACTTCCTGCAGGGTGGCGACCACCATGGCCGAGCGCAGGTCATTGGAGACGATCTGGCCCACCCAACTGGATTTCAGGGTTCGCTCGCGGATTTCCTGCAATTCCGCTTCGGTGCCGGAATAATCCGCTTCAATCAGGTTACCACCGACAAAGCCCTCCTCGACCACCTCCGAATAGCGGGCATTGGGTGTAAACAGGGAGGTCACCGAGCTGCGTTCGATGCCTTCGAGATAGAACACCGCTTCGGTCGCCTGCTTCAGGGACGCCAGAAACTCCTTCTCAAAGATACTGCCCTGTTCGTTGCGCAGCGATACCATGATACGGTTGGCCCCGACAAACTCACCCTGGTAATCCAGGAAAGTGGACATATAGTCGTGACTCAGCGGAATCATCTTCATGAATCCCGCTTCGACCTTGAGCTTGCTGGCCGAATACCCCAAGCCGAGGGTAAAGGCTGCCATCACAACCAGCAACAGCAGGCGATGGCGGAAGACGGCGCGGGCCAGGGTGCGGGTCAAGCCGCCGCTCGATGTGGGTGCGTTCATAGGATTATTCTCCGTTGCCTTGCCAGAGACGAATGCCGGCGGTACTGCCAATCAGCCACTTGCCGTTGATATGCGACGCCGAGGTGATATCACCCGGCAAACCGCTGCGGGATGAGGGCGCGAAGTGCCGGCCGTCGTTGGTACTGACCAGCACCTGGCCACCATTGCCAAACAGGTAGACGTCGCCGTTGGAACCGGTGCCATGGGCATTGAACGCGCTGCGGCTGTCCACCGCCACCCGCTGCCAGCTCGCGCCGCGGTCGCCGCTGCGCCAAACCTGTCCGCGCATGCCGTAGAGCAACCAGGCGCCCTCCGGGGTCTCCATGCCACCAAAGAACGAGCCTTGGTAGGGGGACTCCAACTGCTGCCAACTCTGGCCGCCGTCGGCACTGCTGAACAGTGATCCGCTTTCGCCAATCAGCAACCAGTGGTTACCCGCGCGCACAATGCTGTACAGGTGACGGTCAAAGTAATCGTCGGAAATCGTGAGTGGCTGCCAGTGCCTGCCACCGTCCTCGGACAGCATGACCAGGCCGAAGGCACCGACT
The DNA here is from genome assembly GCA_041594735.1 of Marinobacter sp. Classification (GTDB taxonomy): domain Bacteria; phylum Pseudomonadota; class Gammaproteobacteria; order Pseudomonadales; family Oleiphilaceae; genus Marinobacter. The sequence continues at coordinate 1,496 of JBFHLR010000276.1, forward strand.
GCCAGGAAGCGACTATCGCCGAGGTGCGCCACATCCATGAAAGGATCATTACGGCTGTGCTCGGACACATCGACCGGCTGCCAGCGCCGGCCGCCATCGTCGGTGAACAGAATCATTCCGCCGTGACCAACCACCACCCCTTGGGCCTGGTCGCCAAACGCAATCCCCATGACCGCCTGGGTGGATGGCAGCCTGGCGCTCTGCCAGCGATCCGGCGCCTCCGTGGCGCTGGTCAACAACACGCCTCGCTCGCCGACGGCGTACAGGGTCTGCTGCTGAACGGTTACGTCAAAGATAGCAACGTGACTCGGTGAAATATCGTACAGCAGGGGCGGCGCCTCCGCCCACGCCGGGGATGCGGCCAAGCCAAGCAGGCAGGCCGCCACACGGGTTCGGATAAGGGAATCCATCATGACTTGGGTACCTGGTAACGAATCGGGAAGAAGACGGGAACCCCGGGGTTCCCGTCAGTCTTGCTCAGCGCCCGCGACGACGCAGGGCGTCCGGCTGGAACTCGATGTAGCGGCCGGTAATACCGAACTGCCAGGGCTCTTCGATTTCATTGGCCAGATTGGAGACCATGTAAGAGCCGTTGTTCAGGTCGTGGTAAAGATTGACCCGATACCAGGGCACCAAGGCATCGTAGAACTGAATCAGACCGTGCAAGCCAACGCGCCACAAGTCGCCACGGGTATCGTAGGCGTCTTCCATCAACACGCTCCATGAATCCTCATCGATGTAGAAGGTGCGCTTGCCATAGATGTGACTGCTGTCATCCCGCAGCGTCGCTTCGACTACCCAGACCCGATGCAGCTCATAGCGCATAAAATCGGCGTTGATGGTGTTTGACTGCAGGATATCCTCATATTTCAAGGACTTGTCACTGAGCTTATAGGTGTTGTAAGGCACGTAAACTTCTTTCTTGCCCACCAACGTCCAGTTGAACCGGTCCGGTGCGCCGTTGTAGGCGTCAAACTGGTCGGTTACCCGAATGCCTTCGGTGCCATCATTGGCATTGTCGTAGGCCAGGTCCGGCGCCCGACGCACCCGGCGCTGACCGACGTTGTAGATCCAGGCCGAACGCACTTCCTCGACC
>JBFHLR010000277.1:0-2573 GCA_041594735.1 Marinobacter sp.
GTTGACCCCCAGCTTCAGGAAGATCTGTTTCAGCTGTGCCCGAACCGTTTCCAGGGAAACGCCTTTCTCTCCCGCTATCTCTTTCAGGCCCAGGCCATTGACCAGACTGATGGCAACCGAGGCTTCCGCAGGAGTGAGCTGATAGAGATCGTCTAACACCTCCGCCGACAAGTTACTCCCCACGTCAGGATCGCAGATGTACAACGCCACACGGCCACGCCGAGCGGCCGATGACGTCAGCTCGGCGTCGTTATTCAGGGTGGACACAATCACCGTCAAGGGCAAATTGTGATCCGGGTGCCGCAGACCCTGGGCCAGATGCTGGGTCGCCACATCACGCTGACTGACACAAAGCAGCGTACGAATCATACCCTGCAGGTTGCGCTCTTCCTCGGCGTAATGGGCCCGGGGCTTGCCGTTTTCGATCCGCAACCCTGAATGCGTTCTCAAGATGACCTCTGCTACAGAATTCCTGTACACCACTTCATGGGCGTCATTAACCACGATGACCCCCATGGACAGACGTGACAGCGCGGACTTGAGGGTTTGTTCTCGACTTTGCAGGCGCTGAAACTCGCGCTGGATGCGAATGGCCCGCCGAAAGTGCGGATAGCTGAGTTGGAGCACCGCGAGCTCCCGCTCGCCGAATTCCGGCGCGTCAAAGGCCCGATGCACCGCCAAGCCGACATGCAGTTCGTCATCCCGATAGATATTGATCCCGGATATGTAGCCAATGTCGTTGGACTTAAGTAGGAAGTGATAGAAAGCGGGTTTGCTCTCCCTGACTTCCTCGTGCTTGATGATGTGCTGACTCCGCCCCACCTCCTGATTCGTCATCACGGTGTAGGCATGATCGTACTTTCCCAAGCCGAACCGGTAGGACATCTTGACCAGGTTGCTCACTCCGTGGGATGCCATCACGCACTGGGTCTTGGCCTCGTAATCCCTGAGGATAAGGCCGCTTGACTTGGCGTTCACGAGCTCACAGAGCTTTGTCATCACCGTATCCCAGTGGGCGGGACGGTACGAGGCCTCATAGATATCACCAATAAAATCCAGAAAGGCACTGCTCGTCGGTAGGGGCGTTTCTTCCATAAAACTGATGACCACCACTCAGCTGGAAAATTCGTTCTCAGGCGATGCCAGTATAGGCCAGCATCGCTCCACCTTTAAAGCGAGCATACCCTGTTCAATATCTTGCCCCCTGCCCAAGACATCCCGCCGGTTCCGGCCGAGTAATTGTGAAAACGGGTCAAAAGCTCAACCCTGCCCTCATCCACCCCCCAAATGGGGGATGCCGCCAACCAGCAACTGCTTTTAATTTATCGCCATGCTGAATGAGTCGGCATGCATTCATGGACCGGTTTGAGGTGAGAGCAAATGAAGAAAAGCTTGATGTTTATTGGCGTAGCGATGGCATTGGCGGGCTGCAGCGGCGGGAGCGGCCACAACAACAATGGCGGCGGATCAGGCGGTCAAGCCGAGACTGAAACCGGGGTGTTCCTCGACAGCGCCGTGGCCGGCATTGGCTATCGCACCGAGACGCAAAGCGGTGTCACCAACGCCGCTGGCGAATACGACTACCTGCCGGGCGAATCCGTTACCTTCTTTATTGGCGACCTGGAATTTCCCCCGGTGACCGCCAGTGGCGTAGTGACCCCAGCCGATATTGGCGGGGAAGCCAGTTCGGTCACCGCAATTAACATCATGCAGATTCTCCAGACTCTGGACCAAGATGGCGACCCCAGCAACGGTATCCGTATTCACCCTGGTGCCGAGGCGGCCTTTACCGGCGTGGGTGCCGGCCTGGATGTCACCAGCGCCACCTTCGACAACGAAGTGGCCACAACCCTGAATAACCTCAACGGTGGCCTAACCCTGGTTTCCGAGGAAGCCGCCCTTGCCCACTTCGCCGAAACCCAGACACAACAACTGATCGGCAGCTGGCTGTACAGCGAGGGCCACGGCAAGCGCAACATCCTCAGCTTCATTGATGAAAGTCACTACATCCTCTTCCACGAACACGCAGACACGGAAGGAGGACAACAGGCTGCGGGATCGGCTGAGTACGGCACCTTCAACTGGGACCTGGCCTCAGGCACGTTTGACATTGACGTCATCAGCGCTTCCGATGAGGACGGCGGGCTGGACGATGGCACCGGTTCCGGCAGCTTTCAGGTGAGCCTGTCCGGTGACGCCCTGACCTTCGATGAGGAGTTTGCCTTCATCCGCATCGTCAACGACAGCAACGACCTGGTCGGCGGCTGGCGGCTGGACGAGGAAGACATCGACAACATCAACATCCTCACCATCCTGTCTGCGAGTGAGTATGCCATCGTCCACACCAATAACCTGGAATCGTACCAGGGCCAGCAGGAGCAAGCCCTGTCCGGGGAGTTTGGCAGCTACCGCTTCTCCGGCGGAGAGTTTACCGTTCAGTCAGCGAGCGTCGACACCGATGGCCCGGGTGGCCTGTACGATGCAAGCGGCAGCCACTTCAGTGGCACCCTCACCGTGACCCCGGGGGTATCCCTCGAATTCGGCGCCGGCAGCGACGACGCCTTCACCCTGCA
>JBFHLR010000278.1:0-2539 GCA_041594735.1 Marinobacter sp.
GATTACCCCCCTTTTCCTCCACCAGCTGGCAGAGAATCTCGGCATAGTGCGCTTTGACCAGAGGCAGCTCTGGTTTCAGCTCGGATGGATACATCGACATCCTGAAATCCTGAAGAAACATCAGCTGCCAGCGTAGACGGCACGACAAATTAGAGCAATTACTCTTCAGCCGGATTTTGAACGCCACCAGAGCCAGTCGTCGGCATGTCGGGCCGTTGCGGAATTTCGCGGCGGATCCGCAATCGACTCCGCCCGTGGCCGGAAATGACCGCTACTTGTCAGCTTCTGACCTTCCGGCCACAGCGCAGACTGTGGATAATTGTCCACGTTGATTAGTGTCTCTGAACTAGTCCAGCTCAACTCCCCGTCGGGTTGAGCAATCTTGCTTTTAGCCACGCTTTTGCGTGGCTTTTTTCGTTCTGACCAGCCGGTTTCCTCTGATAGAGTGGCTGCCCGCTCTGCGGTACAATTCCGCCCCAGCACTTCTACGCAGGCGTGAGGCAAGGCATGAGCGCGGACGATTACAACTACCGCTTTGGCGGCATTGAACGACTCTATGGTCGCCGGGCACTGGCGGCCTTCCGGCAGTCCCACCTGGTGATCGTCGGTCTCGGTGGCGTTGGCTCCTGGTCCGCCGAGGCACTGGCCCGCTCCGGCATCGGCCGGCTCACCCTGGTGGACATGGACGACATCTGCGTCTCCAACACCAATCGCCAGTCCCATGCCCTGACCGGCCAGTACGGCCGCGCCAAGACCGATGCCCTGGCCGAACGCCTACGGGCCATCAATCCCCAGGCCCACATCGAGCCCCATTTCGGCTTCCTGATGCCGAACAATGTGGAGGCCCTGATCGGCAGCGAATTGACCGGGGTGATCGACGCCATCGACAGCGTCAAGGCCAAGGCCGCCCTCATCGCCCATTGCCAACGCCGCAAGATCCCGCTGGTTTGCGCCGGCGGCGCCGGCGGCCAGATGGACCCGACCCAGATTCAGGTCGCCGACCTCAGCCGAACCACCCAGGACCCACTGCTGGCCAAGGTGCGCAACCTGCTGCGCCGGGAATACGGCTTCTCACGCAACCCCAAGCGCCGCTTTGGCATCGAAGCGGTGTACTCACTGGAGCAGTTGACCTATCCCGCCGGCGATGGCGAAGTCTGCCTGCAGAAGCCCGACACCGCCGGGCCGGTACGGCTGGATTGCGCCACCGGCTTTGGCGCTGCCAGCCCGGTCACCGCCAGCTTCGGCTTCATTGCCGCATCCCGATTACTGAATCGCATTGCAAGGCGGGCTCAGCTTAGCGATAGTTAAGGAGCCTCGCGCCTATACCAGCTCAAGGGAACTGATTCTCTATGTCGCCCAGCATCGTTATGCTCCTCGCCAGCATTGGCGTGCTCTCACTGTTTTGCCAATGGCTGGCCTGGCGGGTACGCATGCCGGCCATCCTGTTCCTGCTGGCCGGGGGCATTACCGCTGGCCCCCTGCTGGGCTGGCTGGATCCACAACCGCTGTTCGGCGACCTGCTGTTTCCGCTGATTTCCCTGGCGGTGGCGGTGATCCTGTTCGAGGGCAGCCTGACCCTGCGCTACCAGGAGATCAAGGGTCACGGCAAGATGGTGCGCAATCTGATTCCCGTCGGCGCCGCGGTTACCTGCGTCATCGCCACGCTGATCGCCCACTGGGCTCTGGACCTGCCGTGGCCGGTGGCGCTGCTGTTTGGCGCCATTGCCATCGTCACCGGCCCCACGGTGATCGTTCCGCTGTTGCGCTCGGTCAGGCCCCAGGCCAAACTGGCCAACATCCTGCGCTGGGAAGGTATTATTATCGACCCGGTCGGTGCGTTGCTGGCGGTGCTGGTATTCGAAGGCATCGTGTCCTGGGGCCAGGGCAATGTCTTCAGCCACTCCCTGTTCATCTTCGCCAAGACCCTGACCGTGGGCTTCCTGATTGGTGCGATCGCCGGCTGGATGAACGGCGTCGCCCTGCGCAAGCACTTGCTGCCACAATACCTGCACAACGCCGGCACCCTCACCTTCATGCTGGGGGTCTATGCCCTTTCCAATGAATTGGCCCACGAATCCGGCCTGCTGACCGTCACCGTCATGGGTCTCTGGATGGCCAATATGCGTCAGGTGCCCATCGACAGCATTCTGGAGTTCAAGGAATCCCTCAGCGTATTGCTGATTTCCGCCCTGTTCATCATCCTGGCCGCGCGCATCGAGTTCGCCTCCATTGCCGATCTGGGCTGGGGACTGGCGGTGGTGCTGGCGGTTCTGATGCTGGTCGCCCGCCCGCTCAGCATCTTCCTTGCTGCCATCGGCACCAGTCTGAACTGGCGCGAGAAACTGTTCCTGAGCTGGATCGCCCCCCGCGGCATCGTCGCCGCGGCGGTGTCCGCGCTGTTTGCCTTCCAGTTGCAGAAGCTGGGATATGACAGTGCCGAAACCCTGGTGCCGCTGGTGTTCATGGTGATCATCGCCACGGTGACCGTGCAAAGCCTCACCGCTCGCCCGGTGGCCCAGCTGCTGCGAGTGGCGGAACC
>JBFHLR010000279.1:0-2527 GCA_041594735.1 Marinobacter sp.
GCCACCGATCCCCACGAAATGGATATTGCGGATCCGGCGCATTTCAGGCACCTGGTACACCAGCGGTGGATTGGTCATCTCAGGCATTCGCCGCCTCCAGACAGTAATTCACAACTCTCTCCGTCGCGTCAGGCCGGGCCAGGGAACGGGCCGCCTGCGCCATGTTGGTTATCCGCTGCCGGTCACTGCAGAGTTCGGCCAAAGTATCGGACAGCAACTCCGCACTCAGTCGTTGCTGAGGAATCAGCATCGCGGCTTGGGCCGCCACCATCTGCTGACCGTTGCGGGTTTGGTGATCATCCACGGCGTGGGGAAACGGCACCAGAATCGCTCCCACGCCCGCTATACACAGTTCTGACACGGTCAGTGCGCCAGAGCGGCACAGCACCAGGTCGGCCCATTCATAGGCCTGAGCCATGTCGTCAATAAACGGCTCGATGGAGGCTTCCACACCTGCCGCCTGGTAGGCCTCCCGGGCCAGGTCCAGGTTACGTTCACCACTTTGGTGACGCACGATTGGGCGAATGCCGGCATCGAGCCGGGCCAATGCTTCCGGCACCCTCTGGTTGATGGCCTGGGCTCCCAGGCTACCGCCCACCACCAGCAAGCGCAGTGGGCCGCTGCGGCCTTCAAGTCGGGAGACCGGCTCGGGGATTTGCGCCAGATCCTGCCGCACCGGGTTACCGGTACAACGAGTCACCTTGTGGGGACCAAAGCTACCCGGAAAAGCCTCCATGACCGTCTTGGCGAACCGAGCCAGTATCCGGTTGGTGAGGCCGGCGATGGCATTCTGCTCGTGCACCAGTAGTGGGGTCTTGGTCAACCAGGCCGCCAGCCCGCCGGGGCCGGTGACAAAGCCTCCCATACCAATCACACAGTCGGGCTTCAGGCTGCGCACGATCGCCAACGCCTGCACCAGCGCCCGGGTAAGCCGAAACGGCGCTGCCAGCAACGCCAGTTTGCCCTTGCCACGGAGCCCGGACACCGCAATCAGCGACAATGGGATATCGGTGGCACCGATCAGCCGTTCTTCCATGCCGCCCTGGGAGCCCAGCCAGTGCACCTCATGCCCCTTCTCCTGCAGCAGGCGCGCCGTGGCCAGAGCCGGAAACACATGACCGCCAGTACCTCCGGCCATGATCAGGAAGCGTTTAGTCGTCATAGGACGCACCTCCAGCAGGTTTCACCGACGTGTCCGCGGCGGCCTGCTCCAGCTGGTCCGACCGCTCCATTTCCACCCGGGCCAGAATCCCGATGCAGACACACGTCACCATCAGACTGGATCCGCCGTAACTCATTAACGGCAGGGTCAGACCCTTGGTGGGCAGCAAGCCGGTGTTCACGCCGATGTTGATGGTTGCCTGGAGCCCTATCAGCAACGAAATGCCGTAGGAGAAGCAGGCACCAAAGGTCATCCCCGCCTTTTCGGCCTTGCGTGCGATGGCGAAGCCCGACAACACCAGCAGCGTAAGCAGTGCCAGCACCAGCAGCGACCCCAACAGTCCGAACTCTTCGGCAACAATGGCAAAAATAAAGTCGGTGTGGGCTTCCGGCAGATAGAACAGTTTCTGAATGGAATTGCCTAGCCCCACTCCGGTCCAGTCGCCACGCCCGAACGCAATCAGCGACTGGGTGAGCTGGTAGCCGGTATCAAACTGGTCTTTCCACGGATCCAGGTAACTGACCACCCGTTTCAGGCGGTAGGGCTGGGTCACCACCAGGGCAACCCCGACCACCACACAGAAAGCGATCAGCGGCAGGAAGCGACTGAGTCGAACCCCGCTGAGGAAGATCATCCCCAGCGCGGCAGCCATCAGCACGACGGTCGCGCCAAAATCCGGTTCGATGACCAGCAGAACCGAGGCAAACGTCAACACGCCCACCGGTTTGATGAAGCCTGACCAGGTGTTCACCAGCTCGTCCCGACGCCGCACCACGTAACCGGCGAGATAGGCGATCAGACACAGCTTGGCGATCTCCGAGACCTGGACGTTGAAGAGTCCAAACGGGATCCAGCGCGTCGAGCCGTTGACCGTGCGGCCAAGGGGCGTCAGCACCAGCACCAGCACCAGCAAGCCAATCCCCAGCAGCAACCAGCCGCTGCGCTCCCACCAGGCCAGCGGCACATTGGCCGCCGCCAAGGCCAGGGCGCAACCCAGAGTGGCAAAAATCAGCTGCCGCAACACGTAGTGATAACTGTTGCCGACGGTTTCCGAGGCCATGTCCATCGACGCCGAGGAAATCATGATGATACCCAACACCAGCAACGAAGCCGCGCTGAGCACCAGCCACGGCAACGGCTGGACGCGGGCAAACAGGCCCTGATCAGGGCTGAACGTCGGTGCGGCCGGCATCACAACGCCTCCACCAGGCGACGGAACTGGTCGCCGCGCTCAAGGTAATCCCGAAACATATCGAAACTGGCACAGGCCGGTGACAACAATACCCGGTCGCCAGGCCCGGCAACGGCCTCAGCCTGACGCACGGCCTCGGCCAGGTTGGCCACCGTGTGGCACTCGACCTCCGC
>JBFHLR010000280.1:0-2494 GCA_041594735.1 Marinobacter sp.
AATAACAGGATCAGCCAGCCAATCAAGGGCATTGCTGTGTCTCCCTGGTGGTGTCGGTTTCCTCTATAGTGAACCACGGCGCCTGCCACCGACAACTGACTGAGGGAGAATGTCATGTCTTTTACCCGTATTTACGACCAGGCCGCTGCCCGCAAGGGCGGAGAGGATGCATTACGGTCGCTGTTGCCGCAAGTGGCGGGTCCCGGCGAGCTGGAGGCCATGGGGGATGACCGGTATTTGTCCGAGCTGACCCGATGCATCTTCAAGGCGGGTTTTGTCTGGCGGGTGATCGACAACAAGTGGCCGGGGTTCGAAGCCGCGTTCGAGGGCTTCGTGCCGCTCTACTGGCAGCAGGTTTCGCCAGAGGTGCTGGAAGACCTGGCCCAGGACGAACGCATCGTTCGCAATCTTCAGAAAATTCGCACGGTTCCCGAGAATGCCCGGATGATTGTCGAGGCCGCCCAGGCCCATGGCAGCTTCGGGGCCTTCCTGAGTCAATGGCCCTCAGACGATGAAGTGGGACTGTTACAGTACCTGAAGAAACACGGTGCTCGCCTGGGTGGCAACACTGCCCAGTACTTCCTGCGTTGGGTGGGCTGGGACGGTTTCATCCTGTCCCCGGATGTGGTGGCGGGGTTGCGCCGGGAACAGCGGCTTGACGCCAGTCCTACCAGTCAGAAGGCCCTGGTGCAGGCCCAGCAGACTTTTAACGAGTGGCACCGGGAAACGGGGCTGCCCTACAGCCACCTGTCCCGGATTCTGGCGTACTCGGTCGGCGACTGAACCAGTAACACCTGTCGGCCGGGGGCGACCGGCAGGTGGTACTGACTGATTGGGCGGTTATCTGCCCGAGGTTCAGCTGGGCAGGTATTCCTTGCCCCAGCCCAGGCCGGCGATCCGTCGCTCGATCATGGACTCGATTTCCTGCTCGCTGTATCCCACGCTGGCCAGTACGGCGCGGGTGGAATGACCGAACCGCTCCGTCGGGGTGAAGGCCCGCACCCTCGCTTCGCTGGGGCGAATCGAGTAGTGGTCCACCTGGGTAATGCAGTGGCCGCTGGGGTGGTCGCGGTAGATGGAGAACGCGAAGCTGCCCAGGTCGGTGCCCGGTGTGCCATCGGCTTCCCGGCTGTACTGCTCCCGCAGGTTTTCAATGGCCATCGGCTCGGCAATGGCAACATCGGCCTTGCGCAGTTCCTTGGTCCAGTAGGCTGTTGGCGCCTGGCCTAGGGCCTGGGTGAGGAAGTCCGCGAGGTCTTCGGCTTCGGCGATGCCCTGCAGTCCCTCTACCTGCTCCAGCTTTTCCAGCTCGCCACGATGGGCATCGATAAAGATCCAGCCATCGCTGGTGGCGTAGAAGTGGGACAGCTCATGGTTGCCCAGGGCTTCGCGGCCGGATGGTTCGCTAAACGGTGCCCGTCCCTGGTAATCGAAGGCGAACGGCGCCTGGGCCAGGTTGGTGACCGCCGACAGCGAGGTGCGGGCGCGGGACACTTGGCCGGTCTTGTGTTTGCGATACAGCGCCACCGCCATGGCCAGGCCTGCGGCGAAGCCACAGTTGACGTCCAGGGTGCCCAGGTGAGCATGCTCCTCCGGGGTGGCGGGGCCGCCAAAGCGGCTCATGATGCCACTGTTGGCCTGGATGATGTCGTCATAGCCGATGTAGTCGGTCTTGGGACCACGACGGGGACCGCCCAGGCAGTCCAGACGGCAGAACAGCACGCCGGGATTGACCGCCTGCAGGCTGTCATGGTCGAGTCCCAGCGGCTTCATCTGCCGTTCCGGGGCATTGATCACCACGATATCCACCGAGCGTACCAGGCGATTGAACGCTTCCCGGCCTTCGGTGCTGGTGATGTCCACCAGTGCGCTTTGTTTGTTCACGCCGGTCTGGAAGGTGAACAGGGTGCCGATCAACGGGTCGTACAGCGGCGTGACCGGGTCCAGTTTGATCACTTCGGCGCCGAACCGGCTGAGGAAGGCAGCGGAGTGGGGGCCGGCAATGACGTTGGTGAGGTCGAGGATGCGCACGCCGTCCAGCCAGCCCTTGCCGCTGACCGGTGCGATATCGCTGCCGGTGGGGCGGGTGACGGTTTCCTGGGCGGCTACGGCGCTGAGTTCCGCCATCGCTTCAGCCACCGTGACCTGGCGACGGGGGCGCGGCGTCAGCATGGCGTCGGCGATGTCTTCCAGCCAGGCAATGGGGCCGCCCTGTTTCATCGGGCCGTATTCCGGATCGTCCACTTCCACAATGAGACCGGCGGCATTGGTGTGCTCGTCGTTCACCCATTCCTGGGTGGTACGGTGGGGTGCGCCGGGAATCTGGCCTTCGCCGAACAGCTTGCCCCACTCCTCGGAGGTGCGGGTGAGGAACGCCTTCTTCATCTTGGCGGAAATGATGTCCGCCCATTTCTTCGGCAGCGGATAGACGCCGATGGAGGTTTCACCGTCCCACTCGGCAATCGGCATGTGCAGGTCCTTGACGTCGGGCAGG
>JBFHLR010000281.1:0-2473 GCA_041594735.1 Marinobacter sp.
TCCGCGGCCCCCATGGCCATCCCGCGCAGGAACACCCCCAGCGGGCGCTGGTCGCGCTCACAACTTCCCACGTCCGTCATCGAACCACCCCGCCCAGCAGCGGCACGAAACGAACCGGTTCGATTTCAGTGGTCACAAACTGGTCCCCCTGTCGCACCACTCGCACCAGCATCTGGCGTTCCTCGCCGACCGGTGCCACCATGATTCCACCATCCGCCAGTTGCGACATCAGCTCTTGGGACAGTTCCTTGGGGGCCGCCGTCACGATGATGCCGTCAAAGGGGCCTTTCTCCACCCAGCCGATGCCGCCGTCGGCATGCTTCAGGGTGGCGTTGCGCAGGGACAGTTTACGCAGTCGGTCACGAGCTCGATCCTGCAGGGGCTTGATCCGCTCGACGCTGAACACCTCGGGCACCAGTTTGGCCAGAATGGCGGTCTGATACCCAGACCCGGTCCCCAGCTCCAGCACCCGTTTGGGCGGCTCCGGTTGATGCTCAAGCAGGATCTCGGTCATTTTGGCAACGATATAGGGTTGTGACAGAGTCTGGCCGTAACCAATGGGCAACGCGGTGTCCTCGTAGGCGCGGTGCGAAAGTGCCTCGTCCAGGAAGATGTGCCGGGGAACGTCGGCCATCACGTCCAGCACCCGCTCATTGCGGATGCCGTGGTCTCGTAACCGCTGAATCAGCCGTAACCGGGTGCGACGGGAGGTCATACCAATACCCTGCAATTCCGCAACCATCAGCGCACCCCCTCAAGCCAATCGCTCAGGCTGGTAAGCGCCTCATGGCGGGTCATGTCCACATGGACCGGGGTAATGGACACATACCCCTGCCGAACTGCTTCAAAATCCGTGCCCTCACCGGCATCCCCCGCTTCTCCGGCCGCTCCGATCCAGTACCGTGCCTTACCACGGGGACAGGTCATGGGCACCGCGCCCTCAGCGGTGGAGCGATGGCCAAGACGAGTGACCCGGAAACCGGCCAGCTCATCCCACGGCACATCCGGCACATTGACGTTGAGTATGCAGCGTGGCCCCAACGCCAGCGGCTTGTCCTGTTGCAGAAGCATCCGTACGACCCGGGCCGCGGTGTCGTAATGAAAGTGACCATCGTTAGCGAGGGATACGGCGATGGCCGGCAGCCCCAGGTGGCGCCCTTCCGTCGCCGCTGCAACCGTGCCGGAGTAGATAACGTCGTCGCCCAGATTGGCGTGGGTGTTGATTCCGGAGATCACTCGATCGAAACCCTGTTCGAACAGGCCATTGACCGCCAGGTGAACACAGTCGGTTGGCGTGCCATCCAGCGAACGGAAGCCATTGGGATGCTGTTCGACCGTGAGGGGGCGATTGAGGGTCAGGGCATTGCTGGCCCCACTGTGGTCTCGATCCGGTGCCACCACCTCCAGCTCGCCCATACCCGCCAACCCTTCATACAGAGCCAGTAGCCCGGCCGAATGAACGCCGTCATCGTTGGACAACAGAATACGCACGATTTTCTCCGCTAGCCTTCAACCAGCGCGATTGGCCGGTTGCGGATTATTGTTTAGGGGCCTCGGAATCACTCCGGATCATCTCTGGCATTCAGAGGCTCCTTTATAGTCGCCGACAGGTTCAGTGCCTGCCGATCAGGTTCCGAATTACCCGGAGACCAGTGGCCAACCGGGAACTTCCTATAATATGCCCTGTTTACTGGCCTTCCGCGAGCTCTGGGGCCGCGTGGGAATCCCGCAGTCGAAACACATTGCCCAGCAACGTGGTGGCATACTGTCCGGGCGCCAGCTGAAATTGCAAGGTCAGGCGAGCAGATTCGGGCCAGCGCCAGGAGAAACGGCCTGGCCTGAGCACCAAATCCCGCCGTTCCGGCTTCATGCGAGTATCAGAGAATACCTGTTCCAATTCCGGATGCTCCGCGACCACCGCACGCTCCAGCAGCGCCTGCTCGCCGTCGGCCGTGGTCCCGCCATCCCCCCAAAGCGGCCCGGTCACTGCCCCGGGCACCGGCTCGCCGGCCATGGCACTGCTCCAGCTGCCCTGCTCAACCCGGCGCGCCAGCACCTGGTTGAACAACCAGGAGCGGGCGGCGGAAAAATACAGGCCCTGGCGGTGATGATCCCGCCCTTTGCGCCGGCCACGACGATGACGCTGGGGATCAAGCCGGATTGCCCGCTCCAGATTGCTGCCGGCGCGACCAAATCTCTGGGCGCCGTAATAGTTCGGACAGCCTTGCGCCGCCACCTGCGTCAACGCCGCCTCAATGTCCTGAGGATTCCCCGCCACATCGAGCAGGGTAATCTCAAAGAAGTTACCTCGATGTTCACCCCGGCGCAGTTTCTTTACGTAACGATGGGCCGCAAGCAGCGTCCAATACCCGGCCACCTCGGCGAGAAAGGCCTGATCGTCCGCCTCCCGGCCAGGTCGGTAGATGCTGAACCACTGCCGGGTGACGGCATGGCGGTCCTTCAGCCCGCAAAA
>JBFHLR010000282.1:0-2464 GCA_041594735.1 Marinobacter sp.
GCGCCATCGTCCGCCACACGAAACTTCGGCACGATGAACAGGGAGATACCCTTGACCCCCGCCGGCGCGCCTTTGATCTTGGCCAGTACCATGTGCACGATGTTCTCGGTAATCGACTGTTCACCACCGGAGATGAAAATTTTCGCCCCCTTGATCAGGTAATGACCTGCATCGGTGGGCGTGGCCGAGGTACGAATATCCGCCAGACTGGAGCCGGCATGGGGCTCGGTCAGCGCCATGCTGCCGCTGAACCGGCCGGACAGCATGTGGGGCAGGTAGGTGCTGCGTTGCTGCTCACTGCCAAATGCCCGAATCAGGTTGGCCGCGGCGGTGGTCAGGAAGGGGTAACCGGCGGTACTGGGATTGGCAGCAGTGAACAGGCCGTTGCAGGCGGCCATGACCGACTCCGGCAGCTGCATGCCGCCGAGCTCGTGGTCGTGGCGGCCGGCGATAAAGCCGGCCTGGGCATAAGCGTCGAACGCCTGTTTGACCTCCGGCAGCATCTCCACCTTGCCATCGACAAAACGGGGCTCGTCCTTGTCCGCCGCACTGTTGTGGTTGGCGAAGGTCTCTCGCGCGATCTTGTCGGCGGTTTCAATCACCGCATCGAAGGTGTCCTTGCTGTGTTCCCGGAAGCGCTCGCGCTTCACCAGCGCTTCGGTGTCCAGCACGTCGTAAAGCTGAAAGGCGAGATCGCGGCGGTCGATCAGGGTATCGCTCATGGGTGGTCTCCTTGTTGTTGGGCCCAGGAGTTAATTAGAAGCTCTTTAGCCTCTCACACTCCGGTGTTGCCGGGAAATTGGCTTTTATAGAACGCTGGCCAGCGCCATCACCGGAGTGATTGACCTGTTCCGCCTTGTAGGTGTGTCCTGGGCGCGCTTCCAGGTCGAACCGCCCCGGCCCCGGTTTCGCTGAACCGGCCACCAGGCTATCGCGCGACGGGCGAGTTCGTGTTATACCAGCAGTCCGCTGACCGGGGCGGCTGCCCACGCCCCGAATGTTGATCAAGTTTGGACTTTTGTTCTGGAGCGTTAAACCATGCCCAAAGCCAGTGAAATCAAGAAAAATCAGGCCATCGAGTTTGAAGGCCGTGTGTATTTCGTCAAAGACATCGAACGCTCCGTGCCCCAGGGGCGGGCCGGGGGCAGCCTGTACCGCATGCGGATGTACGATGTGGTCACCAACAACAAGCTTGACCAGACCTTCAAGGATTCAGACATGCTGAACCTGGCGGACCTGGTCCGTCGTCCGGCAACCTTCTCCTACAGCGATGGCGAGGAGTATGTGTTCATGGACAGTGAGGACTACACCCAGTACGCGCTGAACAAAGACGCCATCGAGGATGAGCTACTGTTCATCACCGAGGACATGCAGGGCCTGATGGTGATTCTGGTGGACGATGCCCCGGTGGCGCTGGATCTGCCCACCACCGTCGATCTGGAAATTACCGAAACCGATCCTTCCATCAAGGGCGGCTCAGCCACCGCAAGGACCAAGCCGGCCACTCTGTCCACCGGTCTGGTGGTGCAGGTGCCTGAGCACATCTCCACCGGTGACCGCATCAAGGTGAATGTCGAAGACCGGAAGTTCCTGGGGCGTGCCTGAGCCGTCGTGTCCACCGCTTGCGGCGGATCTTAGGTCGTCTCAAGCCGGTCTGGCAATGGTGGCAGAAGTTTTCTGGAGTGACGGTGGTCAGTGCTCATGCTGTTCAGTAAATCGGTCCAGCCGCAATCGGTGCCGCTCATCAAATAGCTGTCGCAAGGTCAGTTGCGAGGCGACGAGGATGCCGATGCCGGTACCGGCGGCGATCAGCAGGATGATCAGGATCTGGTAGCTGACCGCGCTGATGGGGTCGGCACCGGCGAGGAGTTGCCCTGTCATCATGCCGGGCAGGCTGACAATGCCACTGGCGGCCATCATGTTAATCACCGGGATCAGGCCTTGGCGAATGCCGTCGCGGCGGATGTGGTGGCAGGCTTCCGGCCAGGGTTCGCCCAGTGCCAGCCGCTGCTCAAGGATGGCCCGCTGTTGGTGGGCGCCTTCGAGAATGCGGCTGATGGTGAGGGCGATGGCGGTCATGGTGTTGCCCAGCATCATGCCCAGGAACGGGATGGCGAAGCGAGGGTGATACCAGGGATCGTGTCCGATCATCACCAGTAAGGCCAGCAGGGTTAAAGAGAAAGAGCCGATGGCCATGGCGAACAGGCCGTCCCGCCATTCTCCCAGGCGGTGTCTGCGGTAGTGTTGCCGGGCCATGACCTCGCGGCCGGCGGCAAGCAGCATGACCGCCGATACCAGCAGCACCCACCACACGGTGATGTTGTCAAACAGCGCCTTGAGGATCAGTCCGATCAACGCCAGTTGCAGGCTCATGCGCGCCATGCCAACCAGTAGCCCGTTGGCGCTGCGCTTGCTCATGGGCCTTACAAAACCCGCCACCGCCACCACGATCAGTGCGGCGAGA
>JBFHLR010000283.1:0-2461 GCA_041594735.1 Marinobacter sp.
GATATCCAGCGCTTCCAGGATCTCAATCACGGCGTGCGGATTCTGGAAAGTCTCACCAGCGGCCATGAACCGCTGACCCAGCTACTGCACCGGGTTCGCCACAACACCGTCTTGCTGCCCCGGCCGGAGCCAGGCGCTGCGCAGGCCCAGCAGCTATTGGCGCAATCTTCCCATTACCGCATGGCGCAGGAGATTGAGCGCCAGTTTGCCGATCTCAATCAACTGTTGGCGAAGAGCGAGGAGCAAGCCTCCGGTCTGGAGCAGATCCTGGAGGTGGTCAGTCACCTGCACAGCTACCTGCGGGGAATCCAGGAAGCGCCCGACCGGGGCAAGGCAGCCTTGTCCGCCGCGCGCGCCCGTATGGGCCTGCGGGGGGCCGACCCGATCTTCACTCTGCAAAGGCTGGCGGAGCATCAACCGGCGCCACTCAACCGCATGCTGGGGAAACTGGCCACCGAAAGCTGGCGGGTGATCCTGGATCAGGCGGTGGCCCAGCTGGAGCGGCAGTGGTACCTGGAGGTCTATCAGCCGTTCCAGCAAACCCTCGCCCGGCATTATCCGTTCGATCCGGACGCCGGCCGGGATGCGGCCCTGCAGGACTTCGAGCGGTTCTTCGGACCGGAGGGGCTGCTCAATCGCTTCTATCAGGACAACCTGAAGCTGTTCCTGGAAGATCACCCCGAGCATGTGCTGGTGTCCCGGCGGGCGTCGCTGGTGCGTCGCGACGTGCTGGCGGCCCTGGAAGGTGCCGAGCTGATTCGCCAGGCCTTCTTCACCCGCGGTGGCGCCCTGGACGTGGAGTTTTCCATGGAACCGCTGAACCTGTCATCCAACAAGCGGCGCAGCGTGGTGAACGTTGACGGTCAGTTGGTGGAATTCAGCCACGGCCCGCGCCAGAGTATTCCTCTGGTGTGGCCCAATACCCTGCGGGATGCCGTGGAAAGCCGGATCACCCTGGTGCCCACTGCGGTCAATCGCTCGCCCCGCAGTCTGTCCGCCTCCGGGCCCTGGGCCCTGTTCCGGCTGCTGGACCAGGCCGATATTACCGGGGTCAGTGCCAGCGCCGTGGACGTCAGGTTCAACCTGGACGGCGGCGAGATGCAGTACCGCCTTCATGCCGGCAGCAATACCAACCCGTTCACCCAGCAGTTACTGGCCGGGTACCGGATACCCCGCAGCCTGTACTAGAGCGTCCACCACAAAGCCAAGGCGCCCCGACCGGGATGGTGCGGGGCCCTGCCACACATAAGGAGGTAATTTATGGCCAAGAACCTGGTTCTGCTAGGCGACCTGGGCAGCGATCACGAAGGCTTCCCGCCGACCCCGGTCATTGCCGGCAGCAGCACGGTGCTGCTGGACGGCAAGCCCATCGCTCGCTTGGGCGATCCGCTGGCCATCCACTCCAAGCCCAAGCATCCCCCTCATCCCCGGTTCGTTGCGGCCGGTAACCCGACGGTGCTGATTGAAGGCAAACCGGTGGCGTTGACCGGCGATGCCATCACCTGCGGCGGCACCTTGATCGGTAGTGGAACCGGCGTCAGCAATTGAAGGCCACCTCCGGGTGGTCTGTTTCACCGCACGTTGAGGGCTGTTCACCAGTTGCGTAACGACATCAGATTGGCGAGCTGGAGAAATTTATTTTGGCCTACCTCTCATATCCAGTGGTTTGCCGTGGCCTCAGGGTTTCCTTCTGGATAGTGGTGGCTATAATCAGGCGCGAGCTCAGGATGAGCCCAACATTTTGTTCCCGGTAGAGGAACCTGTTTCTTCAAGGACCGAAGATATGCCCCAGGCCTTCGTTTCCCTCGCAAGCGGACTGCAATTTACCGCCCGTGTCGGCAGCCTCCCCGCCGACCTGTTTGTGGTGGTCGCGTTCGAATTCTCTGAAGCTCTCTCTGAGCTGTTCCATGGCACCCTGGAACTGGCCAGCAGCGATCCAGGCATCGGTGCCAGCTCAAGCGCATCCGGGGGACAGACTGCAAGTCTGTCCCCCTCCCTGGATCAAGTCCTCGAACAACCGGTGGAACTGGCGGTCTGGCAGGACGGCCAGCTGCTGCGCCGCTTCACCGGCGTGGTCTCCGAATTCGCCCGTGGCGACAGCGGCCACCGTCGCACCCGCTACCAGCTGGTGGTGGCACCGGCGCTGTGGCGTCTTGGATTGATGCACAACAGCCGCATCTTCCAGTCCCAGGCCCCGGACAGCATCCTCAAGACGCTGCTGGGCGAGCGCGGCATCAGCGACATCGTGTTCGACCTCAAGCGTACCCCGCAAGAGCGGGAGTACTGCGTTCAGCACCGCGAGTGTGATCTCGACTTTCTTCAGCGGTTGGCGGCGGAAGAGGGCTGGCACTTTCGCTTCGATGGAACGCAGGACAACCAACCGCTGGTGATCGCCGATCACCACGGCGACACCGTGACCCTGCCGGAGGCCAGCTACAACGCCAGCGCCGGTGGCAGCAGC
>JBFHLR010000284.1:0-2398 GCA_041594735.1 Marinobacter sp.
ACTGGACATTGATCCAGACCCCATTGGCGCCGCCTCGCTTGGCCAGGTACACCGTGCCCGTCGTCGCAGCGATGGCCTGGAGCTGGTCTTGAAGGTGCAGTACCCCGGGGTTGCCGATGCCGTCGACAGCGACCTGAACGCAGTGGCGCAGCTGCTGCGCATTGCCCGCCTGGTGTCCATCGGCCCGGAATTCAACGACTGGCTCGAGGAAGTGCGGGAGATGATGCACCGGGAGGTGGACTACCGTCTCGAGGCCCGCACCACCGAGCACTTCCGCAAGATGCTGGTGGATGACGACCGGTTTGTGGTGCCCAGGGTGCTGGCGGAGTATTCCACCGCCCATGTCATTGCGTCTACGTACGAAGCCGGGCATTCGGTGAGTGCCGTGGCAGTCCGGGAACTGCCCCAGGAGCGCCGCAACCGGCTGGGGCGGGCGGCCCTGGAACTGTTCTTCAAGGAGCTGTTTGTCTGGGGCGAGATCCAGACCGATCCGAATTTCGGCAACTACCGCATACGGATCGCCGGTGAGCCGGGCTCGGACTCAGAGCACGACCAGATCGTGCTGCTGGACTTCGGAGCGGTGCAGAAGTACCCCGCCAGTTTCCTGCAGCCGGTGATTGCCATGATCCGGGCCTCTTACGAGGGCGACCGGGATGCGGTGGTGGATGGTGGCGTGGCCCTGCATTTCATGAGTCGGGACTGGCCCCAGGAGGTGCTGAGGACCTTTGCCGAGGTGTGCATGTCGGTACTGGAACCGCTGAGCTCCGATCGCAGCAAGTGGCCCGATAATGCGGTTAACGATGAGGGGCAGTACCGCTGGAAGCAGAGCGATCTGCCGTCCCGGGTGGCGCGTCAGGCGGCGCGCTCCGCCATCAGTCGTTATTTCCGCATCCCGCCCAAGGAATTTGTGTTCCTCAACCGCAAGCTGATTGGCGTCTATACCTTCATCGCCGTGCTCTACGCCGAGTTTAATGGCGAAGATCTGCTGTCCGCTTATCTGTACCGGGACCGCCCCGCCTGATCTCCGCCGTTACGGCTGGTACGTCGTGGACTGGAGCACCAGCCACAGCACCACGGCGTACCGAATGCCCTTGCCCATGGCCACCAGCACCACAAAATTCAGCCACGGCACCCGCATGATGCCACCAATCAGCGTCAGTGCGTCGCCCCCGATGGGCAGCCAGCCAAACAGCAATGACCACTGGCCATAGCGGTTGAATCGGTCTCGGGCCTTATCCAGTTGTGCGGCAGAGAAGGGGAACCAGCGTTTGTCCTTGAAGCGGTCGACCTGCCGGCCGATCAGCCCGTTCACCACCGATCCCAGCGTGTTGCCCAGGGTCGCCCAGAACCATAGCCACCACAGTGAGTAACCCTGTAGCACCAGCCCGCCGAGTAATACCTCGGAATAAGCCGGTAGCAAGGTGGCCGCCAGGAAGGCGGTGGTGAAGAGACTCAAATACGCCAAGGGTTACTCCTTTGCTGGCAGGAACCGTGGTGCTGAAGGCCTGAACAGAGCCCGGCGGCAACGGGCCCCGGTTCAGGATTGAGTGAGACTATGATCACCATGCAAATCGGCAAGTATCATTTCTGATGATGGGCTGCCATGATAGCATCCGTTGTTGAATCTGCGGGTGACCCGACCGATGGGTGTGGTCACCGGCGTGCACCGTTGCTGGAGGTTGATAAATGGAGCGCGTGACAATATTTGGCCGTCCGTCTTGTGGTTTCTGTGTTCGGGCCAAACAGCTGTGTGAGATCAAGGAGCTGCCATTCCGCTTTATCAATATGCTCGAAGAAGGCATTAGCAAGGCGGACCTGGCCCAGACCATCGGCAAGCCGGTGCAAACGGTGCCGCAAATTTTTGTCGGTGACCAGCACGTGGGTGGCTATACCGAATTTTCCGCGTTTATCCGGCAGCAGGACGCGGCATTGGCCAATTAACCCGTAGTTTGCCCGAAAAAAAAAGACGCTCATTTGAGCGTCTTTTTTTTGCCGAACCCGAGGTTTCCTAGATCTGGAACTCGGTCTTCAGCTTCTTCTCCACCAGCTCGTTACGCAGCTTGGCGACTTTCGGCAGGCCGTTTTCGAACGGCGGGAAGCTTTCCCCGTCGATCAGCGGCTGTAGGTACTCGCGACAGTCCTGGGTAATGCCGAAGCCATCATCGGTGATGTAGTGAATCGGCATTTTCTTTTCCTGGTTGGCCACTTCGCTGAGCGGTGCTTCGCCGATGTGCCAGCGGTAGGGGGACGACTGCTCCCGCACGATGGTGGGCATCAGTGCCTGTTTGCCGGCCAGGGCCATTTCCACGGCGGCCTTGCCGACGGTGTAGGCCTGTTCGACGTCAGTGGCGGAGGCGATGTGGCGGGCGGCCCGCTGCAGGTAGTCGGCCACTGCCCA
>JBFHLR010000285.1:0-2365 GCA_041594735.1 Marinobacter sp.
GTCCGCCCAAAAAGTCCCCGTCCCTTCATTTCCGAGACCGAACAACTGCCCGCTGGCGCTCCTGAGCTGCCAGTAACCCCGATAGGAGCCGGTATCCGCGGGCGCAACCAGCGAAACGGACACATCGATCGTTTTTCCTGGTTCCACCCGGGCTTTCAACGCCACCGCCTGGGGTGCGGACATCCGGCTGCCGCCCACAAACACCAGGTCGTAATCGGTGGTCCAGGTGCAACTGCCCAGGTTTTTGAGGCGCCAGGTCTTGACGAACGCTTCACCGGGCAGATAATCGCTGCCATCGGGGGCGGTTACATCCAGGACGAAACCGGCCCGGTGGCACGGTACCGGCACAGTGGTGGGCGCCGGGGTGGGTTGCGCGGTCGGCGCAGCCGTCGCGGTCGGGTCAGGTCCGGTTTCGGTGGGTACCGCGGTGGCGGTTGGCACCGGCGTGGCGGGAACCTGGGTGGCATCCGGGGCCTCGGTGGTCTGGACAATTACAACCGGATCCGGACCCAGGTCCAGCGGCCGAAACAGCAGCTGGAAGCCCAGTAGGGCTGCGAAAAGTGTCATGATCAGCAGGAAAATTCCGCCGATCGCAATGAGGATGTACTTATTTGTGGACATGATCTTTCTCCTTGTGTACTTGCGTTCGCTCATTAACGACATCTTAGGAGAAAAAGTTCACAATTCGATGGCATGCTGGTTACGAAAGTGCGCAACCCTGTCACCATTTGGTTACAAACTGAGGGGAATGTGACCGCCCTTCGACTGTGCTGGCTTCGCCAGCGCCGCTCAGGACGGTCTCTGTACAGGGCTCCAGCATGACAATTATGGAGTGAGGCCACCCTTGCGAAGTGACTGACCACGAAAGGCCGGGTGCCTGCCCTGCCTCCCGGCCATCCTGAGGCAGGCGCCTTCCCCTCTTGTCATCCTGAGGCAGGCGTTTTCCCTCCCTGTCATCCTGACCGAGCGCAGCGAGTGGAAGGATCTGGCGGCCTGCCCTGAGCGGCGCTGAATCCTGAGCGAAGTCGAAGGACAGCGAAGTCGAAGGGAGCCGCCCATTGGCTCGGACGGCCTGGGTGTCCGTCGCCTGAGGTGCTGGAGAAGCTTCGCTCACTGATCTTCCCCCGAAAAAGTAGACACATCGAAAAGGGAAGTTATACTTTTTCGGAGGCGAAAAACATGAGCACAAACCGTCGAGCATACACCAAAGAATTCAAACTTGAAGCTCTGCGACTGTTGGAAACCAGCGGCAAGAGCCAGGTGCAGATCGAGCGTGAACTTGGCATCGGAAACGGCAACCTGGGTCGCTGGCGCAAGGAGCTGGCCGAACAGGGAGAGGTTGCCTTTCCCGGCAAAGGACATCAGACCCCGGAGCAGTCCGAACTGCACCGGCTGCGGAAGGAGAACGAGATCCTGAAGCAGGAACGCGACATCCTAAAAAAAGCTATCGCCATCTTCACGGAACCAAAGCGTTGAAATACGAGTTGGTTGCACGCAATCGCAGCCGGTTTCCGATTCGGAGGATGTGCGAGCTGCTCTCGGTGTCAGCCAGTGGCTTCTATGCTCATCAAAAGCGGCCGATGAGCCAGCGAGCCAGGGACAACCAGGAGCTGGTGGGACACATTCGGCGGGTGCACCAGGAAAGCCGGCAGACCTATGGCAGCCCAAGAGTGCATGCGCAATTGCGAGCTGAGGGACAGCGTTGCAGTCTCAATCGGATTGCTCGATTGATGAAAAAGCACCACATTCAGGCCAGAAGGCGCAAAAAACGCCGAAAAACCACCAACAGCCAGCATGGCTATCCGGTTGCGCCCAATCTGCTGCAGCGCCAGTTCCAGGCCGAACGGCCTAACACCAAATGGCTCTCCGATATCACCTACATCCCGACTGCCAATGGCTGGCTGTATCTGGCCGTGGTGCTGGACCTGTTCTCCCGCCGCATCGTCGGCTGGGCCATGGAGCGGCACATGCACGCCAGCCTGCCGGTCCGTGCCTTGAAGATGGCTTTGACCACCCGACAACCCCAGCCTGGTCTGCTGCACCATTCCGACCGCGGCAGCCAGTATGCCGGAAGCGCCTACCAGCGGCTGGTGGCCGCTTATCACATCCAAAGCAGCATGAGCGGCATCGGCAACTGCTTCGACAATGCTCCCGTCGAGAGCTTCTTTGGCACCCTCAAAAGGGAGCTGGTCCACTTTCGCAGCTACCAGACCCGCAGGGAAGCCAGGCTGGATATCTTCGAGTACATCGAAGGCTTCTACAACACTCGCAGGCGGCATTCAGCCTTGGGCTATCTCAGTCCTTTCGATTTTGAAGGTTCTAGAATTCCTCTTTTCTCAGTGTCCACTAAATCGGGGTAAGGTCA
>JBFHLR010000286.1:0-2363 GCA_041594735.1 Marinobacter sp.
CATCGCCGTGCTCTACGCCGAGTTTAATGGCGAAGATCTGCTGTCCGCTTATCTGTACCGGGACCGCCCCGCCTGATCGCCGCCGTTACGGCTGGTACGTCGTGGACTGGAGCACTAGCCACAGCACCACGGCGTACCGAATTCCCTTGCCCATGGCCACCAGCACCACGAAATTCAGCCACGGCACCCGCATGATGCCACCAATCAGAGTCAGTGCGTCGCCCCCGATGGGCAGCCAGCCAAACAGCAATGACCATTGGCCATAGCGGTTGAATCGGTTTCGGGCCTTGTCCAGTTGCGCGGCAGAGAAGGGGAACCAGCGTTTGTCCTTGAAGCGGTCGACCTGCCGTCCGATCAGCCCGTTCACCACCGACCCCAGTGTGTTACCCAGGGTCGCCCAGAACCATAGCCACCACAGTGAGTAACCCTGCAGCACCAGCCCGCCGAGTAATACCTCGGAATAAGCCGGCAGCAAGGTGGCCGCCAGGAAGGCGGTGGTGAAGAGACTCAAATACGCCAAGACTTACTCCTCTGCCGGCATGCACCCTGGCGCTGTAGGCCTGAATGGGACTCGGGCGGGGATTGATTGCGGCTATGACCGCCATGCAAAACGGCAAGTATCATTTTTGCTGCTGGGCTGCCATGATAGCATCCGTTGCTGATTCAGCGGGTGACTACGGTCGTGAGCCTGGTCACCGGCGTTTATTGTTTTTGGAGGATGACTTATGGAGCGCGTTACCATCTTTGGCCGCCCGTCTTGTGGTTTCTGTGTCCGGGCCAAGCAGCTTTGTGAGATCAAGGAACTGCCATTCCGCTTTATCAATATGCTCGAAGAAGGGATCAGCAAGGCAGACCTGGCCCAGACTATCGGCAAACCGGTGCAAACGGTGCCGCAAATTTTTGTTGGCGACCAGCACGTCGGCGGCTATACCGAATTTTCTGCGTTTATCCGGCAACAGGCCGAGGCTGCGGCCAGTTAACCTGGGCTCTGCCCGAAAAAAAAGACGCCCCAAGTGAGCGTCTTTTTTTTCCGTACCCGAGGTTCCCTAGATCTGGAACTCGGTTTTCAGCTTCTTCTCCACTAGCTCGTTACGTAGCTTGGCGACTTTCGGCAGGCCATTTTCGAACGGCGGGAAGCTTTCGCCCTCGATCAGCGGCTGCAGGTACTGGCGACAGTCCTGGGTAATGCCGAAGCCATCATCGGTGATGTAGTGAATCGGCATTTTCTTTTCCTGGTTGGCCACTTCGCTGAGCGGTGCTTCGCCGATGTGCCAGCGATAGGGGGACGACTGCTCCCGCACGATGGTGGGCATCAGCGCCTGTTTGCCGGCCAGGGCCATTTCCACGGCGGCCTTGCCGACGGTGTAGGCCTGTTCGACGTCAGTGGCGGAGGCGATGTGGCGGGCGGCCCGCTGCAGGTAGTCGGCCACTGCCCAGTGGTATTTGTGGCCCAGGGCCTGTTTCACCATGTTGGCCAGCGCCGGTGCTACGCCGCCGAGTTGGGTGTGGCCAAAGGCATCCTTTGAACCGGCCTCGGCCACGAAACGGCCATCCTCGTACTGGGCGCCCTCGGAGGCCACGACCACGCAGTAGCCGTAATTGGCCACGCAGTATTCCACCCGCTTGAGGAAGGCCTCGCGGTCGAACGGCACTTCCGGGAACAGAATGATGTGAGGCGGCTCGCCCTCGCCGTTACCCGCGAGTCCGCCGGAGGCGGCAATCCAGCCGGCGTGACGGCCCATCACTTCCAGGATGAACACCTTGGTGGAGGACTCGCTCATGGAGCGGATGTCCAGGCTGGCTTCCAGGGTGGAGGTGGCAATGTACTTGGCCACCGAGCCGAAGCCGGGGCAGCAGTCGGTGAACGGCAGGTCGTTGTCGACGGTTTTGGGAACACCGATGCAGGTGATCGGATAGCCCATCTTCTCGCCCAGCTGGGACACCTTGAACGCGGTGTCCTGGGAGTCGCCGCCGCCGTTGTAGAAGAAGTAGCCGATGTCGTGGGCCCGGAACACCTCAATCAGGCGCTCGTATTCGCGGCGGTTCTCGGTCAGGTTCTTCAGCTTGTAGCGGCAGGAACCGAACGCGCCGCCCGGGGTGTGGAGCAGGGCCTGAATGGCGTCGTCGGTCTCCAGGCTGGTATCGATCAGCTCTTCGCGCAGGGCGCCGATGATTCCATTGCGTCCGGCGTAGACTTTGCCGATCTTGTCCGGGTGCTGCCGCGCGGTCTGGATGACCCCACAGGCGCTGGCGTTAATGACAGCGGTCACCCCGCCGGATTGGGCATAAAACGCATTCTTGATGGCCATGTTGGCTGGCGCCTCCTGCTGGTTAAACGGTTGCCGCGCATGATACGTCAATCA
>JBFHLR010000287.1:0-2345 GCA_041594735.1 Marinobacter sp.
GCACGATTTCCATGGCCGAACGGCAGTGCCCCAGCCATTCCTTGACGTGGGGCAGGCCCTTCAGCGCCGCCACGTCCAGCGCGCCCTTGATGGCGCCGCAGTCGGTGTGGCCACAGACGATGATATGCCGCACCTTGAGCACCGCCACCGCATACTCGATGGAGGCGGTCATGCCCCCGGTTTCGTTGCTGTGGGGCGGGATGATATTGCCCGCATTACGGCAAATGAACAGGTCGCCGGGGTTGGATCCTGTGACCAGATTGGGGTCGATGCGTGAATCCGAACAGGTCACAAACAGCACTTCCGGACTCTGGCCGTCTGCCAGCGCACCAAAAAGATCCTTGCGCTCAGGGTAGACGTTCTTGCGAAAGTCCAATACGCCACGAACGATATGTTTCACGATTTCTCCTTATGTCTGTCAGGCAATCTCGATCAGCACTTCACCAGGGGTAACCCGGTCACCCTTGGTCACATGAATGGCCTGGACGGTGCCGTCAACGCCAGCATTGACCTCGGTTTCCATTTTCATGGCTTCGGTGACCAGCACCGCCTGGCCCGCGCAGACGCTGTCTCCTATCGCCACTAGTACATCGACAACGTTGCCGGGCATGGCGGTGGTAACATGGCCCGGATCACTGGCCCGTTTGCGATTACTGCCGCCGTCGGCAACATACTCGTTGAGGGATTCGAACACCACTTCTTCGGGCATGCCGTCCAGGGATAGATACAGTTTACGCTTGCCGGCACCAGAATCCCCCACGCCGGTGACGGCCACTTCGTATGTCTCGCCGTGAACATCAATGCGGAACTCGGTGGCCACGGCGGTTCCCATTCGGTCTTTGCCGCCTTGCTCGGCAGGCAGCAGTTCCTCCGGTTTCAGGCTGCCTTCGGCCCGTTGCCGCAGGAACTCCCGCCCCAGATCCGGGAACATGGCATAGGTAAGCACATCTTCCTCACTCTTCGCCAGGCTACCAATGTCTGCTCGTAATTTGGCAAGTTCGGGGCTGAGCAGGTCTGCGGGCCGTCCTTCGTTGACGGACTCATTGCCAATGGCTTGTTTCTGCAGCTCGGTGTTGACCGCCGCCGGTGGCTGGCCGTAACCCCCTTGCAGGTAGCGTTTGACCTCGTTGGTGATGGTCTTGTAACGCTGGCCCGCCAGCACGTTGTACACCGCCTGGGTGCCGACAATCTGCGAGGTGGGGGTGACCAGCGGCGGGAAGCCGAGGTCTTCCCGCACCCGGGGGATTTCGTCGAAGACGTCGCGAATCCGGTCCAGGGCGTTCTGCTCTTTGAGCTGGTTGGCCAGGTTGGACATCATACCGCCCGGCACCTGGTTAATCTGCACCGAGACGTCCTCGCGGGTAAATTCGCTTTCGAACTGGTGGTATTTCTTGCGAACCTCACGGAAGTAGTCGGCGATGTCGCTCAGCAGTTCCAGGTCCAGTCCGGTATCGTATTCAGTGCCTTTCAGGGCGGCGACCTGGGTTTCGGTGGCTGGATGGCTGGTGCCGCTGGCGAAGGAGGAAATCGCGGTGTCGATACGGTCGGCACCGGCTTCAATGGCCTTGAGTTGGCATAGCGGGGCCAGGCCGGAGGTGGAGTGGCTGTGCACCACCAGCGGCAGTGCCACTTGCGCCTTGATGGCCTTGACCAGCTCGTAACTGGCGTAGGGGGTCAGCAAGCCGGCCATGTCCTTAATCACGATGGAATCGGCACCCATAGCCTGCATGGCCTTCGCCTGCTCGACAAACAGCACCGGCGTGTGGACCGGGCTGGTGGTGTAGCAGATGGTTCCCTGAGCATGTTTGCCGGCCTTTTTCACCGCTTTCATGGCGGTTTCAATGTTGCGCAGGTCGTTGAGGGCGTCGAATACCCGGAACACGTCGATGCCATTATCCGCCGCTTTCTGGACGAAGGCCTCCACGACATCGTCGGCGTAATGGCGGTAGCCCAGCAGGTTCTGACCCCGCAGCAGCATCTGCAGACGGGTAGTGGGCAGCGCTTTGCGCAGTTGTCTCAGCCGTTCCCAGGGGTCTTCCTTGAGGAAGCGAACGCAGGCGTCGAAGGTGGCGCCGCCCCAGACTTCCAGCGACCAGTAGCCTACCCGGTCGAGCTTGTCGCAGATCGGCAGCATGTCGTCGGTGCGCATGCGGGTGGCGATCAGTGACTGGTGCGCGTCGCGCAGGATGACGTCGGTGACTTCGATTTTTCTGGTGGTGCTCATATCTCATTCCTCCTGCGGATTACCAGCCGGCGTGGGCGGCAATGGTGGCGGCAATGGCCAGCGCAACTTCGCTGGGGTCGCGTTTGGTTGAATAGTTCAGCAATTCCGGATGGCTCGGCAC
>JBFHLR010000288.1:0-2344 GCA_041594735.1 Marinobacter sp.
GCAAAGGTGAACTGATCGCGCCATTCGGATTTTCGGTGGCTACTTCCGAAGCTTTCCATCTGGTGCGACCGGCCTTCAAGTACATTCATCCCCACGCGGAGATTTTCCGGTCGTGGATTCTGGCGGAGGCCGAAAACGACAAGGCCCCCCAAGAGGCGTTTTGAGGCTGGCCATCCGGGTAGGCGGGGGCAGATAGTCAACTGGGAGCAGTGGTTAAACAGGGACTGAGCCGATCTTCCGGTCAGTCCCCGTCGTGCGGTCAGGGCGTGACGATGTTGAAGGTGCCCTCCGGCTTGTCCAGCATGCCGAAGAATCTGATCAGGTCGAGTTTGCTGCCCTCAAAGCTGACCTGGTCGCTGAACAGCAGTTCTTTCACGCCCGCCTCTCCCACCAGGAGATCGATGAACAGCGGGTGCGTCAGGCTGAGAGTGGCGTCCGCCGGAGTGTCGTGGGCGACTGCCCGGTGGTGCAGTACCGAGTTGTTCAGGGTCAGCAGGTAACTCTCGCCGAGGTCGGTAAAGGCGATCTTCACCGTCAGGGATTCCCCTTCGGCTTCGTCCGCCATCAGCCGCACCGCCATGCTGTCAAAGAACAACGAGACAGGAGTATTGACCATCACCTCTTTCATCACCGCCGGACTGATGCCCTCCGCCGGAGCGCCATGACGTAACTCATAGGCACCGGTCAGGTAGAAGTCGCGCCAGGGCGCAGATTCGGCGAGGTAGCCCAGTTGGTCGTACACCTTGGCCAGCAGGGCCTTGGCCTCGGCATTGTCCGGCTCGGCAAACACCACATGATTCAACAGTTCAGCTAACCAGCGATAGGTCCGTTTGCCCTCGGCGGGTGTCATGTCAGCCGCGGCGGCAAAGTCGGCGTCGGCCCGTTGGAGAATCTGGCTGGCTCCGCCCATCATCTCCACGTAACGGCGGCCGGCATCGCTTTCCGGCAAAGGATTGAGTTTGGCGGGATTGGCGGTAAACCAACCCATGTAGTTCTGGTACACCGCTTTGGCATTGTGACTCACCGTGCCGTAATAGCCCTGATTATGAAAATCCTCATTCAGCGCGGCCGGTAATTCCAGTTGCTCGGCGATTTCATTGGGCGTGTACCCCTGGTTGAGCAGGCGGACGCTCTGGTCATGAATGAACTTGTAGGTGTCGCGCTGCTTGATCAGGAAGTCCTGAATGTTGTCCTGTCCCCACAGCGGCCAGTGGTGGCTGCCGAAATAGACCTCGGCCTCGGCAAAGCGGGTTCGCGCCTCGTCGATATAGCTACTCCAGAGGACGGCATCGCGCACCTTGGCGCCGCGCAGGGTATAGAGATTGTGCAGGTTGCGGCTGACCAGTTCGGCGCCGCAGAAGGCCCGCTGCTCCGGCAGGTAGAAGGTGAACTCCGCCGGCGCTTCGGAACCGGAAACTATCTGGAATACCATCGGTACACCGTCAATGGTCAGCTCAGACCCGGTCTCATGGATCAGGTCGGTGCCAGCCTCGAAGCCGAAGCTGCCAAAGGCCGGTCCTTTGCCAAGGCCCGTATCGACATGGCCGCGCTCGTCGCGCTCAAGCCGCTTGCCGTACATGTACATGGCGCGGCGGGACATGGCGGGGCCGGCGATGATGTTTTCGCTGGTGGCTTCCTCCTCAAATCCCGCCGGCGCGATGATCCGCAGGTTTTGGCGCTCCTCCTCCGACAGGTGCTGGAGTATGCCCTGCACGCCGCCAAAGTGGTCTATGTGGCTGTGGGTGAAAATGATGGCGCGCACCGGCTTCTTGCCCAGATGCTGCTGGGCGAACAGAAAGGCCCGGCTGGCGGTTTCCCGCGAGGTCAGCGGGTCCACAAGAATCCAGCCACTGTCGCCCTCGATGATGGACATATTGGCCAGATCGTAGCCACGGAGCTGATAGAGTCCATCGGTGACCTCAAACAAACCGTGGATGTTGTTGAGGGCCGCCTGCCGCCACAGGCTCGGGTTAACCGAGGCGGGCGCATCGACGCCATCGGCCTGGATAAAGTCATAGGCGCCCATGTCCCAGACGGTAGCGCCGTTCTGGTGCTGGATGACCAGGTTTGGCTCTTGGGCAATCAGCCCCTTCCGGGCCTGCTGGAAATCCTGACGGTTGTCGAAGGGACGCTGTTCGAGCACCTGTGCATTGGCGTTGGCGGTGGTCGTCGTGGGGGCAGTGTGGCCGACGGCATTGGCATCGGCCTCCAGGGTGGGCCGTGAATCGCAAGCAGCGAGGCTCAGCACCGCTGGTAGAAGCAACGCCACCAGGTGGCGGCGACAGGGGATACTTGGGTACATTTTTGGGCGCATGGCAGACCTGTATTGTTCATGTTCTTTACC
>JBFHLR010000289.1:0-2328 GCA_041594735.1 Marinobacter sp.
GGCACCGTGGTGGGGGCTTACATTCAGGGCTTTGAGATCGCCAATGGGGTCTACGTCGGTGGCGCCCTCGATTGGCTCACGCCATTCACCGTGTTGACGGGAATCGGAATGTTGGCTGGCTACGCCCTGCTCGGCGCGACCTGGCTCATCCTCAAAACCGAGGGCGAACTGCAGGATTGGGCGTTTCGGCTTGCCACGCCGCTGTTGATGAGTGTGCTGGCTATCTTCGCCATCATCAGCGTGTGGACGCCCTTTGTTGACGGCGAGGTTCTGCAACGCTGGTTCTCCGGTGTCAGTGTGATCTGGCTGTTACCGCTGCTGACCCTGTTGTTCGCGTTCCAGATCTGGCGCTCGGTACGGCGGCGTTTCGAGGCCATGCCCTTTGTCTGCACCATGGGCCTGTTCATCACCACCTACTTGGGGCTGCTGGTCAGCCGCTGGCCCTACGTGGTGCCGCCGGACATCACCCTGTGGGATGCAACTTCGGCCTACAGCTCACAGCTGTTCCTGCTGCTCGGTTTGCTGTTCGTCATACCCATCATCCTGGTGTACACCGCCTGGACCTATTGGGTGTTCCGGGGCAAGGTGCGGGCCAACGCCGGGTACCACTGAGTGGAGGATGCCCTAACCCAGCCCCGTTCCGAAGCCACCAGCAGCGGGCCCCAACCGCTGACTGGACGCGTCTGGCTCAAACAACTGGCCAATACCCAACGGCAGGCTATCGCGCTGACCATAACCGCTGGAACCCTCGCCGGTGTGTTTACCATCCTGCAGATGGGCCTGCTGGCCTGGGTGATTCACCGGGCGGTGATTCAACAGGTGCCACCGATGGGCCTGCTGATGGAGTTTGCCGGTGTGGCCCTGGCAATGACCTTACGCGCCCTCGCCCAGGGCCTGCAAACCCAGTTTGCCGCCCGCGCCAGCCGGCGAATTCGCCAAGAAGTGCGTCAGCAACTCACCGACGTTTGGCAGGGCCTCGATCCGGCCAGCCTCAAGTCCAGCTCCGCCGCCAACCTATCCACCGAGTGGTTGGATCAGGTCGAGGCGCTGCACGGTTACTTCGCCCGCTTTTTGCCTCAGTTAGCCATCTGTGGTGCAGTGCCGCTGCTGGTTCTGGGGGTTGTAATCTCCCTGGACTGGCTGGCGGGCTTGTTCCTGCTGCTGTCGGCGCCGCTGATCCCCCTGTTCATGGCCTTGATCGGGCTAGGCGCGGAACAGCTGAATCAGCGGCATTTCCAGGTTCTGGGGCGGCTGTCTGGCCAATTCCTGGATAAGGTACGAGGGCTGGGCACGCTGCAACTCTTCGGCGCCACCCACCAGGCGGCAAGCACGTTGCAGCATCGCTCGGAACAGTTCCGTCGGGTGACCATGAAAACCCTGAAAGTGGCCTTCCTGTCCTCTGCGGTACTGGAGTTCTTCGCCTCGGTTGCCATCGCCGTGGTGGCGATCTACATCGGCTTCGGCCTGCTGGGCTACATCCGCATCGGCCCCGCCGATCAACTCACCCTGTTCAGCGGATTGTTTGTGTTGCTATTGGCGCCGGAGTTTTTCCAGCCGCTGCGCCAGCTCGCCCAGCATTATCACGATCGGGCCGCCGCCTTGGGCGCAGCGGAACTCCTGCTGGCAAGGTTGAGCGCCAAGGCCGTTACCACCCAGTCAGCCGACCCACACCCCCGGGAGCATTGCGCCAGCACCATCCAGCTGGCCAACGTCTCGGTCAGCTATCCCGGAACCGTGGGCGTGCTCGACCGTGTCTCTTGCACCCTGCAACGGGGCCAATGCGTTGCCCTGCGAGGGCCCTCCGGCGGGGGCAAGTCCACGTTTCTACACCTGCTGGCCGGTTTCATAGCGCCCAGTGATGGCGCGGTATCGGTGCTTGGGGAGCGGCCTGGTCAGCGCACATTCGGGTGGCTGGGTCAGTCGCCATTCTTAATGCAGGCCAGCTGGGCTGAGAACCTGAGGCTCGTGGCGCCACAAGCCACCGACGACGATATCCGGCAGGCGCTGACGCTGGTGGGTCTGCGAACCCTGGTGGAGAGGCGACCTGACGGGATTTACAGTGCCGTTAGCGAACAGGGTGAGGGTCTCTCTGGCGGTCAGGCCCGGCGATTATCATTGGCCAGGGTGTTCCTGGCGGATTTCGAGCTGGTATTGCTGGACGAACCTACCGCAGGGCTGGATGCGGCCAGTCAGCAGGCCATCGTCGACGCGCTGCTGACGCTGAAATCCCGGGGCAAGACGCTGGTGGTTGCCACCCATCACGAGCGAGTGCTGCAACTGGCGGACCGTACCCTCTGGATCGAACACGGAGCGGTGCGAGATGCGTGA
>JBFHLR010000290.1:0-2277 GCA_041594735.1 Marinobacter sp.
ACCATGCCGTTCCATGGCTACCGCAGCGACCGCTACGACCTCTTCAGCGGCATCGGCATCGTCGCCCATGGCCTGTCGCACATGAACGAGGTCTTCCTGCAGGCGGTGTATGACCTGCGCATCTGGATGGACTATCTGCAACGGCAGGGGGCGCCCGCCATTGGCGTGTCGGGATTGAGCCTGGGGGGGTACGTCAGCGCACTGGCGGCGTCGGTGGATGCCCGCTTGGCCTTCGCCATACCCAATGCGCCCGCGGTGATGCTGGTCGATACGGCGTTGCATTTGCCGCCCCTGAACTGGATCCTCCGCCACTACATGGCCCGCTACGGCATCGACGTGTCGGAGTTTCGCCATGTCACCGCCGTGCACAGTCCGTTGACCTGGCAACCGGTGATTGCGCCAGAACGGCTGCTGGTGATCGGCGGAGCCGGAGACCGGTTCACGCTACCGCAGTGTGTCCAGGCCCTGCATGAGCACTGGCCAGGGAGCCAGATACACTGGTTTCCTGGCAATCATGCCATGCACCTGCACCAGGGCGAGTACCTGCGCCTCATGCGTCGCTTCATGGATCGGTGCTGTCGATCAACCACAACGTCAACCCCGCGGACCAAGGCCGGTGGGCCGGCGGGATGAGGCTCTCAGCCTGGGGCCGGTTCAGCGGATTTCGTCTGGCTGGGATAGAAGGCCGCTGTCGAATTCTTAGCCCGGCGTAATTCCCTTATGGGATGATTGCGACTCTCTTTCCCGGTAAATCGCGATGAACCAAGTTTTAGGGGAGTATTTGCCGAGCATAATATTGCTCGATCGTACCTCGATCATTCATCGGGTAACAACGCTTCAGGCGTTGTTACCCGAGGCCCGGAACCTGATTAATCACGCCAAGTTTTCTTTAGGTTGACTGCTGGTCAACTTATGTTTATGGTTGACCTGAAGTCAACTTTAGCTTTGGTGTTGAGTTTCAGTTAGCTAGGGATAGCCAATGAATGTCATTTCGAAAAAGCCGTTTAACGATGCCGCCAAGAGGTACCCCAATGACCGGGAGGCATTGCTTGATATGTATCGAGTGTTGGATAAAACGGACTTCCAAACACCGGATGAATTAAAGGCGGCTTTTCCGTCACTGGACAACTTCAAATACAAGGATAAGTGGTGGGTGCTGGATGTTGGCGGTAACAATCTGCGCGTGCTTGTGTTTATCCAGTTCGTAAACAAGCGCATGTATATCAAGCACATTGTCAATCATGCAGATTACGACAAGCTGACCAAGAAGTACCGGAAGGAACAGGACAAGAGGTGAAACCATGGCTCAGTTAGCAATCCTCGATGCTTACCAAACCTTTATGGCCACTGCCCAGCCGCTGATCAACATTGGCACTGATGAGCAGTACGAGGTCGCGCTTGAAACACTGGAGCAGGTGCTGGAGTCCGTCAGTGATACCCTGGATGATCCGCTGAATCCGCTCATTGAAATGCTCAGCCAGGCGATAGCCCGCTATGAGTCCCGGGACGAGGAACTGGTTGCCTTCATTGCGGAGGCTGACGCTGTTCCGGTCGATGTTGCGCTGCTTCGCACGTTGATGAAGCAGCACCATCTTACCGGAAGTGACCTGCCTGAAATCGGGGATAAGACCATGGTTTCCAAGGTGCTTAATGGAAAAAGAACCTTGAGCCGCCAGGCAATTGAGAAACTGTCTGAACGGTTTGGTCTCCGGCCTGCGATGTTCTTCGGTTAACCGTCATCAGGCCGCACTCCCCGCCGCCACTCCCGACGCCCAGGCCCACTGGAAGTTGTGTCCGCCCAGGTGCCCGGTCACATCCACCACCTCACCAATGAAGTAGAGATTTGGGCGATCGTTCACGGCCATGGTCTTGGAGGATAGCTGGCGGGTGTCGACGCCGCCCAGGGTGACTTCGGCAGTGCGGTAGCCTTCGGTGCCGCCGGGTTTGATGGCCCAGCGTTGCAGGGTGTCGGTGGCGGCCTCCAGATCGGCGTTCTTGTAGCTTTGCAGCGGACCCTGCCAGCCCTGCAGGTCTTTGAAAGCCTGGGCGAAGCGTTTGGGCAGATGCTGGTTGAGGTATTTGGCCAGGGTGCCTTGCGGGCTGGCCTTGCGCAGCTCGAATAGCTCTTCCTGTACATTCTGGCCGGGCAGCAGGTCGATGGCCAGCTCGTCGCCAGGCTGCCAGAAGCTGGAGATTTGCAGCATCGACGGCCCGCTGAGGCCGCGGTGGGTCACCAGCATCGGTTCGCGGAAGCTCATGCCGTTGCAACTCACCTCC
>JBFHLR010000291.1:0-2271 GCA_041594735.1 Marinobacter sp.
GCCCCCCTGATGAAATCCGGTGGCTTTGAGGTGCTGGGCATTCTTCCCATTGGTGCGGGCTATCTGTTTGTGAACGACCGCAGCATCAATTCGGCCTCGGCGCTGGCCGGTAAGCGCATGGCAACGTTGGATTATCAGAAAGACGCCATCCACATGGTGAACTACGTCAAAGCCACTGTGGTGCCCTCTGATATCACCAATTTCGCCGGCAAGTTCAACAACGGCTCGGTCGATACCGCCTATGCGCCGGCCTTCGCCTACGAGGCGCTGGAACTCTACAAGGGCATCCAACCGGACGGAGGCATCGTCAACTACACCTTGGCGCAGCTTACCGTACAGATCATTGCGCGGGATGACCGGCTGGACGACGAGACCGCCCAACAAGCCCGGGAAATTGCCTGGTCCATGTTCCCGCAGACCATGGAACTGATCGACCGGCAGGAATCGGCAATTCCGCAATCGAGCTGGATTGATATCTCCAGTCAGGACATCGAGGGATACCAGGAAATGTTCCGTCAGAACCGCCTCCAGATGCGAGACGGCACCCAGGGGGCACCGTCGGTGTACGATCCACGCATGCTGGCGCTGATGTCAAAAATACGCTGTGCCGATGACCCGGCGTTGTCTGAATGTACCGCCAGTGACCGCGAGTAACGCCGGTCAGTACTGACGCGGTAGGCTGTCAGGTTGTCACTCCCCCAGGTGCAGGTGCACCTGGGGGAGTCTGGCGGGATCTGGCCTGACCCACTAGACGATCTGCAGCTGTCCCGTTTCGCTTTATGTTTTTGGGGTTTCGTCCCAGATCGCCGCAAGGCCCTCTGGAATAGTCGTGACTCGAAACTCCGGGAAGCGGGTTTTGAATTTGTCGGAGACAAAGAGGTTGTCTACCTTATAGCGGGGTAGCAGCTCGGCTGCGTCCCTAAGCCTCTGGTTAACCAGGCCGGCAAGCGTCAGCTGCCAATGTTTGAGGATCTGGTAGTTGCCCTCGACACCGAAGGTGTTTGCCGCCAGTTCGATGAATTGCCGGTAGGTGAGTCGGTTGTCGTCGCAGGGCAGGTGCCAGGTCTGGCCAAAGGCATCGGGGGTGTTGCCCAGCAAGGCCATGGCCCGACTGGCATCGGGGGTGAAGATCAAGGTTCGCAGGGTGTCGTCACGCAGGAACACCTTTGCCGTTTTACCGTGCCGCAACTTATTGATCACGGTGGCGTTGGTGATGCTCTGGGTCTTGCCTGGCCCATAGAACTCCGGTGCCCGGCAGATCATGGCCTGAACGCGGCCGCTGCTCATGGCGGTAAGCAGGTCCCCGGCGATGGCGGCCCGGACTTTGCCCTTCTCGCCATTCGGTTGAAAGGGAGTTTCTTCGGTCTGGGGTGCATCGGTCTGCGGGTACATGTAGGTGTTGTCGAAAAACACCAGTTTGGCGTTGTGGCTGGCGCAGGCATCGATGACGTTGCGCATCATAGTGGGCCACTGGTCGACCCATAGCTGCGTGTCCATGGGCAATCCGGCCGTGAGGTAGACAATCTCCGATCCTTCGACGGCCCGCAGGGTCTGCTCGGCATCGAGGAGGTCGGCGCTCAGTAGCTGGTCGGTGTCGTTGATCTTTTGCGGGCGGCGGCTCACCAACCGAAGGTCGGTGGTGAAGTCGCGCGCAAGATTGGTGGCGAGCTCGCTACCAATCTGTCCACTGGCTCCCAGGATGGTCTGCATTCACTAACTCCTTGGTTTCTCAGGCAATGCGAGGCCCGTTGGCGACGTCTGTAGTTGGCACCGTTGAACTCTGATGTCGGGCGTTGGTGGGCGGATAGTGCAACCGGCTTCCGATCTTAATCAGAGGCTCCCTAGGCTTTGGGCACCGCCAAACGGGTTAATCGCGCAGGTGTCGATGCAGCCGCGGGCGATAAGTGAAAAGGCTGCAAACCTGCCCATAGCCTGGGCTGATCTGGTCGGAGCCCGCTACTGGTCCGCCATCACGAACTCTAGCCGCCCTGGCGCCACCCGGATGTCCAAGGGCACCATGCCGAACAGCTTCTGGCTGGGGTCGGATTCGTCCAGCCGATACACCGGTACGGTTTCCAGAAGTTGCGCCACGCTGCGCATCACGGTGTCGGTCAAGGGTTGGATATCCTGGTTGAACAGGGTGGATTCCACCCGGCTGTCCAGCAGTTGCAGGCGACGGATGTAGATCGCTTTCTCCTGGCTGTCGTACACCGGGGCGCCTTCCACCTTGAGCACGATGTCCACCGGAATGCGAGTCATCAGGGCGTTCAC
>JBFHLR010000292.1:0-2245 GCA_041594735.1 Marinobacter sp.
CGGGACCTCCACGGCGTCATTGTCGGCGGCGTGGAACCGGGCAAGCAGCGTTTCCTGAAGGAGCTGGAGGAACATCGCAGCGAGCTTGGCCTGGATGGCCAGGTAACCTTCCTGGGGCAACGGGCCGACATGGCGGACCTCTACAGCCTGGCGACCCTGGTCTGTCACATGTCCACCAAGCCCGAGCCCTTCGGCCGCACAGTAACCGAAGCGCTGGCTGCAGGCACACCGGTGGTGGCATTCGATCGCGGCGGCGCGGCGGAAACCCTACGTGCCTGCTTCCCGGAGGGGCTGGTGACGCCGGATCACATTCACGAGTTCGCCGATCGGGCCGTTGCCCTGGCCAATGCCCCTCGCCGTTCGATTGAGCTACCCGAACGCTTCCGCCTGGAAGCCCAAACGGAGGCGACTCTGGCGGTTTATCGCCAGTTGCTCGAGGCAAAACAGGTGGAGACCGCCTGATGCCCCCGCGGCTGACCATTGCCCAGGTTCTGGCCAGCCCCGGCTCGGGCTGGGGCGGCATGGAACAGCACACTCTGAGCCTCGCCCAGGCGCTGGCGGCACGGGGCCATCGCGTCCATATTCTGGCCCATCCCGAGTATGCCGACCGTTTCCCGCAGCCGCTGAGCTTTCATCCCCTGCCGATGGCACTGGGGCGCCGTAACCCCTGGCTGCGCCACCGGCTACGCCGGAGCCTGCGCAAACTGGCCCCGGAGGTGGTGCATGCCCAGGGCAACAAGGCCGCCGCCTTGCTGTCCGGTACGCCATTGAGCGGAGTGGCCCGACTGGGCACGGTGCATGGGGTGAAATCGTCCCTCGCCGACTTCGCCGACCTGGATGCGACCATTGCAGTCAGCCAGGCGGTGTTCGAACGCATT
This sequence comes from Marinobacter sp., assembly GCA_041594735.1. Lineage (GTDB taxonomy): Bacteria > Pseudomonadota > Gammaproteobacteria > Pseudomonadales > Oleiphilaceae > Marinobacter. The sequence continues at coordinate 879 of JBFHLR010000292.1, forward strand.
CAGCATCCGCGTCGGCAATTGATATACAACGGCACCGCCCCGCACACTTCGCAACCACGGCAGACCCTGGCCGCACTCAGCCCGCACCCGGCCCGTCCACTGGTGATTGCCGCCGGGCGTCTGGAGCCGGTGAAGGGGTTCGCAACGCTGATTCGGGCCTGGGCCCAACTGGCGCCAGCAGGCCAACTGGTCATTGTGGGCCGGGGCAGCCAGCAGGCACAGCTGCATGCCCTCATCAACGACTTGGGCCAGCAGCAACACATCACCCTGGCCGGCTATCGCGACGACTTGCGGGACTGGCTCGGCCACGCCGACGCCTGCGTGGTGAGTTCGCACCGGGAAGGCTTCGGCTACCTGGTCATCGAGGCCTTGCAGGCCGGCTGCCCGGTGCTGGCCACGCCAGTTGGCTGTGCGCCCGAATTGCTGCCGCAAGACAACTTGGCCACTGACACCAGTGCGCAGGCCCTGCAAACCCTGCTGGGCCAGCACCTCCCCAATCTGGCCCAGCTGCGGCAGCACCAGGCCGACGCCATGGCCCGGGCTCGTGAGCAATTCACCCTCGCCACCATGACCGAGCAGACCGAAGCCTGTTACCGCACGCTGCTTTCAGCGGGGGTCCATCCGTGATCGACTTGAGCCAGGCGGTTCCCTTCGCAAGCGGCGCCAACCGCCTGTGCTTTCGCCACCCCGAGCAGCCAGACTGGTGCCTGAAAGTGCTGAAACCCGGCATCCTGGACCAGCGCTACCAGCGCCAGCCCCGGCTGAAGCGACTGCTGGGCAGGCAACGACTGGACGATAATCGCCAGGAACAACAGGGGCATCAGCAGCCGGCCATCGCGCAGCGGATGGCCGGCCCGGATGAGGCCCAGCTCTGGCAGCATCTACCCCGGCTGTATGGCTCCGTTCACACCACACTCGGGCCTGCCAACCTCACCGATCTGGTCACCGGCCGCGATGGCGAACCGGGGCTAACCCTGGAACGCTACCTACGGCAAGGGCTAACCGACGAACTGTGTCAGGCCATTGACCGTTTCTGCCAGTGGCTGCTGGCCACCGGGATCCAGAGCCGCAATCTGTTGCCCCACAACCTGGTGGTCTCCGACCGGAGCGGGCAGCCGGAGCTGTTTCTGGTGGACGGGCTCGGGGCGCCGATGGTGCAGCGGCTGCTGGCGCGCCATCCGACACTGAGACAACGGGCCATCCAGCGCAAGATTCGCCGTTTCCACCGACGCATCCAGTGGGAACTGGACGGCCGCCGCGAACCCTGGGAAAGCGTGCAGAATAGCTGACCCGGCCAGAACCGAATCGCCCCAACGTGGCGACCTAACGGCCCTTGCCGGCCATGAACGATAGTGATAGCTTGCCGC
>JBFHLR010000293.1:0-2199 GCA_041594735.1 Marinobacter sp.
AGGTGGTGGCGTACCTTGGCGTCCAGCGCCGACAACGGTTCGTCCAGCAACAACAACCCCGGCGACGGTGCCAGCGCCCGCGCCAACGCGACGCGCTGCTGCTGGCCACCGGAAAGCTGGGCGGGGTACTTGCGAGCATGGTCTTCCAGCCCGATCACCGCCAGCAACTCCTCGACCCGGCTGCTGATCTGCGCCTTCGGCATGCCGATGCTACGCAGGCCATAGGCGATGTTGTCGGTCACCGTCATGTTCGGAAACAACGCGTAGGACTGGAACACGATGCCAAAGTCCCGATCCCGGGGCGGCTTTTGCGAGATATCGACATCGCCCTGATGGAGCTGACCAGCACTCTGCGGCTCCAGCCCGGCGATGATGCGAAGCAGGGTGGTCTTGCCACACCCGGACGGCCCCAGGAAACACACCAGCTCACCCGGTTCGATGGTGAGGTCGATGTTCTGCAGCGCGCAAAAATCGCCGAAAAACTTGTTAACGCCCTGGATTTCGAGACGACTTCCCTGGGTTTGTTGGATCATGGTGAATCCCCTGCTCTGCGAAATATGGCTCTCCGATAAACCGGAGAGGGAATACTCTCGTTATGTGTCACGTCGATCAGTGACAGCCGATCTGCGAGACCGGATATATCTCAGTCATTCGGGGGTGCCCGGTGACGGGGTTTCCGTAGCAGCGGCATGAATGCCGCGGTGCCCGACCAGGTGCATGGACGCACCTTGGAGGGCAGCGAAGGAAACCCCGTCAGCGGGCACCGGTACGGCCTAGAAGGCTAGTGGGCAAAAGGCCAAATCACCGAGCCTCAGACTTACCGTCATAACGACGCGCCCACTCGGCCAGAATGGCCTCACGGTTGCTGGCCGCCCAGCCGAAGTCGTTATCGATAATCAGCTCCTCGGCATTCGCCGGGAAATACTCGATCGGCTGGGCCACACCCGGCATGCCCACAATGGCGTAGCCCTCGTTGTACATCTCCATCGCCTGACGAGTGATCGACCAGTCAACCAGAGTCTGGGCCGCCTCCAGCTTGTCAGTTCCGTTAACGATGGCCGTGGCCTCAACTTCCCAGCCCAGACCTTCCTGCGGGAACACCAGCTCCAGCGGTGCGCCCTGCTCCTTCAGACGAGCACCACGAAAGGCAAAGGAAACCCCAATGGAGGTCTCACCAGAAGCCGCCATCTTGCAAGGCTTGGAACCGGAGTGGGTGTAACGGCTGATGTTCTGGTGCAAACCGTCCATGAACTCCCAGCCTTCGTTCTCACCCATCAGCTGCAACCAGGCAGACACGTCCAGGAAGCCGGTACCGGAAGAGTTCGGATTCGGCATCACCACATGGCCCTGGTAGACCGGATTGGTCAGGTCCTGCCAACTGGTCGGCATCGGCAGGTTGTTGATCTCGGCCTCGATGGTGTTGACACAGATGGCCGCCATCCACGCATCCATGCCGACCCAGGACGGAGTCTCGTCACGGTCGCGGAACTTCGGAGACAGTGCATCCAGACCTTCCGGTGCGTACGGCGCCAGCATGCCTTCGTTCTTCAGCAGCAACAGGCTGGTACCAGCCAGGCCCCAGACCACGTCGGCCTGCGGATTGTCTTTTTCCGCCAGCAGGCGAGCGGTGATCACACCGGTGGAATCCCGCACCCAATTGATCTTGATGTCCGGATGGTCCTCATTGAAACGCTCGGCGTACTTCTGCAGGTCTTCCGCCTCAACCGCGGTGTACACGGTCAGTTCGGTCTGGGCGCTGGCGTTCATGGCCACAGTCAGGGCAGTCAGGGCGAAGGCTTTCTTCAGGTGTTTCACGCTAGTCTCCTTGTCGACGATCAGGTTGGGTGAGTCACTTTTCTTACTGGTCTATACCAGACTTTATTCTCTCCAACCTTAGGGCCATTTCATTGCAAAAACGTGACAGCCAGATGACGTTTCTCTGCCTTTGCCTCACGGTTGCTCGCCGGCCGCCAGACGATGCTCGATATCCGCCAGCACGTCCGGCAAATCCACAATGGAGTCAATCACATAGTGAGCCGCCGACTGCGCCATGACACGATAACCACGAGCCAACAGATCAGCCCTTTCGACATCCTCCAGCGTCGCCAACCCTTCTTCGCTGAGCCCGATGGCGTTGCCTGAGGCCACCACCGCCACCGTCCACATGCCAGCGTTCAGCCCCTCTTCAATACCGGTAGC
>JBFHLR010000294.1:0-2193 GCA_041594735.1 Marinobacter sp.
CGCGAACTTGCGCATGCGCGGTCCCATCTCGCCAATCAAGGTGCGATAGAGAATTTCCTTGCGGGCCAGGGGCGCGACCACCGGGATGTCCTGGGGCGCATCGAGCAACCCGATCAGGCGGGTAACCGCATCGAGCATGCCGCGGTCCATGGTGGCCATGCTCAGCGCACAGTCGCCTTCGGGACAGGGGCCCAGCGCGGCCTCTGGTGGCAGCTGGTCGCCCATCTCCAGCACCAGGTTACTGACGTCCTGGGGGTCCACCACGATCTTGAATGCCAGGTAGGGTTTCTCCGGCGAGGCATCGAGGATCCGCCCCAGCACCGGCAGATGCACCGACGACACCATGTAGGTCAGCGGCTGGTAGATCAGCTCCCGGTCGCCGAAGCTGACCGACTTGGTGCCCTGCGCGATGAAGCACACAGAAGGCTCATAGACCGAGGCGGTGCAGCTGGTTTGGGAATCCGAGCGGAACAGATGCAGGCCCGGCACCACCGTCTCCTGAACCTGCTGGTTTGGCGTCCAGCGCTCGATGGTGGAGGCCAACCGCTGGCGCAGCCGCTCGAGATCGGCGTCCAGTTCCCCACCCTTTTCCTGATTGCTCGTTAGCATCGGATGCTCCTGCCCAAGTCACCGTCACAATGGGCATCCAGTATACGCAAGCCTCGTTAGGCCTCCGTGACTCGCCTCCTATTTTTGCAGGATTGGGCAATCAAATAACAGAAACAGGCAAGGCGCCCGATAACCACTTTACTGCACTTTCGTTACATCGGCGACATTGGAGTCATTATCAGGGAAACTACTTACACCCTTGCATGGCGCGGCTCCCGACCCCACACCGACGGCATCGCGTCCAATGAATCGCACCAGGCTCTGGAGAATCAGACAAGTTTTGGGCAGTAACCCGATACCCTCCCGCCCCTCGCCTTTCGTAAGGTAATCAACCATTCGGGGAGAAAGCTTTCGGTCATCCGAAGCAGCACGCTGTTGATAGCAGCAAACTTTTTGATAGCAACACGCTATTGCGGTGATAGCAAAACCGCCAGGCAGCCCCTCTTGACCTCAAGCTAACTTGAGACTGTAGAGTCGCTGTCGATAAGTCGCCGACTCAATCGATAGATAGGCAAAGGGCCGGCAAGCCAAACCACACCGGCATGGTGCCGGTGCAACAGTACGGGAACAGATTCATCAACGGGAGCAAAACATCATGAACAGTGTGACGGAAAACACGAACCGGCGAACAGCGGTGGCGGGAGGCCTGGCCCTGGTGCTGGCGACCCTCATCCTGGCCGGCTGCGAGGCCCAGAGCGACGAGATGGCGATGATGCCGCCACCGCCCCAGGTGGATGTGGCCCAGGTGCTGGCCGAGCCGGTCACCCTGTGGCAGTCGTTCACCGGCCGGGTGGCGGCCACCGATACCGTGGTGCTGAGGCCCCGGGTCAGCGGCTACATCCAGCAGGTGGCGTTTGAGGAAGGTGCCCTGGTGGAAGCCGGTGACCTGCTGTTCCAGATCGACCCGCGGCCCTACCAGGCGCGGCAGCAGGCGGCCCGCGCCGAGCTGGCCCAGGCCAGCAGTCAGCTGGAACTGGCCCGCAGCGAGGCCGGCCGGGCCAGCAGCCTGCTGGCGAGCCGGGCCATCTCCCGGGAAGAATACGACCAGCGCCACGCCGCGCTGATGGGCGCCCAGGCGGCGGTCGAAGCGGCCAGGGCGGCGCTGACCACCGCCGAGCTGGACCTGGAATACACCCGGGTGACCGCACCGGTCAGCGGCCGCGCCGGTCGCGCCCTGGTGACTCGCGGCAACCTGGCCAATGCCGACCAGACGGAACTGACCACGGTGGTGTCGGTGGACCCGATGTACGTCTATTTCGAGGCCGATGAACAGACCGCCGCCGACAGCCGGTCGCTGCTGGCGGACGGCAAGAACCAGACCGTGCGGGTGCGGTTGGGTAACGGCAACGAGCCGCCACTCAGTGGCCAGCTGGACTTCATCGACAACCAACTGGATGCCAGCACCGGCACCCTGCAGTACCGCGCCGAGCTGGCCAACCCGGGCGAACGCCTCAAGCCGGGGCAATTCGCCCGGGTGGAGATGCCGGTGGCGAAACTGGAGCGGGCCCTGCTGGTCAATCGCAAGGCGGTGCTGACCGACCAGGATCGTCGCTTCGTCTACGTGGTGGATGAGCAGAACCGGGC
>JBFHLR010000295.1:0-2173 GCA_041594735.1 Marinobacter sp.
CGATCAATTGGGAGACACCTCCACTTTGGCGGACCCCAGTGTGGTGGATGAACTCATCAGCCACCGTGCTTTCCAGTAAGGATGAAGACCCTGCGAGGACTCTGTTGAATGGCCCAACAAATAATCATCGCCGATGATCACCCCCTGTTTCGCGCGGCGTTGAAACAGGCGGTGAATCAAGCGGTTCCGGGTGCTGACACGGTGGAAGTGGAAAGCATCAAGGCGCTCCAGGCGGCGGTGGATTCCCACCCGGATGCGGATCTGGTCCTGCTGGATCTCAACATGCCGGGGGCCCACGGTTTTTCCGGGCTCGTGTTTATGCGCGGGCAGTATCCGGGGTTACCCGTGGTGGTCGTGTCAGGCTCGGAGGAGCTGCAGGTGATGCGGCGCTCCATTGACTATGGGGCGTCCGGCTTTATTCCCAAGTCCGCACCACTGCCCACCATCACCGAGGCGATTCAGGCGGTGCTGGAAGGGGATGTCTGGTTGCCGGAGGGCGTGGCGGAGAAGATTGAGCGCATGCAGGCGGATACCACCGACTTTTCCGAGAAGCTGGCGTCCCTGACCCCGCAGCAGTTCCGGGTGTTGGGCATGCTGGCTGAAGGGCTGCTGAATAAGCAGATTGCCTACGACCTGGAGGTGTCGGAAGCCACCATCAAGGCACACATCACGGCGGTGTTCCGTAAGCTCGGGGTGCGGAACCGTACCCAGGCGGTTATCGCCATCCAGCAGATGGAAATCGATCCGTCCGACACCTCCCTGTCTGGCGGTTGATAGGAAGCCCTTGAGGTTTCAGGTAGTGGGGGGCTGATGGCCCCCCTTTTTTTGGATTCATTGCAGATCGCCGGGAACGCCCAGGTCGACCGCCCGACGTACTCTGCTTCCTGTCTGTCTACTATCTACTGTCTGTCCATCTACTCTCTCTCAATCTCCATGCCGTCCTGGCGCCCAAACCCGGCCTCAATACCCGTTTTGGGTCTGGCTTTGATGCTAAATCTACGGAAAAACGGTACGGCTGTTCTTTGATTTTGTTAATGCCATTTCGCTGTGATGTTTGGTTCTTCCTATTTTGTATTTTCTTACTATATGAAAAATAAGAATAATATTTTTGCTTCTCGTTGATTAGGCTGGGCGTCATCAAAGTTTTATGAAAATGCCATTGCCTTGTCATGGGGCTTTCTGTAAATTCAGCTTACAAATGTACGCTGAAATTAAAAGGTGGGAGAATGAACGCTGCTGTCAAACCTGAAGCAATGGATAACAAGGGTTTCGGCTTGCCCGATGAGCGGGAGCTGCGGGATCAGATGCGTAAAGATCTGCCGGCGGATACCTTCAAGGCCCAAACCTGGCGGATTATCTGGTTTCTGCCGCTGCAAATGATCATTTGGGGAGGCATCGCCACGATCCTGATGGCGGGGCTGCCCTGGTACGCCAACCTGCTGCTTGGCCTGGTGGTGGGCCATACCATCGGCAGTCAGGCCCTGTTGGCCCACGAGGTGCTGCACGGTGCCCTGGGCATGAGCAAGCGTTGGCAGAATTTCTTCGGCTGGCTGGGCTTTGGCCCGATGATCGTGCCGCCGGAATTCTGGCGCAAATGGCACAACGTGGTGCACCACGGCAACACCAACATCGGTGATGTGGACCCGGACAGCTTTGGCACCCTGCGTCGCTACAAGACCGATCCGAAACAGAAGAAGTTCACCAAGCTGGCCCCGGGTGGCCGCACCTGGTACAGCTACCTGTTCCTGACCTATTCCTTCACCATGCACGCCCAACTGGTGCTGTGGTTCCAGGCAAGGAGTCGCAAGCAGTTCAAGGATCTCAACCGCAAGAAAGGCATCCGTCAGTCGTTCCTGCTGCTGGGGGGCTGGTTGGCACTGGCGGTCATTTCCGGCCCGTTGGCGCTGTTCACCGTGGTCATTCCGTTTATGGTGGCGAATGCGCTGGGCCAGGGCTACATCCTGACCAACCACTTCCTGCGGCCCCAGACCGTGTCCAACAACCCGCTGGACAACTCCATGAGCCTGCGTAGTCACCCTATCCTGGATCGGCTGCACTACCGCTTCAGCCACCACGTGGAGCACCACTTCTTCCCGAAGATGTCCTCCAACAAGGCGCCACGGGTGCGCAAGTGGCTGGAAGACAATCACGGCGACCGCTACATGGCCATGCC
>JBFHLR010000296.1:0-2159 GCA_041594735.1 Marinobacter sp.
ACAGCGGCGCAGATAGCGCACCCGGCGGTCGATCTGGCGCAGCAGCTTCTTGTTGTACTGGTAATCGGCATTCTCGCTGCGGTCGCCCAGGCTGGCCGCCCATTGCACCTTCCTGGTGATCTCCGGGCGGTGTTCCCGCCATAGGTAATCCAGTTCTTTCTTCAGGGCTTCGAAGCCGTCTCGGGTGATTAGTTTTGCGCGCATGGGCAGGGGCTGGCTGGTTGTCATGGGATGTTGATCGAGTTTACCAGAGTTGCCGGGCGAGGCGGGGTTGTCATGATCAAAAAGTGCATATACACTTTATCGGGTCGGCCAAGTCCCCTGGCATCGCCTACGATGGCGGAAGGCGGTGTTGACCAGTTTTGGTTCTCATGAAGTGTGGATGCACTATTGGAGGCGATGATGACTGCAAAACAGGCTTTTCAGACCGTGTTTGGCGCCTACAGCCGGCTGCTGCCCGGTGCGTCGGCCGTGACCGCAAGGAAGCTGATGACTACCCCCGCTTGTCCGACCAGGTACGGGTGCGCAGTACCGAGCTGGCCGATGAGACCCTGGCCCTGGATGCTGACAACTGGCTGTCGGTCCGTCATGGCGGCAGCCGAACGCTGTTGCTGGTGCATGGCTGGTCGTCCGGCAGTGGGCAATTCGAGGCCCTGCTGGAGGCCTTCCCTAAGGATGCCTACACCGTCTACCTGGTGCACCCCGCTGGCCATGGTCCGTCGACGGCCCGGTTGTCCCATCCCGGGCGTTTCATCGACGCCATCCGCCAGGCGCTGGTCCGTATCGGCAAACCGGTGGACGTTGCGATCGGCCACTCCATGGGGGCGGGTACCCTCGGCTACGTTGCCGCCCACGATGGCGGCATCGATCGGTTGGTGTTGGTGTCCGGCCCCGCCACCTTTGAGGCGGTGCTGCGGCGCTTCGCGAGATTCCTCAAGCTCGGTGCCGGGGCGGAGCGGCGGTTCCTGGCCGGGATGGAGGAAATGGTGGGTTTGCCGTTGGCGGACCTGGACATCGCGGCGCTGCTCAAGCCGGTCACGGTGGCGAGCCTGGTTGTTCACGATCGGAACGATCGGGAGATTCCGTTCGCCGATGCCGAGCGACTGTACGTAGCGTTACAGCACTGCGAGCTGCTGCCAACCGACGGCCTGGGGCATAACCGGATACTGCGGGACGCCACGGTCATCCGTCGCATCGCCGATTTTGCCGCCGGAGTGGAAGGGCCGGCGGAGGCGGAGGTGGCGTATGCTACAGCGTAGCCTTGACCCGCTTGCTGAGCCGGCGCAGCTCCTTGGCGGCGGCGTCCCAGGTGTCCTTGCCCACCAGGGCGGTGAACTCGTCATGGGCCTGCTGCCAGCAATGAATGGCCTGCTGGTACAGTTCCTCCCCCTGCGAGGTCAGGGACAGCCCCAACGCGCGCTTGTGGCCGCTGGGCTCGGAGCGAACCAGACCCTTGTGGATCAGTGTGTCCACCGTACGTTGCAGGGAGGTGCGTTCCATCCCCAGAGTGTCCGCCAACTGGTGGATCGACTCCGGGGACAAGACCTTGATGGCATTGAGCACCGTGAACTGGGTGATGCGCAGGCCGGTACCTGCCAGCTTATTGTTGTAGTGGCGAGTGATCAGTCGGGAGAACACCCGGGAATGCAGGGCCGCGCACTGGCGGGCGATGTCCAGGGGAGCGGGCTGGTCGGTTTGGGTATCCGCTTGGGTCATGGCGACCATCACCTTTTGGGGTGGATGAGTGTATTTAGATTGAATGAGTGTATATACACGATTATCGGAGACCCGTTGGGTCCTGTCCAGTGTCGTGGGGATACCGAGTTGGTGTCTTTAAGTGTAGATACACCTTATGGCCGGAGATGGCCAGGACTGTGGGAAAGGAACTAGCTCATGAATAGTAATCGAACTTCTGCACACCAGTTCTTTCGTCAGGTGATTCGCTGGCGCTGGGTGATCCTGCCGGTGGCACTGCTGCTGGTCGCCGGCCTGGCCAGTCAGTTGGGCAAGCTGGAGAAAAACACCCAGGCGGACGCCTTCTTCAGCGCCGACGATCCGGTCTGGCGCTATCGCCAGGCGGTGGAAGAGCGCTTCAATCTCAAGGACCCCATCGTGATTGCGGTGGTTTCCAATCACGAAGACGGCATCTACAACCGCGA
>JBFHLR010000297.1:0-2112 GCA_041594735.1 Marinobacter sp.
GTTGAGCTGAGTCAGCATCGGTAACAGCAACTGGAAATTCTCAATCTGCCGCTCCGGCAGAATGATCTCGGTGACATTTCCTACGCCATCAACCGGGCGCTTGGCCGCACTCCGACGCGACTCCAGTGACGGGGACGAGACAGAGACGGAACCAATCACCCGCTCACCGCTGGTACGGGCCTGCCCCGACAACGGCGGAACCGGTTGAGCAGCGGCAAATCCCTGACTGAAGTTGAGTTGTTCCATCGTAATCCCCCTAACCTGAATACACTCAGTAAATTGTCTGTCCAGGCGGTGCGGCCAAATACTCCGCGCCTGGCGGCGATCAGTGCAAACCCGACCGACGAATGACGCCCACACCAAGCCCCTCGATAAACAGCTCCTGCTCCTGCAGATCCACCTCTATGGGTGCAAACTCTTCATTCTCTGCAATCAGCAGCACCTTGGAGCCATCCCGGCGGTAGCGCTTTACCGTGACCTCCTCGCCGACCCTGGCCACCACCACCTGGCCATTGCGAACCTCCTGAGTGCGGTGCACGGCCAGCAAGTCGCCATCAAGAATGCCGATGTCCTTCATACTCATCCCGCGGACCCGCAGCAGGTAGTCGGCAGAGGGAGAGAAGAAGTCTGGCTTGAGCGTGCAGTGGTCTTCAATGTGCTCCTGCGCCAGGATAGGGCTACCAGCGGCAACCTGGCCAATTACCGGCAAGCCAAGATCTTCCTCCGACTCCGGCAGCCGGATGCCCCGACTGGCGCCCGGCACCATTTCAATCGCGCCTTTGCGAGCCAGGGCGCGCAGGTGCTCTTCCGCAGCATTGGCCGAGCGGAAGCCAAGTTCCGAGGCGATTTCGGCCCGGGTGGGTGGATAACCGGTCTCGTCCAGATAGCGGCGAATAATGTCCAGGACCTGGCTTTGCCGTGCGGTCAGCTTCATGATTCAATCCTGTTTTTTTATACAGTAACGAAAATATATACAGTGTTTTATCCAGTGTAAAGGGAGAATTTCAAGGAGCCTCTGGATTCGATCCCGCTTTCATTGGCCGATTTCACAACCAGGTCAGATACTGTAGGCAGAAGGGAACCTTTGAGGAGCCCTGAGGGGTGGACTCGAAGGCTTTTTTCACCAGGGCCTGACGCAAGCAGGTTCGGACCAGCCAGGCTCATGCCTGGCCGCCTGCGCCGGGGGTTGCCGAAGGCTATTTTTTCCAACGCTGGGGAGGAAAAACCGTGGACAGCCCAAGGACTTGTCGTCTTCCGGATATCTGCTTCACCAAAGACCAGTCTGAGCGTCGTGTCGGCATTGAGATTGAAATCTCGGGCCTCAGCTATCGCAGGCTGGTTGACTTGGTGGCTGGATTATTAGACGGCACAGCGGTGGAAGAGTCCCGGTACATCAGCCGGATTCAATCCGGGCTCGGCGACTTTACCATTGAACTGGACTCAGACCCGATCAGAGATCTGGACCTGCAGGACGAGGAATTGCCGGAAGCCCTGCGCGAGCTTGGGGAACAGGCAATGCATCTGATCGACGCCGCGGCTGAAAAAATCGTTCCCCTTGAGATTGTCACGCCTCCGATTCGATTCACCGATCTGGAACGTATCGAACGCTTATGTGATCAACTGCGGGAAGCCGGAGCACTGGGCAGTCGTGAAGCCATCTACTATGCCTTTGCGCTCCAGCTCAACCCCGAACTTCCGGACCTGCGGACCGACACGCTGGTGCGCTATCTGAGAGTATTCGCCTGTCTGTATGACTGGCTCAAGGCCCGGCATCAGATCGATATCAGCCGCAAGCTCACCAGTTATATTGAGCCTTGGGACAACCTGTTTGTCGACCGTCTAATCTCCCCCAATTACGCACCTACCCGGAGCGAACTGATGGTGGACTATCTGCGCAACAACCCCACCCGGAATCGCGCTCTGGATATGCTACCGCTGTTTGCGCACCTCGATCTCGAACTGCTTTTGGACTACACCAACGACCCTCGCATTAAGGCCAGGCCCACCCTGCACTACCGCTTGCCCGATTGCGACATCGACAATCCCCACTGGCACTTTTCGACAGTATGGAATGACTGGGTGATCGTCGAACAGATTGCCCATAATGCCAAC
>JBFHLR010000298.1:0-2111 GCA_041594735.1 Marinobacter sp.
GCACCGGCGCTTCCGCCTCCTCTGCTTCGATGGCCGCAATCAAACGCTGGGCCTGATCACGGCGACAGGAGTTCAGCTCGATCAGGGCGTCGCGACCGTTCTGCAGCAGTGTCCGCAAGCGGTCGGCTTCGTCCCGGGTGCGGGCGATCAGCGCGTCCAGATCACCCTCACCGTTCAGCACCGCCTGCCACTCCTCCGCCAGCGTATCCTTCACCGCAACACCGACCGCACAACTTTGTGCGAACGCATTGAGGCCGTCATGGAACCAGCGGTACTGCTGTTCCTGGGCGCTACCGGCCAGATACGGCAGGTGGATATGGATGGTCTCGGACTGCCCGATGCGATCCAGGCGGCCGATTCGCTGTTCCAGCAGATCCGGGTTCACCGGCAGATCGAACAGGATCAAATGGTGGGCGAACTGGAAGTTACGCCCTTCGCTGCCGATCTCCGAGCAGATCAGCGCCTGCGCGCCCTGCTCATTCTCGGCAAAATAGGCCGCCGCCCGATCCCGTTCCACCAGGCTCAGGTGTTCGTGGAAGGCCGCGCTGCGGATACCGGCCCGCAGCTGCAGATGGTACTCCAGGGCCATGGCGGTTTCGGCGTGGGCGCAGATCACCACCACCTTTTCCCGTTTCAGCGAGGTCAGGGTCTGCTCCAGCCAGGCCACCCGGGGGTCAGCGGCGAGCCAGTCTTCATCGGCCAGGCCACACTCGGGCGTGAGACCCGCGCAGCCCTGGAGGCGATCGCGGTACAGTTCCGGGCACGGCAGCTCGACCGGCTCCGGCCGCCGCTCGGGAAAGCCCTGAATGGCGGCCCGGGTATTACGGAACAGCACCCGCCCGGTACCGTGACGATCGAGCAGGGCATCCACAATGGTGGTCACCGGATCGTCGGCCCGCAACATGGTGTCCAGCTCGTCCCCCAACCAGGACCGCAATACGGCCTGCTCGGCATCGCCGGGGCCACCGGACTGAGCCAGCAGGGCTCGGACCACCTGATTGACCCGCTCGTAATCCTGCTCCTGCTGACGAAAGGCCTCCAGATCGTGGAAACGGGCCGGGTCCAGCAGCCGCAGGCGGGCAAAGTGGCTGGCCACCCCCACCTGCTCTGGCGTCGCGGTCAGCAGCAGCAGGCCACGGGTCAGCTCCGCCAGACGTTCAATCACCTGGTATTCGGCGCTCGCCCCATCCGGACTCCAGGCCAGGTGGTGGGCCTCGTCCACCACCAGTAGATCCCAGCCGGCGGCCTCGGCGTCAGTTTGCGCGGTTCGATTGCGGGTCAGGAAATCCAGGCTGCACAGCACCAGCTGTTCGGCCTCGAACGGATTCTCCCGTTCTTCCAGCACCGCCTCGTCACCGTCGTAATCGGTGCTGTAGTGGTTGTGATCGACAATGGCGAAGCGCAGGTTGAAGCGCCGCAGCATTTCCACCAGCCACTGGTGCACCAGGGAATCGGGCACCACGATCAGCACCCGGCGGGCCCTTTCGGTGTGCAGCTGGTAGTGCAGGATCAGCCCCGCCTCAATGGTTTTGCCCAGCCCCACCTCGTCGGCCAGCAGTACCCGCGGCGCGAACCGTCGTGCCACTTCGTGGGCGATGTGGATCTGGTGCGGCAGGTGCTGGGTGCGGGCACCGATCAAACCCTGCGCCGGCGACGACCGCAACCGTTCGAGGTGCTGCAGGGCCGCCACCCGCAGGCGGAAGGCGCCATTGCGATCGAACTGGCCGGCAAACAGTCGTTGCTGGGGCGCGGAGAAGTTCACCGAACTGCTGAGCTTGACCTCCGATATCTGCTGCAATTCGCCGCTGCCGTCATCGCCGTGGTAGAGCACCACTCCGCCCAGGTCGTCCACCGCCCGGACCGTAAAGCTCTCGCCGTCGAAGGTCTCAATCTGCTCACCGATCTGAAACACCACCCGCGCCAGCGGGGCATTGTCGATGGCGTAGGTACGCTCTTCATCTGCCGCCGGAAACCCCAGGGTGACCCGACGACCGGAAACATCAGTGACGATCCCAAGGCCCAGGCCGGTATCGCTATGACTGACCCAGCGCTGTCCTATGACAAAATCTGACGTATCCAAAAAACCTCCGAAATTATTGCGTTAACGGTAA
>JBFHLR010000299.1:0-2082 GCA_041594735.1 Marinobacter sp.
CATCGTCATGGGCGCCGTCGTCAGCACTACCATGGTCCTGAGCCCGAGCGCCGATGTTGAGGCGGGCCGGATGTCGGTATCGCTTGATCTGAATTCCGGCCAGAGCACCCCGCTGACAGAGGCTCGCACCAGCAGTGCCGCCATCGCAGGGAACCCCTCAGCCTCTCTTATCCCCAGCGCGACCGACGTCCAACCGGACATAGCAGAGCCCATTGACGTTCCGGCCGAACCTGAATACGACTGGTCGCAATTCCAGATCGCATCCGGCGACACCCTGTCCAGCCTGTTCAAGCAAGCTGGCTTTAATGATGGCCTGATGCTCTCGGTCATCCACGGTGACGGCGAAGCCGATAAACTGCAACGGCTCTACGCGGGTGAAACCATCTCGTTCGCTACCGATGCCAGCGGCGCCCTCGCCGCCATCAAACTGCAGCGCAGCCGTTTGGAATCGCTGAATATCGAAAGAACCGATACCGGCTACACTGGGGAGCGCGTCGTTCTGGAGCCGGAAGCCCGCATTACCTATGCCGAGGCGGAAATAGAGAGCTCGCTGTTTGGCGCCGGTCAGACGGCGGGCCTGACCGATAAGCTCACCATGGAGTTGGCCGGTATTTTTGGCTGGGACATTGATTTCGTCCTGGACATCCGCAAGGGTGATACCTTCAGCGTGGTCTATGAAGAGTTGTACCTTGATGGAGAGAAGATTGATAACGGGCGCATTCTCGCCGCCAGCTTCAACAACGATGGCCGTGAGCTGACCGCGGTACTCTACACCGACAATGATGGTGTAAGCGCCTACTATACGCCGGAAGGCCGCAGCATGCGCAAAGCCTTCCTGCGGACGCCGGTGGATTTCGCTCGCATTTCCTCCCACTTTAACCTGGCCCGCCGCCACCCGGTTCTGCACCGCATCCGCGCGCACAAAGGAACCGACTATGCGGCCGCACCCGGTACGCCCATCAAGGCCGCTGGCGACGGCAAGATCCTGCTGGCCGGCCGCAAGGGTGGCTATGGCAATGCCGTGGTACTGCAGCACGGCAACAACATCACCACCTTGTACGCTCACATGCGCAGCTTTGCCCGCGGCATTCGCACCGGCGGCCGCGTGACCCAGGGCCAGGTCATCGGCTATGTCGGCTCCTCGGGCCTGGCGACAGGACCTCACCTGCACTACGAATTCCGGGTCAACGGCGCGCCACGCAACCCGGTCACGGTGCCACTGCCTGACGCCCAGCCCATTGCCAGCGCTGAAATGGCCCGCTTTAAAGGGGCCACCCAGAACGTCCTGGCCCAGCTGGAAACCCGCCAGAGCGCTTCCCAGATGACGCTGGCGCGGGGCGAATAAACGATGAAACAGCCCGCCTACATCGGAATCATGTCTGGCACCAGCATGGACGGCATCGACGCCGTACTGGTCAGTTTTGATGCCGGGCGGGTTCAGGTGCACGCCAGCCATACCATCACCTATCCGGACAGTGTTCGCCACCGGCTACAGCGCATCAGCCAGAATACCGGTACGCCCGACGAAGTCGGCAGCCTCGATCATGACATTGGCGCCCTGTTCGCGGCGGCTGCCAAAGGGGTACTAACCAAGGCTGGCGGGCAGGCCGTCGCCGTCCAGGGGATCGGCAGTCATGGCCAGACCGTGCGCCACCAACCCCGGGGCCAGGCGCCGTTCTCGATGCAGCTTGGCGACCCCAACATCATCACCGAACAGACCCGAATTACCACGGTAGCGGATTTTCGGCGCCGCGATATGGCCGCAGGTGGCGAGGGCGCACCACTTGTGCCGGCCTTTCATCAGGCTTATTTTGGCAGCAGCGAGCAGGATCGCTGCATCCTCAACATTGGCGGCATTGCCAACATCACCAGTTTGCCGCGCTCCCAGGACCATGCTGTTCGAGGTTTCGACACCGGACCGGGCAATGCACTGATGGACGCCTGGTGCCAGCATCAAACCGGCAAGTGCTTTGATGAAAGCGGACAATGGGCGGCGGAGGGCTGCGTCAACCAGCCGCTGCTAAGCGACATGCTTTCCGATGCCTACTTCGCACAAAGAGGCCCCAAAAGCACCGGCAAGGA
>JBFHLR010000300.1:0-2078 GCA_041594735.1 Marinobacter sp.
GGATTTCGAACTGTCCCGCCTGGGGGTGCAACGCAAGATTCGCCTGCGTTGCCAGCACTACTTTGCCGCCTGCCGGGTGGTGGAACAGAGCAACCTGCTGGTCACCATGCCGGAGACCTACGCCCGTATCATCGCCGCGAATGCCCGGGTCAATATCCTGACACCGCCCACGGAACTGCCGGCGGTGGATGTCCACCTCTACTGGCACCGGGCCTACGAGAAGGAGCCGGCACTGCTGTGGATGCGCGAGCAGCTACACGCGGTGACCGCATATCGGGATCAGAAAGCTCCCACCAGATAGAGGAAGGCGGCAAAACCCAACCCAGTTATGGTCATCGCCGCTGCCACAATGGCCAGCCCCCACCAGACGGCTGCCGCGTCGGAAATATCTACATTGTGGCCCCGGAGGGTGCGATAAAAGGCCCAGGGCCCCAACACGAAGGCGCCAACGCCGGCAAAAATCAGGCCCACGCTGATGCCCGCAAAGGTCCAGGTGGCCAGGATGGTGGCTCTATCGGTCACCTGATCGTCAACGCCATGGCGTTCGAGAAACTTCCGACACAAGAACCACAGCAGCGCAAACAACACCGCGACAAACACAATGCCGCCCACCAGCGTTACGATCCGGTATATCACTTTGCCATTTCTCCAATAGTTTCAGTTACCTGAATTCACCTAATCATAGCCAGCCCGGGACCTTTGGTAAACGATGGCGGCTGGCGCCCTGCCCCAGGCTGGCTACACTGAATCCAGATCATCTTCGATCAAACTCCGGCAGTCTTTGATCTCAAACCGGTAACGAGGAGCGGTGTCATGAGCCAGAGAACCCGAGTCGCGATCACCCCCGGCGACGGCATCGGCCCGGAGGTGGTGACGGAAGCGGTTCGCTGCCTGCAAGCGTTGCGGGAAAAACACCAGCTGGCCCTGGAATGGGTACGCTTCCCCTGGCCTTCCCACGCCTGGCACGAAGAAAATGGCGAATGCATGCCGGCTGACGCCCTGACCCAGCTCAGTGCGTTCGACGCCATCCTGCTGGGTGCCCTGGGCGATCCGGGCCCGGCGGACGATCCCGAGCGCTACCTGCTGCCAGACAGCGTGTCGCTGGCGCCGCTGCTGGAGATCCGCAAAGGTTTCGACCAATGGGTGTGTGAGCGGCCAGCGCGACTACTGCCCGGAGCTCACCAGTACCTGGCGGATGAACGTGCCCGGGACATCGACATGCTGGTGATTCGCGAGAACAGCGAGGGCGAGTATGTGGCCCAGGGCGGGCGACTGCGCCAGGGCCGGCGCGATGAGGTGGCCACCCAGGTGGAAGTGTTCACCCACCGTGGCACCGAACGCATCATTCGCCACGGTTTTGAACAGGCCCGGCTCAGGGCCAGGTTCCGCGGGCAGGAGGGAGTCCCTCGCAGCTTCCGCACCCTCGATGGCCGCAGCTGCGAAAGCCAGGTCTGCCTGATCACCAAACGCAATGCCCTGCGCTACTGGGGCGACCTGTACACCGAAGTGTTCGCCGACGTCGCCCGGGACTTTCCCGATGTGGCGGTTCACCATGAGCTGGTGGATGCCGCCTGCATGAAATTCGTCCAGTGCCCCTGGGCCTTTGACGTGGTGGTGGCCAGCAATCTGCAGGGCGACATCCTGACGGACCTGGCCGCGGTGCTGTCCGGCGGCATGGGCGTCGCCCCGTCCTGCAACCTGAATCCGGATAACCCGGACCTGCCCTCCATGTTCGAGCCCACCCACGGTAGTGCCCCGGACATTGCCGGCCAGGGCATCGCCGACCCCACGGCGATGCTGCTCACCACGGCCCGGATGCTGGAATGGCTGGGCCAGAAAGCCCCCCCTCTGGCCGTGGCCGGGCGCGAACTGTTCGACGCGGTGGCGGCAGACCTGGCCGAGAAAGGCGGCCTCCAGCGGGATACCCGGGAGGTGGGTAACGCCGTCTGCCAACGCCTGACCGGCGCCCACTGATTCACTGCCACAGCGGGCCTTACGCCGGTAAAAGTTCCGGGCGCATTTTACACCCGCTGCTCAGCGACTAGTCTGGGAGGTACTCCGTCAACGTATTCGGTGCA
>JBFHLR010000301.1:0-2077 GCA_041594735.1 Marinobacter sp.
GCCTTCGCCAGGGGGGCGAGCGCTTTCGGCCCATGGCCGGTGGCCCCTCGCGATCCCTGAAAACCTGGCTGCAGGAACAGGCGATACCGCCCTGGCAGCGGGCGCGGTTGCCGCTTTTCTTCGAGCGGGATGAGTTGGTCGGCATCGGTTGCCTCTGGTTGTCTCCCAGGTTCTGTGGGGACCTTCCCGAGAGTGGCTGGCAGATCGTTGTGGAGCGGGATTGTGATTGAGAACACAGGGCGGTTCTGGTAGTCTGGCGTCCCATCTTGAGATGACAATCTCCCTCCTTCACCGAACCAGATAAATCACACGGAATCTGCATGACGCGTTATATTTTCGTCACCGGCGGTGTTGTGTCCTCCTTGGGGAAAGGTATTGCGTCCGCCTCGTTGGCCGCAATCCTCGAAGCACGGGGCCTTAAGGTCACGATCCTCAAGCTGGACCCATACATCAACGTCGACCCCGGCACCATGAGCCCTTTTCAGCACGGCGAGGTGTTTGTCACCGAAGACGGCGCCGAGACGGATCTGGACCTTGGCCATTACGAGCGCTTTATCCGCACTCCGATGACCCGCCGCAACAATTTCACAAGTGGTCGCGTCTACGAAGAGGTCATCCGCAAGGAACGCCGTGGTGACTACCTGGGTGGCACGGTCCAGGTGATTCCGCACATTACCGATGAGATCAAACGCCGCGTGGTAGAGGGAGCCGCCGGCGCTGACGTGGCCCTGGTGGAGATTGGTGGCACCGTGGGTGACATCGAGTCCCTGCCGTTTCTGGAAGCGACCCGTCAGCTCAAGGTGGAAGTCGGCTCCCAGCGTGCCCTGTTCATGCATCTTACCCTGGTACCCTACATTGCGACGGCCGGTGAGGTGAAAACCAAACCGACCCAGCACTCGGTGAAGGAAATGCGTTCCATCGGCCTGCAGCCGGATATCCTGCTGTGCCGTTCCGAACACGAAGTGGATGCCAGCTCCCGCCGCAAGATCGCCTTGTTCACCAACGTGGAAGAGCGGGCGGTAATTCCGCTGCAGGACGCCAAGACCATCTACGCCATTCCCCGCATGCTTCATGAGCACGGCCTGGATCAGCTGATCATCGACCGGTTCAACCTGGAGGCGGGCGACGCCGATCTGGGCGAGTGGGATGAGGTGGTCGATTCCCAGCTCAATCCGCAGCATGAAGTCACCATCGCCATGGTCGGCAAGTACATGGAGCTGCTGGACGCCTACAAGTCCCTCATTGAGTCGCTGCTCCATGCCGGCATCAAGACCCGGACCAAGGTCAACATCAATTACATCGATTCCGAAGACATCGAGCGCGACGGCACCGCTGCGCTGGAATCCGCCGACGCCATCCTGGTGCCTGGTGGCTTCGGCGAACGCGGCGTCGAGGGCAAGATCCGCACGGTGAAGTACGCCCGCGAGAACAAGGTGCCCTACCTGGGGATCTGCCTGGGCATGCAGGTGGCGGTGATTGAGTACGCCCGTAACGTGGCCGGCCTGTCCGACGCCCACAGCACCGAGTTCCGCGAGCACACGCCGACTCCGGTGGTCGGCCTGATCACAGAGTGGCTGGACGCCAGCGGTGAGCGGGAAGAGCGCACCACCGATTCCGATCTGGGTGGCACCATGCGCCTGGGGGCTCAGGACTGCGTGCTGACCGAAGGCTCCACCATCTCCGCCTGCTACGGCAAGAAGATCGTGCGCGAGCGTCATCGTCACCGCTATGAGGTGAACAACCACTTCCTCGCGCCGTTGGAGGAGGCTGGTCTACGCATTGCCGGACGCTCCACCGACGGTGCCCTGGTCGAAGTTGTGGAGGTTCCCGACCATCCATGGTTTGTGGCCTGTCAGTTTCACCCGGAGTTTACCTCTACGCCTCGGGACGGCCACCCGTTGTTCAAAGGCTTTGTGGAGGCCGCATTGGCTCGCCGCAAAAGTTGATGGCTTAGGGGTTAACGCCGACGTGGGCAACCGCGTCGGCGTTTTGGATTAGGGAGTCGGAATCAGAAAGGATCAGACCTTCATGGCACAGAAACAAGTTAGTGTTGCGGACATCAACATCGCCAATGACA
>JBFHLR010000302.1:0-2076 GCA_041594735.1 Marinobacter sp.
CCTTCGACCCACTCCTCCACCAGCACCAGCGAGTCGTGTTCGCTGGCATTCCGGTAAGCCCGAATCAGCTCGTCCCGGTTGGTCACCTTGAAAATCCCAATGCTGGAACCTTCACGGGACGGCTTGACGCTCAGCGGCAGCGACAGCGCGGCAAGCACCTCATCCGCCTCCTCCAGGGACGCCATCGCCCGAAATTTTGGCGTCGGCAGCCCGCAGCCCTCGAACACGTACTTGGTCCGCAACTTATCCATGGCCAGAGCCGATGCCAGAACCTCACTGCCGGTATAGGGAATGCCGGCCTGGGCCAGGATGGCCTGCAACGTGCCGTCTTCACCACCACGACCGTGCAACGCAATAAACACCCGGTCGTACTGCGGCTCCTTGACGGTTTCCAGCAAGCAGCCCCGCACATCGACGCCAAAGGCGTCCACTCCGGCAGACTGCAGGGCACTGACCACCGCAGCACCGCTTTTCAGCGACACCGCTCGCTCCGCGGAATCTCCGCCCATAAATACCGCTACCCGTCCCAACGCCCGTCGGGTATCGCCATCGACGCGGTAAACCTGTTCGTTCATCTCACTCACTTGCAATTACCCCTGCAGCCGCCAGTCTCGCTGCGACGCCGCCAATATCTCCGGCTCCCTGCGTGATCAACAAGTCGCCATCCTGCAGCACATCCGCCAGCAACGGCTCTACGTGTTCGTTGCTCTCCACGAATACCGGTTCCAGCTTGCCCCGCTGACGAATGCTTCGACACAGGGCACGACCGTCAGCCCCCGGTACAGCGGGTTCGCCCGCGGCATAGACCTCCATCAGTAACAGGCCGTCCACTTCCGACAGCACCCGGACAAAGTCTTCATAGAGATCCCGGGTACGACTGTAACGATGAGGCTGATACAACATCACCAAGCGGCGGCCCGGGTAGGCCTCGCGGGCCGCCTTGATCACCGCTTCGACTTCGGTGGGATGGTGGCCGTAATCGTCCACCAGGGTCACCTTGCCATTGCGGGTCTGATAATCACCGTAGACCTGGAAGCGCCGCCCTACACCAGCGAATCCCGCCAAGCCACGACAGATGGCGGCATCGTCGACGCCCTCATCGGTCGCCACGGCGATGGCCGCCAGGGCATTGAGGACGTTGTGCCGGCCCGGCATTTTCAACTCCACCTTCAGGTCTGCCCGTCCGCCCGGTCGCTTGACCACGAACCGGCTGCACAGACCATCGAACTGAATCTGTTCGGCCCGATAATCGGCCTCGGGGTTATCGATGCCATAGGTGATGATCGCTCGGGAAATCTTCGGAATGACCTCCTGGACATAGGCATCATCCACACACATCACCGCAACGCCGTAGAACGGCAAATTGTGGAGAAAGTCGATGAAGGTCTGCTTCAGCTTGCCAACATCGCCGCCGTAGGTATCCATGTGATCGGCTTCGATGTTGGTCACCACCGAGATCACCGGTGTCAGGTGCAGGAAGGAGGCATCGCTCTCGTCCGCTTCCGCCACCAGATAACGCGAACCGCCCAGCTGGGCATTGGTGCCCGCACTGTTGAGCTTGCCACCGATCACGAAGGTGGGATCGAGCCCGGCCTCGCCAAGAATCGAGGCAATCAGGCTGGTGGTCGTGGTCTTGCCATGGGTTCCAGCCACCGCAATGCCATGCCGATAACGCATGATTTCCGCCAACATCTCGGCACGGGGCACGATGGGCACCCGGCGCGCCCGGGCGGCGGTCACTTCCGGGTTGTCCTGGGCCACCGCCGTGGACACCACCACCACGTCGGCCTGCGCACTGTTTTGCTCGACATGGCCAATAAAGACCTGTACGCCAAGGGCGCTCAGGCGGTCGGTCACCGCACTGTGGCGAATGTCGGACCCGGACACGTCATAGCCCTGATTCTTCAGAACCTCGGCAATGCCACACATGCCGGCGCCACCGATCCCCACGAAATGGATATTGCGGATCCGGCGCATTTCAGGCACCTGGTACACCAGCGGTGGATTGGTCATCTCAGGCATTCGCCGCCTCCAGACAGTAATTCACAACTCTCTCCGTCGCGTCAGGCCGGGCCA
>JBFHLR010000303.1:0-2073 GCA_041594735.1 Marinobacter sp.
GTGACGGAAGCGGCGAATCTCAAGGCCATTGGGAAAATGGTGCGCCAGGTAATCCGGTCGCGCCAGGGCCCGGTAGGTCATTCTCCCCAGCGCCAGACAGCGGCCGCCGGCGACTGGCTGATCGCTGGCGCACAGGCAGGCAGCGACATCCCCCTCACGCATCCGGCGTAGCCCCACGTCCTGATCCTCGATCACCAGATCCAGTAGCAGACCTTCGTCCCGACAGAACTGGCCGATGGCGTCCGCCCACCAGGTGGCCAGGGAGTCGGCGTTCAGAGCGATGCGCAGGCGGCGGCGCTCGCTGTGCAACTCCGGCAGGTTGCGCTGAAGGTCTCGTTCCAGAAGCTGTACCTGCTGAACGTGGTTGAGTAACTGTTGCCCGAGGGCGGTGGCCCGCAGTTCCGGGTGCCGTACCAGCACAGGTTGCCCCAGCCGGCTCTCAAGCAGTTTGATGCGCTGGGAAATGGCCGATTGTGACAGCCCCAGTTCTTGGCCGGCCCGTTCGAATCCGCCGGTCTCCACTACGGTGGCCAGTGCCTGGAGCAGCTTGTAATCGAGCATAAGATAAATTAATGCAGTATTAAGATAATGATTTTTGAGTATATCCTGTTCGGCGTATTCTGGCGCTGTTAATTCGCCGGCCAAGCGTGGTCGGGCTCGAAATTGAGGAGGCTGGAACGTGCTGGAAAGTTACCTGACCGGGTTGGTGGTGTGCGGCGGGATCATCGTCGCCATTGGGGCGCAGAATGCCTATGTGCTGGGGCAGGCCATCCGGCGTGAACACCATTGGTGGGTGGCGGGGC
The DNA here is from genome assembly GCA_041594735.1 of Marinobacter sp. Taxonomy (GTDB): domain Bacteria; phylum Pseudomonadota; class Gammaproteobacteria; order Pseudomonadales; family Oleiphilaceae; genus Marinobacter. The sequence goes on from JBFHLR010000303.1 coordinate 804, forward strand.
TGTGTATGGGGGCGGACATTCTGTTGTTCAGTGCCGGTATGTTTGGCCTGAGTACCCTGGTGATGGCCTATCCTGTCGCCCTCGATGTGTTTCGCTGGTTGGGGGTCGGTTTTCTGTTCTGGTTAGCCGTGGTGGCAACCTGGCGCGCCGTGCTCGGTCGCGAGCAGCTGAAATCAAAGAAATCCGCGGACAGCCGGTTGAGGGTCGTGGTGGCCACCACGCTGGCGGTGACTCTGCTGAACCCACAGGTCTATCTGGATACGCTCCTGCTGGTGCCGGCGGTTGGCTCACAACAGCCGCATCCCTACGGATTCCTGGCCGGCGCCGGTAGTGCCTCGGTGCTTTGGTTCGGGCTATTGGCCTGGGGTGGCGCGATGTTGGCACCGGTACTGGCCCGGCCGCTGGCGTGGCGGGTTATTGATGGCGTTATCGCCACCATGATGGCCGCCATTGCGCTGCACCTTGTGTTCAATGGCATCCAGCTGGCGACCGTCTAAAGGCCGTTTGCCGGCGATGGGGCAGGCTGGATTGTGTGGCGTTTGATTCGATTGTGATATGTTTATGCGTGTACCCATCCATGGAGAGCTTTGCGTGGCAGATCAGGAATATATTCCCGCAGAATCCGATCCCATTGCCCGTCGTTCTGAACCGGCCCGCAACCTGGCGGTGACGGTTTATATCCTCCAGGCACTGGTGTTTTTTTCCGGAGGTGTCACCGGTCTCGTCGGTGTCATTATCAACTACATCAAGCTGGATGACGTGCTTGGAACCTGGGTGGAGCCCCATTTCCGCTGGCAGATCCGTACCTTTTGGATCGGTTTGCTCTGGATGGTCATCGGCACCATCACAACCTTTCTCCTGATCGGCTGGCTGATCCTGTTTGCGGTCTCGATCTGGATGATTTACCGCATTGTTAAAGGCGCCCTCGCTCTTAACGACGGAGTATCGCCCTAGTGTCCCGTCTGGTTAATTCGCTAATCTACTGAGCCCTTGAGGGCTCCCGAAGGGCGCGCAGTAGGTCAACGAATTAACCAGGCGGGACACTAACGACGGTCCGCCAATGGTCAGGGCGGCTTGGGGCAGTCTCCATACTCGACGCTGCTGGTGCATAGGGCTTAGCTAGGGTATGACGCTCCGCGTGACTTGGCCTGTTCTGACAAGGGTGACGAAGAAAAAGGAAATAAAGGCCAATTGCTCTGCCTGTATTTTTGTTATTTTACTGGCACAAATTTGCAGCTTTGCGCTGGCTACTAACAGTGGAAGTCAGTGA
>JBFHLR010000304.1:0-2055 GCA_041594735.1 Marinobacter sp.
AGGGCCCCAGACATCCCGGTGACGAAGGGCAGCAGACTCACCGCCAGCAGCATCAGGGTGTACAGCAGAATGTGCAGTTCGGTATAGCGGTTGCCATGGGTGACCGGCAGCATGGGGATACCGGCTTGGGCGTACTCTTCCTTACGATGGATCGCCAAGGCCCAGAAATGGGGCGGCGTCCAGGCAAAGATGATCAGCACCAGCAACAGGGCATGGCCATCCACCTGACCGGTGACCGAGGTCCAGCCCAGCAGCGGCGGCATGGCGCCGGCGAGCCCGCCGATCACGATGTTCTGGGGCGTCGCCCGCTTGAGGAACAGGGTGTAAACCCCGGCATAGCCCACCAGCGACGCCAGTGTCAGCCAGGCGGTAAGCAGGTTGACCTGCCACACCAGCACCAGCATGCCCGCCAGCGCCAGGGACGTGGCAAACAGCAGTGCGTCGAGTGGCGCGATCCGGCCGGTGGCCACGGGGCGCTTGCGGGTCCGCGCCATCACGGTGTCGATCTTCTGGTCCACCACATGGTTGACCACCGCCGCCGCGCCGGCCAGCAGCGCGATGCCCAGATTACCGAACAGCAGCACCGACCAGGACGGCAACCCCGGGGAGGCCAGCAGCATGCCGATCACCGAGGTCAGGATCATCAGCGCCACCACCCGCGGCTTGGTCAGTTCGAGAAAGTCCCGCCAGTTCAACTTGTCCAGGCCACGGGGTGTCGGGGTCGAGATCGAGGCCGAAATCGAGGTTGGGCCCGAAGTCGAGGATGACATCGCCAATGCCTTGTCTGGTTCGCTCATACAGTCGCCTCCCGTTGAGTCAGTGTGGAATGTTCCAGAGCCGCGATTTCGGTGCGCTGGCAAAGCTGCAGCCGCCACAGCAGATGAATAAGGGTGATCAGCAGCCCCGCACCCAGGGCGTTGTGGACCACCGCAATGGCCAGCGGCAGATGCAACGCCACATTGGCCAGCCCCAGTGCGATCTGGGTCAACAGCGCGCCACCCACCAACAGCGTTGCCCGGCGCACCGGAACGGCCTCACTGCGCCGCCATAACAGCACCAGCAGCCATGACCAGTACGCCAGCACCACCACGGCCCCCAGGCGGTGGCTAACGTGGATGGCCACCCGACCTTCCGCGGTTAGCTGGCCACCGAGATAATTGGGGCCCACCTGCTGGGTGAGGTCGAAACCATGACGAAAATCCATCGCCGGCCACCACTGACCCTGGCAGGTGGGCAGTTCGGTACAGGCGACAGCGGCGTAGTTGGCCGCCGTCCAGGCGCCAAGGGCGATCTGCACCACCACCAGCACCAGGCCGGTGAACAGCCAGGGCCGCAGTCTCGCCAATCGGTCCGCCTGGTCGCCGGTGACTTTGGTCGGCCGGGTCAGCAGCCGAAAACTCAGCAAGGCCAGTAAACTCAGGGTGGTGAATCCCCCCAGCAGATGCAGGGCCACCACCTGGGGCCACAGTTTCAGGGTCACCGTCCACATGCCGAAGGCGCCCTGCAACAGAATGAATCCGGCCAGGAACAGAGGCAGCTTGAGGGGCAGGCCCTGGCGGCGATGGCGCACCGCTACCGCCGCCAGCCCGAACACCACCAGGCCCAGGGTGCCGGCGGCGTAGCGGTGGATCATTTCCGGCCAGCCCTTGCTGGCGTCCACCGGCGCATGGGGAAAACGGGCTTCGGCTACCGCGATCTGCTCCTCGCCCTGGGGCACCGTAAGGAATCCGTAGCAGCCGGGCCAATCCGGGCAGCCCAGACCGGCATCCACCAACCGGGTCCAGGCTCCCAGCATCACCACCACCGCCGCAAGCAGGGTGGCCGCCAGAGCCCAAATCCCCATGCGCCGACGCAGCGCGGCATTGTTGAGTGCTTCTGTTGCCATAGCCGTTACCCGATCTGCGACAGTTTGAGAAGGTGTTTGAGGTCCTTGAGCATGGCCTCGCCGCCGTGGGAAAGGTCATAACGCATCATCACATTGCCCAGTGGGTCCACCAGCCACAGATTCGGGGCCTCGGCCGGCGCCAGCCGTTGGGGCCAGGCAGGGGCGGCATC
>JBFHLR010000305.1:0-2039 GCA_041594735.1 Marinobacter sp.
CACGTTAACGGATACCAACGTTTGGAGATGTCTTGCGATGCCGTCCTGCCCCTGATCTGATTCCAGGTAGGAACCCGCCAGGCCAGGAAAATTCGTCGACCAAGCTGTATGCCAGTCTCGAGGCTCGTTCAACTTCAACAAGATTGGGCTGACTTTGGTCAGAGCCGCATACTCAGTGCCTTGATAGACTGAAACCCACTGCGGATCTGATACGTAGCGATAGATAAGTTCACGGGTGTTATAGGCAGGGTGCGCCCCTTCAAGAACAACAAACCAATTTAGTGCGGGCTCAAACTCAAAGTCCCTGGAATGACGTTCGATCATGTGTCAGCCCTCGCACAAGGGCAGTGCTCGAGCAGGCAACTGCCATCGGGCTGCTCCATACATTTGTTGACCAGCGCCAGATCCTCCACAGCCGCGAGTTCCAGTAACGCGATAGTTTCATCCGGCTTTCCGATAGGCCGTACCGATCCCCCTGACACCGTCACCGGCGCTACAGCGCCACCGTTTCTATCCACCAAACCTGGTATTCCCGGGGCCTGAACACTCTGACCGCGTCCACGCCCCGGCGCACCACCGGAATTGATCTTCAGTGTGGGCCCAGACAGGGTGACGCCGCTGGGATCGAGTTTCAGGAAGCTGCCGCCAGCGGCGATGGTCAGTTCCGCGCCCGCGTCCATGACCACCTTGGCGCCTGCCTTGTGGTGTACCTCGGTGTCGGCTTCGCTAAGGGTGGCCTGGGCGGTTTTCTGGTGAAAGGTTCCGCCGATGATCTGGCTACTGTCAGCACCGATACCTACCCGCTGCTCCCCATCCACGGTGAGGTGATCGTTGGCCTGGATATGACCGATGCGGTCGTTCTCTACCGTCAGGTGGCTGTCGTGCTTGATCACTTCGGTGCGGTCATGCTCGGTGAGCAGGTCCAGGTCCTTCTGGGCGTGGACATAGATCTGCTCCTGGCCGGCCTCATCTTCGAAGCGCAGTTCGTTGCTGCCTTCGCCCTTGTGGCTCTGGGTTTTCAGCACCGTCCTGGTCTTGTGCTCCGGGAGTGCGTAGGGCGGCGTGTTGGTGGCGTGGTAGGTACGGCCGGTGATGACGGGCTGGTCCGGGTCGCCGTCGAGGAAGCTGACGATGACCTCATGGCCGATCCTTGGGAGCGCCATGAAGCCGTACTGGCCACCGGCCCAGCCTTGGCTGACTCTGAGCCAGGCACTGCTGTGCTCGTCATTGTTTGAGTAGCGGTCCCAGGGGAACCTTACCTTCACGCGACCGTGCTCGTCACAGTGGATCTCCTCGCCAGCCGGGCCGGTGACGATGGCGATCTGCGGGCCGTCCATCAGCGGCCGGTGGCTGACCTGGGGCCGCCAGGCCTTATCCGCCCGGATGGCCTCGAAGGTGTTGTGGTAGCTGGTGGGATCGCTACCACCCTCTTCTTCCAGGGCCTGGGGTTGTTTGCCGGTATGGACGATGCAGGTCAGCAGCCAGTCCCGATTAAGGTCGGCTTGGCCGTGGCCGGTCAGGGGCAGCTTGGCGCCTGCGGTAAGGTCGGGGCGGTTGCTGCTGCCACTGGCGACGCTGGCGTCATTGCGTAGGGCGTCCAGCCGGGCCTGGCTGAAGGCGCTGCCGCTGGCATCGCTCTTGAAGCGACCGGGGTAGTCGTAGTGCTGATAGTGTGAGGCACGTCCATGTGCCTCCCCCCTTGCGGGGCCAGCCTGCGGCTGTCCAAAACTGCTCCCGGCAGTTTTGTCGTCGCGCTGGTGATCGATGCCTGCCGCCGCCTGCTGGTGCATCAGGGCGTAGGCGGGATTACGAAAGGTGTAGTCCTTCATCGCCACCGAGGCGACGCGGACCCGTTGCCGGTACTGGAACCTGAACACCGCCGGCTGACGGCTGCTGCCACCGGCGCTGGCGTTGTAGCTGGCCTCCGGCAAGGTGACGGTGTCGCCGTGGTGGTCGGCGATCACCAGCGGTTGGTTGTCCTGCGTTCCATCGAAGCGATAGTGCCAGCCCTCTTCCGCCGCCAACCGCTGAAGAAAGTC
>JBFHLR010000306.1:0-2033 GCA_041594735.1 Marinobacter sp.
CCCAGGCCCAGAAAGACCAGATGAAAGCCATTATGGGCGGTGCCATGTCCGCCATGGAGCAGGCCCGGCAGGCGCCAGCGGCGGATGTGCAGGCGTTGCGACCTCATCTTGACGACCTGCGGGCCGCCACCGAAGACCAGGACGCCGACTAGACCGACAGCAAACCCGTCATTCCCACGCCAGCCGAATCGATCGGCTGGCGTGGGTTTTGCCATCAGGCCATCAGGTTGTAGACAAACACGATCACCACCGCCACCGGGGTGACGAACCGCAACAGGAACAACCACAGCGACAGGGCGCCGCGATTGAGGTTCATGTCCTGCGCCAGGGTTTCCCGAGCCACGAACCAGCCCACAAAGACTGCCGTCAGCAAACCGGACAGCGGCAGCAGCACGTTGGCGGTGAAATAGTCCAGCAGATCGAAGATGGTCTTGCCCTCGAAGCGCTCGAACATCGCCAACGGGGCGACATCGGACCACTCATTCAGCGACAGGATAGAGGCGATGCCCAGCAGCCAGCAGGCCAACCCCACCAGGATGGCGCTGCCGCCACGGCCGAGCACCAGCTTTTCTTCCGCCCATTCCACCACCGGCTCAAGCAGGGAAATGGCCGAGGTCCAGGCAGCAAACACCAGCAGGATGAAGAACAGGGTGCCGAACAGGCTGCCCAATGGCATCTGGCCGAAGGCCAGCGGCAGGGTCTGGAAGATCAGGCCAGGGCCGGCCCCGGCCTCGAGGTTATTGGCAAACACCACCGGGAAAATGGCCAGACCCGCCAGCAACGCCACGCCGGTATCCATGATGGAGACCGTCACCGCGGTGCGAGCGATGGACACGTCCCGGCCCAGGTAGGAACCGTAGGCCATCATGATGGCCATACCCAGGCTCAGGGTGAAGAAGGCGTGGCCCAGGGCAATCAGCACCGCATCGGTGGTCAGCGCCGCAAAGTTGGGAGTGAACAGGAAGCTCACCGCCTCGCCGAAATGACCGGTGGTGGTGGCGTAACCCACCGCCACCAGCAGCAGCACGAACAGCGCAGGCATCAGGATATTCACCGCCCGCTCGAGACCGGCCTTGAGGCCCTGGGACACCACCAGGATCACCAGCGCCATGAACACGCTGTGCCACAGCAGCAGCTTGGACGGGCTGGCCAGCAGGTCACCGAAGATCTTGCCCACCGTATCGGCATCCTGTCCGGTGAAATCCCCCAGCGCGGCGTGGCCGACGTAGGAGGCGGCCCAGCCACCGATGACCGAATAGAACGACAGGATCACGAAGGCCGCGATGACGCCGATAATGGCGGAGATCCGCCACCAGGGCGCGCGGCGATTGCGTTCCGCCATCAGGCGCATACTGGCGATGGGGTTGTGGCGGCCACTGCGGCCGATCAGCACTTCCGCCATCATGATCGGAATACCGATGATGGCGATACACATCAGGTACACCAGCACGAAGGCGCCGCCGCCGTTCTCACCGGTGATGTAGGGGAACTTCCAGACGTTGCCCAGGCCCACAGCGGAGCCGGTGGCAGCAAGAATGAAGGCCAGGCGGGAGGACCACTGGCCGCGCGGGACCGGCGCGGACGCTCCCGACGCCAGAGTGGAGTCAGTCATATTATTATCCTGTGGTAAGGCAAACCGAGGTTGCCAAGATTCGGGTTTGCCGCGCAACTGCCCCCAATTGTGGGCGTCGTTGCCCGGCAATTGGAGCGAAATTTTGCCAGTCCCGACCACAGGATGCCAGCAACGAAACCGGAATCTCCCGGCGAATTGCCCCTGCTGGGAGCCAAGCCCTTATTTTCGGACGTTAAATCGAGCCACCAGGTCCTTGAGCCCGGCGGACATGTCGCTGAGCTGATCACTGAAGGATTTGGCCGATTCGGCTTTCTCGTTGCTGTGATCCGCCAGCTCGGCAATATTGACCACCTGCTGGTTGATCTCTTCGGACACCTGGCTCTGTTCCTCGAACGCCGCCGACATGCTGATAAAGCTGTCGGAAATGCGGGCGATGGAGGCGACGATGTCCTGCAGCGCC
>JBFHLR010000307.1:0-2006 GCA_041594735.1 Marinobacter sp.
AATAATCCTAGGTGGCATGGCGCCTGCTAATGTCGGAAGGCAGGACGTCGCTACAACGCAGACAACAAAAATGGCGCCTACGCTTCCTTCCGTCTTTTTTGTTTCCCGCGGGGGCTGACTACACTCAGACCAGGCCTGCGGTGTTCCAGCCGACAGGCAGCTACAACAACAATATTGGGAGACCTTTCGATGAAACTTGCCAAGGCCATCACTGGCGTCGCCGCGACGGATGATGGAGAACAAATACGACAAGGGCTTTGCCGTCGGCACCGCCTGCGCCACCGGCACCCTGGGCATTCTGATTCCGCCCTCCATCATGCTGGTGTTGATGGCGGACCGTCTGGCGGTGCCGGACGCCTCGGTGGGGGACCTGTTCATGGGGGCATTCCTGCCGGGCTTGATGCTGGGCGCCATGTACGTGGGTTACGCCATCCTGCGGCCGTTATTCCAGCCCCAGCTGGCGCCGGTGCCGGCCGGCATGAAGCGGGTCGGTCCCAGTGTGATCTGGGACGTGTGCAAGGCGGTGCTTCCCACCGCGGCGCTGATCCTCGGGGTACTGGGCTCCATCTTTGCCGGCGTCGCCACCCCCACCGAGGCCTCGGGGGTGGGTGCGCTAGGCGCGCTGCTGCTGGCGCTGCTGTCGGGACGGCTGACCTTGCCGGTGCTCAACACCTCGCTGTACCAGACCACCCGCACGGCGGCCTTCATCTTTGCCATCTTCCTCGGTGCCACCGCGTTTTCGGTGGTGTTGCGGGGGCTGGGTGGTGACGAGGTCATCGAAAGTGCTCTGCTGGGCCTGCCGTTTGGTCCTTACGGGGTGGTGCTGACCATCCTGGTGGGGGTTTTCCTGCTGGGATTCTTCCTCGACTGGGTGGAAATCACACTGATCATCCTGCCGCTGGTGGCGCCAGTGGTGCAGCAGCTGGGCTTTGACCTGGTGTGGTTTACCATCCTGTTTGCCATGTGCCTGCAGACTTCCTTCCTGACGCCGCCAGTGGGCTTTGCCCTGTTCTACATCAAGGGGGTGGCGCCGCCGGAGATCAAGGTCACCGACATCTACCGGGGCGTGGTGCCCTACATCATTATCCAGCTGGTGGCCCTGGCCATCGTGTTCCTGGTGCCGGACATTGCGACCTGGCTGCCCAGCGTGGCGTACGATTAAGGAGACTGACAAGATGCGTTTAAAGAACCGGACCGCCCTGATTACCGGCGGCGCCCGCGGCATTGGCCGGGCCATCGCCGAACATTACGCCCGCGAAGGTGCCTGGGTGGCGGTGGCCGACCTGGACGGCGAGGCGGCCCTCGACGCCGCCCGCGCCATCGAGGCCGCGGGCGGCACGGCGATGGGCCTGGCCATGGACGTCACCGATGAGACGGCGGTGGAGCAGGGGATGGCGGCCATCGTCAGCGATTGGGGCCGGCTCGACATTGCCCTCGCCAACGCCGGCATCCAGCACATCGACCCGGTGCACAAACTGGCATACGCTGACTGGCAGAAGGTCATCGACGTCCACCTCGGCGGTGCCTTTCTGGTGACCCGGGCCGCCTTGCAGCGGATGTACGAAAACGGCGGTGGCACCATGCTGTACATGGGTTCGGTGCACTCGCTGGAAGCTTCGCCGCTGAAGTCGCCCTATGTGGCCGCCAAACATGGCATGCTGGGGCTGTGCCGTTCTGTGGCCAAGGAAGGTGCGGAGCATGGCGTGCGCAGCAACATCATCTGCCCCGGCTTCGTGCGCACCCCGCTGGTGGATAAGCAGATTCCGGAACAGGCCAGGGAGCTGGGCATCTCCGAGCAGGAGGTGATCAGCAAGGTCATGTTAAAGAACACCGTGGACGGTGAGTTTACCACCGTGGAAGATGTCGCCGAACTGGCCGTACACCTGGCCGCCTTCCCGTCCGCGGCGCTCACTGGGCAGTCCGTAGTGGTCAGTCATGGCTGGCACATGCAATAGCGCGCTGGCCCGGAATGGCGGTATCGACAGGAGAAGAGAAAGAATGAGTAA
>JBFHLR010000308.1:0-2004 GCA_041594735.1 Marinobacter sp.
GGTTCGTGCGATTGCACCGGAAGACATCGAGATCACCAGCCTGGTGCCCGCCGGCGCCAGCCCTCACACCTACCAGATGCGACCCTCCCAACGCCGGGCGCTGGAACAGGCAGACCGCATCTTCTGGGTGGGGCCGGAGATTGAAACGTTCCTGGAACGCCTGCTGTCTGGCGCCGATTTCCAGCAGAAACAGGTCGCACTCTGGGATGAACACCACGATGCGGACCATCACCCCGTCCACGGACACGACCGCCCCCATCACCAAGCCGAGGACCGCCACCACGAAGCCGACCACTCCGCACCCGGCGACCATCAAGACAACCATCAAGGCAATCATCACGACAACCATCACGACCACCAGCACGGCGATGGCGAAGATCCCCACGTCTGGCTCGATCCAGAACTGGCCCTTGAGATGGCAGAAGAAATCCGGCATCAGCTGGAGGGCCTCCCCGGTGTCGAGTCAGAACAGCTGAGCGCGAACCTGGAACGCTTTGCGCGGGAACTGCAGACGGCTGAAACCGACATCCGCCAGCGCCTTGGCGACGCTCACGACATCGCCCTGTTTACCTACCATGACGCCTTCCGGCGGTTTGCCGAACACTATGGCCTGTCCATTCAGGGGGTGCTTACCCTGAACCCGGAGCGCTCTCCGGGGGCGCGGCACATTGCCGCCCTGCAACAGCAGCTGCAGCGCAGCCACAACGTCTGCCTGTTAATGGAGCCGCAGTTCAACCGTCAGTGGTGGCGCTCCATCACCGAAGGCATCGACCTGAACATCAGCACCTGGGACCCGCTGGCTGCTGACATTGAAGCCACCGCCCAGGGCTACATCCAGTTCCAGTACGCCCTGACGGACGCGGTGCTGGCGTGCCTACCACAGCAAACCGAGCATTAATGGCATGGTGACCATGGCCAGCAACGTCTGGCCACTGATGATGCCCGCCATCAACGGGGCATCACCGCCTAGCTGGCGAGCCAGAATGTAGGAAGAGGTCGCCGTGGGCAGCGCCGTCAACAAGATGGCCACCTGCACCAGCAAGCCATCCAGGCCCAGGGCCAGGGCGAGCCCGGCGGTCATTAAGGGGAACAGCAGTAACTTGGCAGTGGACGCCACCAGAAATGGCGCCGAGGCCCCTCGCAGCGCCTTGAGCTGCAAGCCCGCGCCCACCGTCATCAGGCCAAGCGGCAGCGCCAGCTCACTCAGCGGCGCCAGAATGCCCGCCAGTACCGGGTGGAAGCCAATCTGGAAATAGCTCCAGAGTACGCCAACCACCGACCCGATGATCAGCGGATTGGTGACGATGGCCTTGAATACCGGCCGGAACCGAACCGGTCCCTGCCCTACCAGCAGGGAAAACATCAGGATACTCAACAGGTTGATCAGCGGAACCTTGATCGCCACCACGATGGCGATCAACGACAGCCCGGTGTCCCCCAGCAGCATGCCCGCCGAGGCCAGGGCCACGTAGGAGTTAAACCGCAACGCGCCCTGGAACACCGAGGAATAGACATCGCCGGGCCATCGCCAGATCAGCTGAATCACCACCAACAGCAGGGTCATGGCCACCACCATGCCCGTCACCAGGGCCAGAATCTCGCCATAGGCGGCCGGGTCGATCCGCGCCTGCCCCAGCTTGAACACCAGCATCGGCGGGAACAGCACGTAATAGGTGAATCGCTCGGCCTGCAGCCAGAAGCCATCGCCCGGGAAATTCCAGCGTCGGAACAGGTACCCCATCACAATCAGCGTGAACACCGGCACCAGGGCTTGAACAAGGACGACCATCAATCACTCCCACAGATCAACGAAGCCGGCATAGCCTACCAGTGATCGCCGGCAACGTGGATACGTAGGATGCTAATACTTTTCGGGCAGACCGCCGCCGGAGGAGCAACGGGCGGGCCCTCAGGCAATCCTAAGCGGCTGATTTGTGATGATTCTCATGGGTGCCTCGCGAGCGCTTCAGGGCAACCTGCCGAACAGGCCGCCAGATCCGGCCA
>JBFHLR010000309.1:0-1997 GCA_041594735.1 Marinobacter sp.
GTGACAGTTCACCAGAAGGCCCCAGCCTTCCCGCTGCAGCCTTCCCCCGCCGTTGTGTTCAAGCTGCTCGGCGATGACAACCGACTGGCCATCATGCACCTGCTCCAACGCCAGGGCGAACTGTGCGTGTGCGATCTGACCTCCGCCCTGCAGCTATCCCAGCCGCGGATCAGCCGGTTCCTGGCGCAATTGCGGGAACAGGCGCTGGTGGCGGATGAGCGCCGTGGCCAGTGGGTCTACTACCGGCTGCATCCGGCACTGCCCCACTGGCTCCATGGCGTACTCGAAAACTCCGCCGCTGCCAACGGCGACAACCTGACCCCGATGATCGAACGCCTGACGGCGATGAACGACCGTCCCGACGATCACTGCACCACGGAGAATGAAATATGAGCACCGTTAAAGTGGGTATCAACGGCTTTGGCCGGATGGGCCGGCTGGCACTGCGGGCCGCCTTCGACTGGCCGGATCTGGAGTTCGTCGCCATCAACGATCCCGGCGCCGGGGCCGAGACCCTTGCCCACCTGCTGAACTTCGACAGCGTCCACGGCCGCTGGCACCACGACGCCGCGGCCGCTGGCGACCAGCTGGTGATTGCTGGCCAGCCCATAACGGTGACCGCCAATAACGCCATCGCCGACACCGACTGGTCCGCCTGCGACGTGGTCATCGAGGCCAGCGGCAGAATGCGCAAGGTAGCGCTGCTGAACGACTATTTGGTCCAGGGCGTCAAACGGGTAGTGGTCACCGCCCCGGTCAAGGAAGCCGGCGCCAAGAACATCGTCATGGGGGTCAACGACCACGAATTCGATCCCGGCCACCACCGCATCGTCACCGCCGCCTCCTGCACCACCAACTGCCTGGCTCCGGTGGTCAAGGTGATCCACGAGCGGCTGGGCATCGTGCACGGCTCCATCACCACCATCCACAGCCTCACCAACACCCAGACCATTATCGACGCCCCCCACAAGGACCTGCGCCGGGCCCGGGCCTGCGGCAGCTCGCTCATACCCACCTCCACCGGGTCCGCCACCGCCATCATCGAGATCTTCCCCGAGCTCAAGGGACGGCTGGATGGCCATGCCGTGCGGGTGCCGCTGACCAACGCCTCGCTGACCGACTGTGTGTTCGAGGTGGCCACCGCCACCGACCGCGACACCGTCAACCGCCTGCTGCGGGAGGCCGCCGAGGACGAACTCAGTGGCATCCTGGGTTACGAGGAGCGCCCACTGGTGTCCGTTGACTACCAGACCGACCCGCGTTCAGCCATCATCGACGCGCTCTCCACGCTGGTGGTCAACGATACCCAGGTCAAGCTCTACGCCTGGTACGACAACGAGTGGGGCTACGCCAACCGCACGGTGGAGCTGGTGCGCAAAGTGGGAACCGCCGACGCATGAGCCCGCAGGTTCGCCAGTATCTGATCATCACCGGCAACTACTGGGCCTTCACCCTCACCGACGGCGCCCTGAGGATGCTGGTGGTGCTGCATTTCCACCAGCTCGGCTATTCGCCGCTGGAGATCGCCCTGTTGTTCGTGTTCTACGAGTTGTTCGGGGTAGTGACCAACCTGGTGGGGGGCTACCTCGGTGCCCGTCTGGGACTGAACCGGACCATGAATCTGGGGCTGCTACTGCAGGTGATTGCACTGGCAATGCTGGCGGTGCCCGCCGCGATGCTGACCGTGCCCTGGGTGATGGCCGCCCAGGCGCTGTCCGGCATCGCCAAGGATCTCAACAAGATGTCCGCCAAGAGCGGCATCAAGCTGCTGGTGCCGGGGACACACCAGGGCCGGCTGTATCGCTGGGTGGCGCTGCTCACCGGCTCCAAGAACACCCTCAAGGGGGTGGGCTTCTTCCTTGGCGGCGCCTTGTTGATGCTGGCCGGTTTCCAGGGCGCGGTGCTGCTGATGGGCGGCGCCCTGGTGCTGGTATGGCTCGCCAGCCTGACCCTCCTGAAAGCGGAATTGGGCAAGAGCCGGGCCAAACCCAGGTTTA
>JBFHLR010000310.1:0-1977 GCA_041594735.1 Marinobacter sp.
CACGCAGGTGATTAATCGGGGTAAAAAAGTGGCCCATCTGGAATCCGAGCTAAAACAGGGCGACAAGCTGGTGGCCAAGGCCAGTGGCAATTACTCCATATTTACGCCCTCCGGCAAGCGGCAATGACCTCGTTCAGCAGCGTAGCTTTTTCAGCTCCTGTGGTTCGCACGGCCTTGCGTGTAGCGCTGGTGGTAGGCACTCTTCTGGTAATGATCAATCACCTGCCTGCTTTGCTCGAGGGTAGCGCCACAAGCCGCAATTACCTGCAGATGGGGCTGACTTACCTGGTGCCTTATTGCGTCTCCACCTACTCGGCAGCAGTGGCGATACTGCGACGCGCTGATTAAACTGCAGCGCTCACAGGAGAACCCCATGACAGAACAAAGCAATCCGGGCCCACTGGCGGGCATTCGCGTGCTGGAACTGGGCCAGTTGCTGGCCGGCCCTTTTACCGCCTCCGTCCTTGGCTACTTTGGCGCCGACATCATCAAGGTCGAACCCCCCGAAGGCGACCAGATCCGACGCTGGCGCATCGTCAAAGACGATACCGCCCTGTGGTGGTACAGCCTGGGCCGCAACAAAAAGTCCATCGTGATCGACCTCAAAAGCGAGGAAGGCCGGGCGCTGGTAAAAGAACTGGCCAACGAGTGCGACGTATTAATCGAAAATTTTCGCCCCGGTGTGATGGAGAATTGGGGGCTGGGCCCGGAAGATTTGAAAGCCACCAACCCGAACCTGATCTACACCCGTATTTCCGGCTACGGTCAGACCGGCCCCTATTCCACCAAACCCGGCTTTGCCTCGGTGTGCGAAGGCATCAGCGGCTTCCGCTTCCTGAACGGCTTCCCGGATGAAGCACCGGTACGGCCCAATCTCAGCATCGGCGACAGCATTGCCTCCCTGCACGCGGTGATTGGCATATTGATGTCGCTGACCGCCAAACTGCGCAACCGCGCCTCGGGTCAGGTGGTAGACGTCGCCCTGTACGAATCCATGTTTAACCTGCTGGAAGGCGTGATTCCCGAATACAGCGGCGCCGGCGTTATCCGGCAGCCCTCTGGCACCACCGTGACCGGCATCGTCCCCACCAACACCTATCGCTGCGAAGACGGCAAGTTTGTGGTGATTGGCGGCAATGGCGACTCCATCTTCAAGCGCCTGATGATTGCCATTGGCCGCGAGGACATGGCTAACGACCCAGAGCTGGCGGATAACGCAGGCCGGGTGACCCACGAGCGGACCATCGACAAGGTGCTGGCAAGCTGGTGCTCCAGCCTGCCCTCCAAGACGGTTATCGCCACACTGGAAGAGGCCCGGGTACCGGTTGGCCCCATCTACAATGCCGAAGACATGTTCAACGACCCCCACTTTCAGGCGCGCGGGTTGTTTGAAGAAGTGCCTGTGGGCGACGACACCGTCCATATTCCGGCCATCACTCCCAAACTGTCTGAAACGCCAGGTGCCACCCGCTGGCCCGGCCCGAAACTGGGGGAGCACAGCGACATAGTGCTGAAAGAGGTGCTCGGTAAGAGCGACAGCGCCATCACAAGCCTGCGCCAGTCCGGCGCCGTCAGATAGCCCCCACCCATTTGTAGGATGCGCAATCCCTGCCCCGCCCTCATTCTTGGGGATTGCGCCTGGCTGATCAAAAAACCACCGAATTGGTTGCCAAGGTCAGACTAAGGCCTCATAGTTAAAACAGCAGCACCTCAAAACGAGTTAATAATAACGAGGGCAGTATGAAGAAACCGGTAGCCATTCTGGCTGGCGCACTATCCGCCACCCTTATCTCACTTACCCATGCTCAGGACCAGGCGCCTGCCGCCAGTCCCGGCAAAAAAGTCAGCGCCAGTCTGGAAGAAGTGCTGGTAACCGCCCGGCGCAGGCGCGAATCCCTGCAGGAAACGCCCATCGCCGTGACCGCCCTGAGTGGCGCGGAGCTGCAGGAACGCGGTATCGTCAATATCGGCGAACTC
>JBFHLR010000311.1:0-1965 GCA_041594735.1 Marinobacter sp.
ACACTAGGCAGCCTCGACCGATCTATTCCATTTGCGCCCAGGGATTGGGCAGGAGACGCAGGATGCGCAGCCATACCCCGGTCACCGCCGTCGCGGTGATCTGTTGACTATTGATGTTACCCACGGATTCATCCGCCACCATCTACCGCTGCCTGCAGGACGGCCACACCGTCTTTGCCGACCACCCCTGCGGTGCCGATGCCGCCACCGTGACCGTGGCTCCGGTGGTCACTGGCGGCCGGCTCGATACCGGCACCCGGGTGGAGTTTTACCAGCCACCGCCACGGGCCACCGACAACCACAGCCCTACCGGCTGTCCGGCCGGCTACATCCAGTCCTCGGAGCTGCGTCGGCTGCGGGTACGCCGCCAGGTTCAAACCGGCCTGTCCGCGGACCAGGTCCGCTATATCCTGGGGGATCCGGACCATCACGACGGCCAGTGGTGGGTGTACCAGCGCCAGGGCCGGGAAACCGGGCGTTTTCTGTTCCGTGACGGTTGCCTGAGCCGTTGGCGCTGACAATCCTTCAGCAATCGCGACCAGGCTGGGACAAGCCCGAAGTTTGGCGCTAGAGTAGGGTGACCTCGCACGCCCCCCACCATCAATCAGTAAAATGGAGACACTTTATGGCACGGATCTACGAAGACAACTCCCTGTCCATTGGCAACACCCCGCTGGTGAAGCTCAATCGGGTGAACAACGGCGCCACCATCTGGGCCAAGATCGAAGGCCGCAATCCCGCCTACTCGGTGAAATGTCGCATCGGCGCGTCCATGATCTGGGCGGCGGAAAAAAGTGGCGAGCTCAAGCCGGGCATGACCATCATCGAGCCCACCAGCGGCAACACCGGCATCGCCCTGGCCTATGTGGCCGCCGCCCGCGGTTACTCGCTGGTGCTGACCATGCCGGCGTCCATGAGCCTGGAACGGCGCAAGGTACTGAAGGCATTGGGCGCGGAGCTGGTGCTGACCGAACCGGCCAAGGGCATGCCCGGGGCCATCGCCAAGGCCGAAGAGATCGCTGCGCTCGAACCGGGCAAGTACTTCCTGCCACAGCAGTTCGACAACCCCGCCAATCCGCAGATCCATGAGCAGACCACCGGCCCGGAGATCTGGAACGACACCGATGGCGCCATCGATGTCTTCGTTGCCGGCGTCGGTACCGGCGGCACCCTGACCGGGGTATCCCGCTACATCAAACGCAGCCAGGGCAAGGCGATTACTTCGGTGGCGGTGGAGCCGGTGGAATCCCCCATCATCACCCAGACCCTCCAGGGTGAGCCACCCAAGCCAGCCCCCCACAAGATTCAGGGCATTGGCGCCGGCTTCGTGCCCAATAACCTGGATCTGACACTGGTGGACCAGGTTGAAACGGTGAGCGCCGAAGACGCCATGGCCATGGCACACCGGCTGATGCAGGAAGAAGGCATCCTGTGCGGCATGTCCTGCGGTGCCGCGGTGGTCGCGGCGGTCAGGGTGGCCGAGCAGCCCCAACATCAAGGCAAAAACATCGTGGTGGTGCTGCCGGATTCGGCGGAGCGCTACCTGTCATCACCGCTGTTCGCCGACCGTTTCGGTGACCAGGAAAACGTGCAGTGAGACGCCGCCGGCGCCAGCAAAATTTGACCCGGATGCAATCCGGGTCATGCTGAAGGGTGTTCCGCCTAACGATCACCCAGGAGGTCAGCATGTACCTGTCCGTCCAGCTTAGCTACTACCCGTTCGATGCCAACTTCAAACCACCCATCAAGGAGGTGATTGCCCGCCTCCAGGACAGCGGCCTTGAGGTCTACCCCAATCGCATGAGCACTCAGGTGTTCGGTGAATTTGATGCGGTGATGCAGGCGCTGTCGGACACCATGAAGTGGTCGTTCGAACGCTTCGGCAAGGCCGTATTCGTGGCCAACTTTCTCCAAGGTGATCGCCGTCCGAAAGACTAGTGTCCCGTCTGGGTTTCCGGTTGGCCG
>JBFHLR010000312.1:0-1956 GCA_041594735.1 Marinobacter sp.
AACTGGCCAGGGGATTGGCCTCGGTCATCAATGTGTTGGATCCGGACGTCATCGTGGTCGGAGGTGGTCTGTCCAATGCGCAGGCAATCTATGGGGAGTTGCCCAGGTTGCTTGCTGAACATGTGTATGGTGGCGAGTGTGATACGCCGGTGGTGCCGGCCCTGCACGGAGATTCCAGTGGTGTGCGCGGTGCTGCCTGGCTGGGTGCGTTGTGAGTGTGTCGATCTCCAGATGGACGGATATTCTTTAAAAGTCTATAGTGAGACGCAGTAAGTGAGTAGGAGGAAAGGCCATGATGCCGAGCTCGATTGCCCAGTCAGCCACGCCACCAAATGTCCGCGCGGGATTGCAGGCTGTGTTTAATATCCTGGACAAATGGCAGTGTTCCCCTGGTCAGATCCAGAGCATCCTCAGCATTTCCAGGGCGGCGCTGTACAAGTATCGCCAGCATCCGGAATCGGCCTCGCTGACCCGGGATCAGCTGGAGCGTCTCAGCTACGTGCTCAACATCCATGCCAGCCTGAGGACTCTGTTCGACAATCCCGGTAATGTTTACGGCTTCATGTCTCTGGCCAATGACAATCCCTATTTTAACGGACGCTCTCCGCTGGAGGTCATCAGCTCCGGGCAGTTCGCGGATCTGTATGAAACCTTCAAGCGGATTGATGCCTTGAGGGGAGGGCTTTGGTGACGGATTACGCCGCACTTCCATGGATGGAAGACACCGAAATCATCGGCTTTCGTTTGGTGAATTCCCGGTTTCCACCCATAGCGCTGTTTGATGATGTGGCCGATGCCGACGATTTCGAGGCGTTGTACCAGTTGCAGGCGCTCACCAATCCCAGGCTTCGGAATGAAGTTGGCGACCTGAACCTGGTTCCCAGGGACCAGATTCCGTTTGGCATCGCCGGTTGCTCCTACGCCACTGCGCCGTTCACCCATGTGAACCCCGATGGTGGCCGTTTCAATGATGGCCAGTACGGTGTGCTTTATATCGCTGACTCGTTCGCCACGGCGATTGACGAGGTGGCGTACCACCAAGCGCGCTACTGGCAAGGGGTACGGGGGCTGCAGTACGACCGGTTCGTGTTCAGGGGCCTGGTTTGCCGGTTCGACAGTGCGGCGCTGAGGGATGCCGCCGCTCTGCCCATGACTGATCCCATCTATGATCCCGAGAGTTATGAGGCATCACGTGGTTGTGGTCGGACCCTGCGTGAGTCGGGGGCCAATGGCCTGCAGTTCCGGTCGGTGCGCGGTAAGCAAGATGGCGCTTTGTGCTGGGGATTGTTCACGCCGAAACCCGTCCGCCGTATCCACCAGTCCTGCCATTACGAATTTATCTGGACGGGGGCGGAGATAGGTTCGATCAGTAAACTGTCTCGGCCTTAGTGCTGACCGGATGGGCGGGATGGGGAGAAAGGTGGCATCGGTCGAACCCGCGAGGGTGCTCTTGACCCTCCCAATCCCCCAATAAAAAACCCGGCTCGGAAGCCGGGTTTTGTATTGGCGGAGAGGGAGGGATTCGAACCCTCGATACGCTATTAACGTATACACACTTTCCAGGCGTGCTCCTTCAGCCACTCGGACACCTCTCCAGGAAACTCTTTCAAATCAGCAACGTTGTCGCTCATTTGAGGGCGCAAACTTTAATGGTTTTGCCGGGCTTTGGCAACTCCGATTCGGCATTTCGTTGAAAAAAATTCCAATAGCCCGGTCAGCGGCGGATGGTAAAGCGGGTGAACTCGCCGGTGGCAACGGATTCGGTAACGTCGATATCGTCCACCCTGGCGGCAGGCGGGCCCTGCAGGCACCACCGGTGGAGCGCTTTAAGGCGATCGGGTTCCGCCTCGGCAACAACTTCCACCCGCCCATCCGGAAGGTTGAGGGCGTAGCCGGTGACGCCCAGTTCGGTGGCGCTCTTTTCGGTAGCGGCACGGTAGTAGACGCCCTGAACCC
>JBFHLR010000313.1:0-1904 GCA_041594735.1 Marinobacter sp.
AGCAATGGCTGCCGAAGATGGTGTCCGGCGAGGCGGTGGGCGCCATTGCCATGACCGAACCGGGCGCGGGCAGCGATCTGCAGGCGATGCGCAGCCACGCGGTGAGGGACGGCGACGAGTATGTGTTGAACGGTTCCAAGACCTTCATCACCAACGGTCAGCACGCGGATATGGTGATTGTCGCCGCCAAGACCGATCCCGCTGCGGGTGCCCGGGGAATCAGCCTGTTTCTGGTGGATACCACCCTGCCGGGGTTCAGTCGTGGCCGTAACATCGACAAGATCGGCCAGCACAGCGGCGACACCTCGGAGCTGTTCTTCGAGGATGTGCGGCTGCCCGCCAGCGCACTGCTGGGGGAGGAGGGCAAGGGCTTTGTCTATCTGATGCAGGAGCTGCCTCGTGAACGGCTGGTGATTGGTGCGCTCGGTGCGGCGGCGGCCCGGGGAGCACTGGATCTGACGCTGAAGTACGTGGACGAACGCTGGGTGTTTGGCCAGAAGCTCAAGCAACTGCAGAACACCCGCTTCCGGATTGCGGAAATGGAGACCGACTATCGCGTCAACCAGGCGTTCGTCGATCAGTGTCTGGCCCAGTACAGCCGGGGCGAGCTGGATGCCGCCACTGCTTCCATGGCCAAGTTCAGCGCCACGGAAATGCAGTGCCGGGTGGCGGATGGCTGCCTGCAACTGTTCGGTGGCTACGGTTACACCACCGAGTACCCCATTTCCCGCGCCTTTATCGACGCCCGGGTGCAGCGCATCTATGGCGGCACCTCCGAGGTGATGAAAGAGGTGATTGCCCGCTCCGTGTTGGGACGGGACTGAATTGAAACAGGAAGGTAGAGCTATGTCTGACAATTCTGTAGTCATTGCCGGCGCAGCCCGGACTCCGATGGGTGGCATGTTGGGTTCCCTGAGCCCGGTTCGCTCCCCGGAGTTGGGCGCGGTGGCCATCCAGGCCGCCATCGAGCGCGCCAGATTGACCCCGGCGGATGTCGATGAAGTGGTGATGGGTTGCGTACTCCCTGCCGGTCTCGGCCAGGCACCTGCGCGCCAGGCTTCCCGCAAGGCCGGCGTTCCCGATGGTGCGGGGTGTACCACCGTCAACAAGATGTGCGGTTCCGGCATGCAGGCGGTGATCATGGCCCACGACCAGATCAAGGCCGGCACCAACTCGGTGATGATCGCCGGTGGCATGGAGAACATGAGCCAGGCGCCGTACCTGCTGCCCAAGGCCCGTCAGGGCATGCGCATGGGCCATGGCGAAGTGATCGATTCGATGTTCTTTGACGGCCTGGAAGATGCCTACGAAGGTGGCCTGATGGGGGTGTTTGCCCAGCGCACCGCCGATGAATTCAAACTCAGCCGGGAGATCATGGACGAGTTTGCGGTGGGTTCCCTGAACAAGGCGCTGGCCGCCATCGAGAACGGCTGGTTTGCCGATGAAATCGTGCCGGTGACTGTGCCGGGCCGCAAGGGCGACACCCTGGTGGATACCGATGAACAACCCGGTAACGCCCGTCCGGAGAAGATCCCAACCCTCAAGCCGGCGTTCAAGAAAGACGGTACGGTGACGGCGGCCAACGCCAGTTCCATCAGTGACGGGGCCTCCGCCCTGGTGCTGGCCAGTGCCGAGGAGGCAGGCAAGCGCGGATTGCAGCCGCTGGCCAGGATCGTTGCCCACGCCACCCATGCCCGGCTGCCGGCTGAGTTCACCCTGGCGCCCATTGGCGCCATCGAGAAGGTGCTGGCCAAGGCGGGGTGGAGCAAGAACGATGTGGATCTCTATGAGATTAACGAGGCCTTCGCGGTGGTCACCCTGCTGGCCATTCAGCAACTGGGGCTGGATGCGGACAAGGTGAATGTCTATGGCGGCGCCTGCGCCCTGGGCCACCCGATCGGCTC
>JBFHLR010000314.1:0-1890 GCA_041594735.1 Marinobacter sp.
CTTGCCGTTGGTACCCTTGATGTGGGAGCCCAGGGCTCGCACCGGGGTCCAGTCGTTGCCCAGGCCACCGGCCCATTTCGACAGCAGGGCGTTGTCTTTGATGGCGCCGTAGATGTCTTCCAGATCATCCCCCACGGTGGTGAGGTAACAGGATGACAGCTGGCTGTGGCGGGTGCCGCTGTTGAACAGGGTCGGGGTGGAGGCCATGTAGTCGAAGGACGACAGCAGGTTGTAGAACTCGATGGCGCGGCCGTTGGGGTCGTCTTCCCGCAGCGCCAGGCCCATGGCCACCCGCATGAAGAACACCTGGGGCAGCTCCAGGCGATCACCGTTCCAGTGCAGGAAGTAGCGGTCGTACAGGGTCTGCAGGCCGAGGAAGCCGAACTGGTGGTCCCGTTCCGGCTGCAGGGCGGCGCCCAGGCGTTCCAGGTCAAAGCCCGCCAGCGCCTCGTCCAGCAATTCGTAACGGATACCGGCGTGGATGAACGCCGTCAGGGCCTGGGGATACACGCCGGCCAGGGCCTCCTGCAGGGGCAACTCCAGGGCGCCTGCCGCCTCGATGCGCAGCTGCTCCAGCAGCAGACGGGCGGTGACCTGGCTGTAGTCCGGGGCCTGCTCTATGCGGCCGCGGGCGGTCATCACCAGTGCCGCCAGCACGTCGGCTTCGGGGATGCCGTCGTACAGTCCCCGCAGGGCTTCTTCCACCACCGAGCCGGCGTCCACGCCGTCCAGCCCGTCGCAGGCCTGCTCCACCTGGTATTTCATCAGGCCCAGATCCAGCGGCGCCACCTTGCCGTTGGCCTGCTTCACCGTCAGGCTGGGGTGGGCCTCCACCGGCGCCTCCCGGCTGGCCCGTTCCTGGGCGTGGGCTTCCCGGTAGAGGACGTAGGCCCGCGCCACCTTCTGCTCTTCCGCCCGCATCAGCGCCAGCTCGACCTGATCCTGGATGTCTTCGATGTGAACCTTGCCACCGGCCTTCAGGCGACGGCTGATGGCCTGCACCACCTGATCGGTTACCCGCGCCACGCTGTCGTGGATACGGGCGGAGCCGGCGGCCTCGGCCCCTTCGACGGCGAGGAAGGCCTTGGTGACGGCAACGTTGATCTTGGCGGCGTCGAAGCTGACCAGGGTACCGTTGCGTTTAATGACCTGCAGGGAATCGGTGTTGAGCTGGGGATCGGCCGTGGCGGTGGACATGGGGTGCCTCCTGAGTACGCGTTATAGTTCGTGGCCTTCGCGCAGGCAGGAGTGCGAGATAGGAACAGCCGCCGTGGGAACGTACATCGGGGACAGAGTTCAAATCTGTCCCCGCATAGGCGCAACCCCGTGCTGAATCCTGTCCTGCTCACCTGTAACGCGAAGGTGCAGTCATAGTGCCTTGGCAGGTCTTCGGACTCAGGGGCAAGGTTCATCAATTGAACCGCCTCGCGGGGCGACTTCCCAACCGGTTTCGGTCAGTGTCTGGTGCCTGGCACCGTGCCTCGCTTGTTCCCCAATACCGCTGCGCGTCAGTTCCGGAGTCTCACCGGATTCCCGCTACCAGATGCCTCAAGAGTGGCCGCATTGGCGAATCCTTGTTCGCTTTGGCCAACCCTTGATCACTACATCTGGTATCGAACCAAGGATTCGAGCACTATATACGCGAACACCAGCGACAACAAGGCACTTTTTGGCTTTGTGCCGGTCGCTACCGCCATCAAGGAGGTTGCATGAAACTTCGTCTACGCTACTGCGCTGCCATCGCCCTCACCACCGGGTTGGCGGGTGCCGCTGTGGCCATCGCCGAGGAGCTGCCGCAGCCCAGGCCGTTTTCCGCCATGACCGACCTGGCCGACGGCTGGGAACCGCTGGAGTTTCCCAACATTGACCGCCACAGTGACTACCGGCTCA
>JBFHLR010000315.1:0-1874 GCA_041594735.1 Marinobacter sp.
CCTTCCCTTTGGGCGATCCAGATACTGTGGTTCTCGTTGATGCTGTGATTGATGAACGCCGACAAGGTCAGGAAGGTGTCCCGCATTTCCCGTGGACTGCTGAGGTTGCGGCGAACGACAAAGCTTTTGTTCAAACGCATCAGTTCCGCAAAAACCCGGTTTTCCAGCAGATTGTCGCCAATGGCAATGCGCGTGGTGGCGTAGCCGTGGCTGAACAGCAGGTAGTTCACCACCAGAGGATCAAACACGATGTCCCGGTGATTGGAGATGAACAGATGAGCGGAGTTCTTGTCGAGGTGCTCCAGGCCGCTGAAGGTGATGCGGGTGGTGGTGTGCTGGATCAGATCTTCCACGTAACGGTAGAGCCTGGCCTGAACGTCGGCGATCTGCGTTATGCCGCCGAAATTGTCGAGAAGCCAGCGCTGGATGCGACGACGCACCAGCCGGGGCAGCCAACGGCTTAGGGTTGGGTGCTTGAAACGCGCAATCAGATCGAGAAACTCAGAGTCGCTCACCAGACGCTGAACGGTCGCTTCTGTTTCATCGTCCCTGTAGGGGCGTATGGCGTCAAAGTCCTGCATGTGGTTCCTGTTCTTGTCGGTATCGGCCCCATTGCCACGGTGACCGTGAGGGCGTGGGCCGTGCTGTCTGTTGATGTTCCTGGATTTTTTAGGAGACACCTGTAGTCCCAGGACAAAATGGCGCTATTGTAGCGTCTAATTAGACCGCGCGCCTCAATTGCCGCCGCCCATTCTGGTATCATGCCGCAGCGATTCCGCCTGCCCACTCTCCTGATAGCGACAACGAGCCGCAACTATGGATTTTCAGCAACTTACCACCACCAGACCCGAAGGCCAGCGCCCCGCCCCCACCTCAGTGCTGCAACAGGTGTTCGGTTATGAGCAGTTCCGGCCGCTGCAGGAAGAGATCATTCAGGAATTGGTGGCCGGCAGGAACGCACTGGTACTGATGCCCACTGGTGGCGGCAAATCCCTTTGTTATCAAGTGCCGGCTCTGGTTCGCCCGGGTACCGCCATCGTGGTGTCTCCGTTGATCGCCCTGATGCAGGATCAAGTGGCTGCGCTCCGGCAGCTGGGGGTTCGCGCCGCGTTCCTGAACTCCACCATCGACCTGCATGAAGCCAGGGCCACGGAAAATGCGTTGATGACCGGCGAGCTGGACCTGCTTTACTGCGCTCCGGAGCGGTTGTTGCAACCTCGTACCCTGGAGCTGCTGGCCCACGCCTCCATTTCTCTGTTTGCCATCGACGAGGCCCACTGCGTTTCGCAATGGGGGCATGATTTCCGATCGGATTATCTCGGTTTGGACATTCTGGCACGAGAGTTCAGTCAAGTACCCCGCATCGCGTTGACCGCCACCGCCGATGAACGGACCCGCCGGGAGATCGCTGAACGCCTTTCGCTGACCGACGCCCGCCACTTCATCAGCAGTTTCGATCGCCCCAACATTCAGTATCGGATTGCACCTAAAGTTAATGCTAACAAGCAGTTACTCGACTTTATCAAGTCGGAGCATGAACAGGAATCCGGCATTGTCTATTGCCTGTCCCGTAACAAAGTAGAAAGTACCGCGCGGATGCTTGAGGGCAAAGGTTATACGGCGCTGCCCTACCACGCCGGCCTCCCACCGGAAATCCGGGCGGAACATCAAGAGCGCTTTCTGAGGGAAGACGGGGTGATCGTAGTGGCCACCATTGCCTTCGGCATGGGCATCGACAAACCGGATGTCCGCTTTGTTGCCCACCTGGATCTACCCAAGAGCCTGGAGGCCTATTACCAGGAAACCGGCCGGGCAGGCCGCGATGGCAACCCGTCGACCGCCTGGATGGTCTACGGCCTTCAGGATGTCATCAA
>JBFHLR010000316.1:0-1863 GCA_041594735.1 Marinobacter sp.
AGCGCTGAAGAGCAGGTCTTGATTCGCGAGCTGTGCCTGCTCACCGTCAAGCCCACCATGTACATCGCCAACGTCAGCGAAGATGGCTTCGACAACAACCCTTACCTGGATCAGGTGCGCGCCATTGCCGAGGCGGAGAACGCCGTGGTGGTTCCGATCTGCAACAAGATCGAAGCCGAAATCTCCGAGCTCGAAGACGACGAGAAAATCATGTTCCTGGAAGAGATGGGCATGGAAGAACCCGGCCTCGACCGCGTCATCCGCGCCGGTTACAACCTGCTGGGACTGCAAACCTACTTCACCGCCGGCGTGAAGGAAGTGCGCGCCTGGACCGTCCGCATCGGCGCCTCCGCGCCCCAGGCCGCAGGCGTGATCCACACCGACTTCGAGCGCGGCTTCATCCGTGCCGAGGTGGTGGGCTACGACGACTTTGTCGCCTGCAACGGTGAAGCCGGCGCCAAAGACGCCGGCAAATGGCGTCTGGAAGGCAAGGATTACATCGTTAAGGACGGCGACGTCATCCACTTCCGCTTCAATGTGTAATTTTTCAGAATTATTCGGGCGCTGCCCCTTGACAGAAAGCGCCCAAATACTGAAAATACGCGCCTCGTTTGGGCCGTAACCCAATCGATTTGGCAAGGTAGCTCAGTTGGTTAGAGCACAGCACTCATAATGCTGGGGTCGGCGGTTCGACTCCGCCCCTTGCTACCAGTATTCAAAGAAGGCCCTCGCCCAAGCGTAGGGCCTTTTTTATTACCCGACAAAAATGAGTTGGGCCGTTCCGCACCCTGCTTATTGACCTCCCCGGTACCGGACAATGCCGACGACCAGGAGCAGCACAAATACCAGCAACAGCGGCAAGAGCACGTAGTCCAGGTAGCCCAGAATGGCCGAAAGGCCCAACCCGCCAAGCAGCCACACCAGCACCGGCGTAAAGCAGCACAGCGCGGTGACCAGACTGCCTATCGCCCCTACCCGGATCAACCGACGCCCGGACACCACAGGCTTAACCCCCCTGAGCCAGCTGTCGCAGCGGGCAAGGGGTATCGCCATACGAACAGAACACACAACAGTCGCCTGGCTTGGGTTTGAGCAGGGCTCCGCACCCCCTACACGGATAAAAGTACAGACAGGCATGCTTCGGCATGGTCTCGGAGGCCTGATGCCCACAGACTGGACAGGTAATGATTGAAACCCGCTTCAGCTTCATCACGGCGAGCGCTTAAATTGTTGGCGTTGTTGGATCATGCAGCCGCCAGACAGGCTCGGTCGCTGCCCCGACCGCATCGCCGTTTGCTCGCGCTGACAGGAACGCCGCTGCATCCACAGCCGCTCCAGTTGCTGGCGCTCCTGGGCGCGTCTCTCGATGGCATCAGAGGAAGGGTGTGCAACGTCCGTGTCGCTTGATCGCGGTTGCACTGGCACAGGCTCGGCACCAAGAAGCGCCATCAGAAGTAGTGTGCCGGGAAAAGCGGCGATAGGTTTCCACAGCTGTGTAGCCATGACTGTATGCTCTGGCGGTCACTATTACCCTAGGACCATCACTGGCACATTCGGTTCAAAACCGGGGCGGCAGCACCCTCAGCCGGGCACGACCTCATTCGATTGCTCACCCAGCCAATAGCTCACGGCTACCGCAGCAAGCACAGCGAAACTGAGGAGCGCCAGGAAAACCGCCAGGATCTCGCCCACTGCCAGGGAATAACTCCAGGGACGAGCAATGCCCAGGAAGGCCGCAAACAACCAACTGGTGGTAGAGATTGCTCCCAGCGTCACCAACAACACCAGCTCGGAGCGGGACTGGGTTGCCAGGGCTTTCTGGCAAGGATGCAAACTTCGGGTCTAATCCCAGAAGTTCCACCA
>JBFHLR010000317.1:0-1840 GCA_041594735.1 Marinobacter sp.
CTCAAGGTGCGACATATCATCGTCTGTGGCCACACCGACTGCGGCGCCATCAAGGGCGCGCTGGACGTGGCGGCGCTGAAGGGCCTGCCCCACGTCAAGGAATGGCTGGGGCACTGCCGTTCGGCCATGGAAATCGTGCGGGAGCGTCATGGCATCGCCACCGATGCCTGCCTGGACAGCCAGTACCTCAACGAGGCCATCGAAGAGAATGTGCTGCAGCAGGTTCAGCATCTGCGCACCCATCCCGCAGTGGCGGCCAAACTGGCCACCCAGAAGGTCCAGATTCATGGCTGGGTGTATGACATCAAGTCTGGCAATATCCGCTGCTGCGGTCAGAACAGCATGGAGTTCAAGAACTTTGATGACTTCTATGCCGAGGAGATCAAACAGGTGACCGCGTCTGCGGACTGACCCTGGGGCGACGGCGTGCAAATGGCCGGGCCGGTAATGTCGGTCCCGGCTTGTGCTCGCCTAACCCGGGGAGCCATGGCTCACTACTGGTCTTGCAGGTGCATCCGGTGGAACATCCGATGCACCAGGGGGGCCAGCAAGGTGGCCACCGCCAGGAAGAACACGGCTTCGATGAACAGACCATAGCCGGCCACGAACCACCGGCCGTGGTCCGCCGTTACTTCAACGGGAGGTTCCACGCCCCCCAGCAGCGAGAGCGCATTCAACGTTGCCTCCGCCAGGTCCAACCCTAACACTTGAAAGCCCACCACGCCGGGCAATAGCCCGAACAGCAACATCAATACTGATATCGCAAAATACCGCACCATCCGTAGCACAAATCGGTGGACCGACAGCAGCTCACTGGTGACATGCTCAAACACGGCCAGTCTCCTTTGCCAGCACCCTCAGGACACTATAGCGGACCCCCCCGGCAGTGCCGAGAGCCGCTCCAGCCAACGTTCCAAGCCCTTGCCTTTCGCCAGGTCCCAGCATACCCATTGGCACACATTCCCCGAGGGCGGACACGACAGCCAATGGCAGGCCAGTTCAGGTAGGTCATCTTTTCAAAAAAAGGAGGAACTTTTATCATGGTGGTACGCTTTTTACTGCTGACCGTCTGGCTGCTGGCCAGTGGCCTGGCCCTGGGCTCCGAGCGCTGGGCGCCCTATCCCAATTCCTTGATGTCATTCGAGTACACCGAGCAGAACCTGGGCGAACATTGGCGCACGCTGACCGGCGGCTTTCGCGGTCCGCTGCCGTCGGCGGCCGGCTTGAGAGCCGACGCCGAACGCTGGCCGGAACTGTACGACTACACCCGCGACCACCTGCGTTCCATCGCCAACAGCCATCCCGAGCTGGCCTATCTGGCCGAGGGCGATCTGAGTGAGCACTTCGACGCCTACGCGACCGAACTCCGCCGCGCCTGGAGTCTGCTGTTTAATGGTCAGTTCCGGGAAGCCCGGGACCTGGGGCTCAGCCTGGGGCCCGCTGGCTACTTCCCCGGCCTGTACGCCCAGGTGCTCTACGCCAGTTTGCTGGAAACCGACCCCGACAAGCGCCAGGCCTTGCTGGAGGAGGTGATCCAGCGGACCCGGGAAATCCTGCCGATGGCGCCGGACCATCCCATGATCCGCTTTGGCAATGCCTATGGTAAGGCCCGCATCCTCGAGGACCTGTCGGCCTCCCAGGCGATGGGCACCGGCTACACCTCGGAGGTACTGGACACCCTGGACGGCTTGCTGGAGGAGAATCCCGATAACGTCTACGCCATGACCCTGATGGCCGGGGTTCAGTCCGGAATCATTGAAAAGGCCGGCTCGATGGTGGCGCGGCTCACCTTTGGCGCCAAGGCTTCCTCCATGGAACGCCAGTTCGAGCGGGCGCTGGA
>JBFHLR010000318.1:0-1837 GCA_041594735.1 Marinobacter sp.
CGGATTACCATCGACGGCGCTCCGGCCAGCGATGCGGCGATCATCGCCGCTTTTGAGCGGGTTGAGCAGGCCCGGGGTGCGATTAGTCTCACCTATTTCGAGTTCGGCACGCTGGCTGCGTTTGTGGCTCTGGCGGAGGCCGGCGTCGAGGATTGGGTGCTGGAGATAGGGCTGGGCGGGCGGCTGGATGCCGTTAACGTGGTGGATGCCGATCTGGCGATCATTACCTCGGTGGGCATCGACCATGTGGATTTTCTCGGCGATGACCGGGAAGTGATCGGCTTTGAAAAAGCCGGCATATTGCGGCCCGGCCGGCCGGCAATCTATGCGGAAATGTCGCCGCCGAAATCCGTGCTGCAACAGGTGGCAGCCCAAGGCGTCCAGCTTTTGCGTCTGGGCACGGATTATCAGCTCGATGTCGGGTCCGGTTCGACCGTACTGCGTTGTGCTGCGCTGGATCGTTCGTTGGCTTTGCCAAGCCTCAGTCTGCCACAGCAAAGCGTAGCCGCCGCCGTTGTCGCCGCGTGGATGCTCGAACCTGGCTTGGGCGACAGTCCCATTGCCAATGCACTGAACCGGGTAAACCTGCCAGGGCGCTATGAGCGGGTGTCGCAGGCTCCTGATACCTCTGAGGCCAGCCCGAAGTGTGAGCATCTTTTACGTTTATCCGCACGGCACCGCCTGGATATCTTTTTGGACCCGGACGGACGCTCCGAGATCGGTGCTGAGCTGGAACCCTGGGATCGACTGGAATTCAAGGACAGCAAACGCTATAAAGAGCGTTTGGTTGAGAATCAGAAAGCCACCGGTGAAAAGGACGCGCTGGTTGCCATGCGCGGCACAACCCAGGGCATTCCACTGGTTGCCTGTGCGTTCGAGTGCAATTTCCTGGGTGGCTCGATGGGGCAGGTCGTGGGTGAGAAATTCGTCCAGGCCGCCAATGTCTGCCTGGACGAGCGAATTCCCCTGGTGTGCTTTTCCGCCAGCGGTGGCGCCCGAATGCAGGAAGCCATCCTGTCACTGATGCAGATGGCCAAGACCGCTGCGGTGCTGGAGAAGATGAAGGCGCAGGGCATTCCCTACATTTCGGTGATGACGGACCCGGTATTTGGTGGAGTGTCCGCCAGCCTGGCCATGCTGGGGGACCTGAACATTGCCGAGCCGAATGCGCTGATCGGCTTCGCCGGGCCGCGAGTGATTGAGCAGACTGTTCGGGAAAAGCTTCCGGAAGGCTTCCAGCGCAGCGAATTCCTGCTCGAGCATGGCGCGATCGACATGATCGTCCATCGCGATCAAATGCGTAATCGCATCGGCAGCATCCTGGCGAAGTTCACTAACCAGGGTAAGCCGGTGCCCGATGCTGAAATAGAAATTGAAAAAAGCGAGAAGTCAGACCCAGATGTCGAAGCAACCTGATCCTGCTTCCCAGAGACCGGTCGCTCCGGCCGCGGGAGAGAGCCTTGAGAGCTGGCTTGGTTACCTTGAAGCCATCCATCCCACCGAAATAGATCTGGGACTGGATCGTGTTCTTACAGTCTTTCGGCGCTTGTTCCGCCGTCCCCCCAAGGGCCGTATCGTCACGGTCGCCGGCACCAACGGCAAGGGCAGCACGGTGGCCTGCCTCGCCCAGATTCTCCGGCAGGCCGGACGCCATGTCGGCACCTATACCTCTCCCCACCTTCACCGCTATAACGAGCGGATTACCATCGACGGCGCTCCGGCCAGCGATGCGGCGATCATCGCCGCTTTTGAGCGGGTTGAGCAGGCCCGGGGTGCGATTAGTCTCACCTATTTCGAGTTCGGCACGCTGGCTGCGTTTGTGGCTCTGGCGGAGGCC
>JBFHLR010000319.1:0-1767 GCA_041594735.1 Marinobacter sp.
GCGGATTGTGGACGGCCGTCTCGAGGCGCTGATTCTGGTGGATCGGGACGTGAGCCGGCTGCCGGATCTGGCCTGGCTGGAAACCTGCTTCGCCAGCGAGACGCTGTCCGAGCGGGATCGACGGGCGTTGCTGGCGGCGCGGGATGCGGAAACCGAGGATATCGGCGCCATCGTGTGCAGCTGTTTCCAGGTCGGTGAGCGTCAGATCGCGGCGGCGATCGCGGAAGGCGCCGCCAGCGTGGACGAGCTGGGTAAACGCTTGCGCTGTGGCACCAACTGCGGCTCCTGTCTGCCGGAGCTGAAGGAGCTGGTGGCCAATGCCGTCGAGGTCAAGGCGACGTCCTAGTGTGACTTGCTATGGGGCGTCTTGGCGTTCTTACAACTGTCGCAACATCTGCATCGGAACCCGGTAGCGGGCCGTGCCTGAGACACAGGCCACGGTGCAGGTCTTGCGGTTCACCTTCAGTACCTGCCCCTGTTTCCGATGCGGTGGCTCGCCAAAGCTGACCCGGTCGCCCACCTGCCAGGGGTGGACCGGGGCCGCCACCGGTGGGAATGCCGTCGCCGGTAGCGTCAGCCCCCGGCGACAGGCGCCATCCCGTAAATACGCTCTTACCTGTTCAGCCCCGCCCTGGCGGTGCAAGTCATCCAGCATCCGATAGAAATGCCGGTTATGCACCGAGCCCCGGTAGCGCCTGCCCGCCACCTGCTGCAGCAGATGAGCGAATTCGTGACAGCAGGTGTGCGCCAGCAGGTTCAAGGTCGACAGCTCACCCTCGAAATAGCGGCGTTGCTGGATTTCCCGGCTGGACAGCCAGCCGACGGCGTGCTCCGGGTGCTGCTTGGCCGCCACCATGCGGGCACCGTAGGTAATCAGGTGATGCTGGCGGCGGGGATCAAATCGATGGTAGGTAGCGCGACCCGGGCCTACCCGGCAGTGCAGGACGGTATTGGCGTGCTGTCGGCGAATGTCGTCGGCGTGTGACGCCCACAGAATCTCATGGGTGGCGTCGCAAAGCAGTTCGCCGAGTTGAATGGAGTGATCTGGATCGGGTGGCATGTTGGCGCGGTTTCAATGGCCGATGACAGGGGCCATGATACTGAGGCTGGGCAACGGTTGACAGGAAATCTCCCGGCAACCGTAAAGGCGCCCCCATTCATGGAGGCGCCTGGCTTTCGAGGGTTGGCGATCAGGCCTCGATCGGTGAACGCCAGTCATCGGCGCCGGAGGTGCCGGCCACGGCGTGTTCCCAGGTGACCTTGCGGTAGGACAGGGAGACCGTCACCAGTTGGGTGAAGTCGGCGTTGGCGGCATCCTGGCAGTGGGGCATGTTGCAGTTGATGTCGATGATGGTGGCGTCTTCGAGGATGGTGGAGAAGAAGTGCTCCTGCTTGCCTTCCACCGAGGTGCGGTACCACTTCAGCTCCACCTTCGGCAGCATTTCACCGGCAGCCAGTGCGTTGTACATCAGCGGCGTGGCCTTGTTCAGCGCGGAGGTGAACTTGAACGGCTTGTGGACACGCTGGCCGGAGGGCTGTCCCGACTGGGGGTCCGTCGGCACGGTGACCACGTGGTTGAATTCCTGCACCAGTACTTCGTCTTCGTGGCCTTCGACATAGATGTTCCCGACGGAGTCGGAGGTGAAGGCGCCGGCGGTGATGTGGCCCTGGGTCTGGCCTTCGATACTGATATAACAAGGAGTTGGCATAGTCTGCTCCATGACGTAGTTGAATAAGGAATGTCCTTCGGGTGCTCCCTGGACGCCA
>JBFHLR010000320.1:0-1741 GCA_041594735.1 Marinobacter sp.
ATCGTTCAGCGAGTTCCTCTGGCGTTTCGTCGACGGTCGCCCGATCCAGAACCGCTGGCAGCGGATGGATCAGGTACCGGTGTATACCCCGCAGGCCGAGGCCATGTCCAAGGCCCTGAAACAGGCCGGTTTCAATTTCGTTGGGCCAACCATTGTCTACGCCTTCATGCAGGCCACGGGTATGGTCAACGACCACTTGGTGAGCTGTCCCGCCTACCACGCCTGCGGTGCGGAAGCCGAGCCGGTGCAACGGGCAACCTGAGGATAACGGGGCGGGGAAGGCAGGGTGTCCGGCGAGGTTGACCGGGGACGCCCGGCAAGCCGGACGCCCCGATCAGGAGGCAAGACACCCTCCATTACCCGGCAACGGAGCGACCGGTTCCGCCCCCGGGTAATCCGATGGCCACGATTACGCCGCGACGATGGCGTATTCATGGTTGTGCGGTTCGATCAGCGCGCCGTGCAGCGCGGCGATCGATTTATCGTAGGCGTCTTCGTCGATGACGAACTGGATATCCACCTGGCGCATGCACTGGTTGATGGCCAGCACGCTGATTTCCTGATCGGCCAATGCCTTGACCGAGCGGGCCAGAATGCCGGGCACCTTCATGTCGGAACCAATGGCCGACACCAGCGCCACCTTGCGGGTGTTGATTTCCGCATTGGGAAACTCTTCCTGCAGTGACTTCACCACCCGCTTGACGTGCTTGAGGGTACTGTCGACGTAGTGGGTGATGGTGTTGGCGTTGGTGTCCTTGGACACGAAGCGCACCTTGTAACGACTCAGGGTGTCGAGGATCTTGCGATCGGAGCCGGGCTCACCCTGCATGTCCTGATCGAAGACTTCGATGGCGAACACGCCCTTGGCGCCGGCCACGATTTCCACCTGGGGTTTCTCACTGACGTAGTCGCCGGTGATCAGCGTGCCGGTGTGATCCGGCTCGAAGGTGTTCTTGACCCGCAGCGGAATCTCGTTCTGGCGTAAGCCCTTGCCAGCGCGAGGATGGATCGCCTCCATGCCCAGGTTGGCCAGCTGGTCGGCGACGTCGTAGTTGGTCCGGCCCAGGGGGACCACCTTGTCTTCACCGACAATGTTGGGGTCGGCGGAGCTGAGGTGGTACTCCTTGTGGATGACCGCTTCGCGGGCCTCGGTGATCACCGCCACCCGGCTGAAGGTCATCTCGCTGTAGCCGCGGTCGAAGGTACGCATCAGCCCTTCCTTGCACTGGGCGTAGCCGGTGACAATGGGCAGCTCCCGGCTGAGATCAACGGCCTCGAAGGCCTGTTTCAGTTTTTCGTCCAGCGGCAACAGCTCGTTGTCCCGCCAGCCGGTCAGGTCAACGAAACGGGCGTTGATGCCTTCCTGCTGCAACTTCAGCGCGGTGTTAAAGGCGCTGTGGGCCTCACCAATGCCGGCCAGCATTTCCCGCACCGTCAGCAGGTGCTCTTCGAGCTGGAACTGGCCGTAGGAACACAGCCGCTGCAGGTCGATGAGACAGCCACGAACCCCTTCGATGCGGTCGGTGATGAACTGATCCGCCTGCTGCTTGAGCATGGGATCTTCAAACAGCTGGCCGTTGAGATCGGTCAGCAACTGCACCAGCTTGGTCAGGTCGTCGCCCCAGGCCCAGTCCGACTCGGCATCGGCGAACAGGGCGTACACCCCCGGCTCGCCGGTTTTCTTGTGCTCCAGCAACTCATTGGTGACACCGCCGTAGGCGGACACCACGAAAATGCGCTG
>JBFHLR010000321.1:0-1712 GCA_041594735.1 Marinobacter sp.
CCCAGCGAAAACGGCCAGGTGCTGGCAAGCTACGAGGCGGCCTACCTCCAGTGCCGTAAAGCCACAGACTGAATCGCGTCCGAACCTGCTAACAGAAGGGACATGAGATGGCAAAGAAATCCTATTTTGTAACCGGCACTGATACCGGCGTTGGCAAGACCCTGGTGTCTGCTGCGATTCTGGAAGCGGCCAATGCCCAGGGGTTGCGAACCCTGGCCATGAAGCCCATTGCGTCTGGCTGCGACGACACAGTGGACGGCCTGCGAAACGAAGACGCCGTGATGTTGAGGGCGGCCATGAGCGAATCCCTCAGTTACGACCAGGTGAATCCCATTGCACTCAAGCCCGCCATTGCCCCACACGTGGCTGCGGCCCAGGAGGATCGGCGGCTTACGGCTGATCGGCTGGTTGGTTTTTGTCGCGGCCTGCAAATGCATCCCGCTGACCTGATGCTGGTGGAGGGCGCTGGCGGCTGGCGGGTGCCTTTGAACGACCGGGAAACCTACGCCCGGGTACCCCAGGCGTTGGAGATGCCGGTGATCATGGTGGTGCCGCTGCGTCTGGGCTGCATCAATCACGCTCTGCTGACTGCCGAAGCCATACGTGGCGACGGCTTGGCGCTGGCTGGCTGGGTGGCCAATCGGCCGGAGTCGGAAGCCATGAGTTGTGAGGGCGACACCCTGAACTACCTCCTTGGGCATCTGGGTGCACCCTGTCTGGGGGTGTTGCCCTGGCAATCGGCACCGGACCCGAAGGTGCTGGCTGAAAATCTCCGGGTAGATATATTGTTTGAAAATTGACCATACCTGTGCCTTAATGGGGTCAATTAACCGTCATTGATTCGGGCATAGAGTATGATCAACAACACCCTGGCCATTGGCATTCAAGGCATGCAGGAAGGCATGTTGGGGATGGAAAACGCCGCACGTAAGATTGCCCGCGGGGGTGTTGACGGGCCCCAGGGTTCGGCGGGCAGCGGCGCAAGCCTGATTGAGCCCATTGTCGACCTGAAACTCTACCAACGCAGTGTTGAAGCCTCCGCACAGGTGGTCAAAGTCGCCGATGAAACCCTTGGGACTCTGCTGGATATCATGGCTTGAGTCCGCTTTTCCAGTGAAGCGGTCCGATTCCTGTCTGGCGATCGATTGGGTGATTGAGCCATGATCGCAGGTCCCGCCTTTTCTCCTTCTTTCCCTCAGCCTTTCCCTCAGATACCGCAGTTGTCCGCCCCGGCCCCGACGGCTTCCCAGGAACGGTTTGGGGGTGGCAGTGATCAGCAACAACAGGATTTGGTGCAGTTGCAGGTGCTGGCCGAGCTGAAAGCCCGTGACCGGGAGGTGCGTGCCCACGAGCAGGCGCACCAATCCGTAGGCGGTCAATACGCCAGTGCGCCCAGCTACACCTACCAGCGGGGTCCGGATGGCGTCCAGTACGCCATTGGCGGCGAGGTGCAAATCGACATCTCGCCAGTCGCGGGCAACCCCCAGGCCACCATTGACAAGATGCGCACCGTGCGTGCGGCCGCGTTGGCACCGGCGGAACCGTCCGGGCAGGACCGGGCCGTTGCCGCCGAAGCCATGCAGCTGATACTGCAGGCCCAGCAGGAGCTGGCGAGGGTGCGGTCCGCTGAGAAAGAGTCCGGTCCAAGCGCTGATTCTTCCCCGGAACCAGAGTCTGTGAAATCGTATCGGGCGATAAATGGCCTGGCTGAC
>JBFHLR010000322.1:0-1697 GCA_041594735.1 Marinobacter sp.
GGCTACCGTATCCGGGTGGCCGAATACTGGCTCGCGCAGGAGGTCGTGCCTGAGCAGGCGTTGAATTCGCTGGTGGTACTGGGTGAATTGCCCTGTACCGACTCGCCAACGCAACAGCGGTGGCGGAGCCTGCTGGAGCGCATAGTCAGCGCGCAGCCCCATGCCCCCCAGTTTCCCAACCCTTGATCCTCGTCCCATCCAGCCCTGGCAAACCGGGCGGGATAGGCTAATTTCATGGTTATAAGCTGCGCATGCAAGGCCAGTTACTGGCAGTGTGTATTCAGTTCCTGACCGGTGTATGACATGCCGGCTCCGTCCGTATAACGGTTCACTGGAGTCCTGTCATGAACACAAAGTTTCGATTATCACTGCTTGTCGCCATTCTGACACTCCCGCTTTCTGCCTCGGCGGATCAGGCGCACAGCAACGCGGAAATGTCCGCCGGCGGCGATGCCATTGGTACCATCAATTTCCAGGCAAACTGCCAGGACGATGTGCGTGCGGATGTCGACCACGCGCTGGGCTTGATGCATCACATGATGTACACCCAGGCCCGAGCCGAATTCGATGCCATTACCCAGGCCGATCCCGACTGTGCCTTGGCCCACTGGGGCATCGCGACGACGCTGTTCCAGCCGTTAT
Source organism: Marinobacter sp. (assembly GCA_041594735.1). Taxonomy (GTDB): domain Bacteria; phylum Pseudomonadota; class Gammaproteobacteria; order Pseudomonadales; family Oleiphilaceae; genus Marinobacter. The sequence continues at coordinate 643 of JBFHLR010000322.1, forward strand.
GGGGCACCACGCCCAGCGCGGCGGATATCAGCCAGGGCCGCCAGTCGGTGCAGAGCGCCCGTAAGGCTGCCGATAACGAGCGGGAGCGGCTTCTGATCGACGCCACCGCCGCCTTCTTCGAGCCCGACACCGACCAGCTCCGGGAGCGCCTGGCCGGCTGGATCGAGGGCATGGCCAACGCCTATAAGGCCTTCCCGGAGGACCTGAACGTCGCCACGCTTTATGCGCTGTCGCGCCTGACGTTGGCGCTGTCCGCCGAAGACCGGCAGGCGCTGCACGATGAGGCGGAAGCGGTGCTGCGTGCCGCCTGGGAGCGCGAGCCCACCCATCCGGGGGCCATCCATTACAGCATCCACGCCACGGATGCCGACGGTCGCGCGGCCAACGCGACCGAAATCGTGGACTCCTACACCGGGATTGCCCCCAGCGTGCCCCATGCCCTGCACATGCCGTCACACATTTATGTGCGCCTGGGTGACTGGCCCCGCACGATTGACTGGAACCAGCAGTCGGCGAAGGTGGCCGTTGAGCACAAGATCCAGGGCGCGACCTCGTTCCATTACATTCATGCCAAGGACTACCTGGTCTATGGCCATCTCCAGCGTGGTGAAGACAGCGCGGCGCTCGGCGTCTGGGAGGTTGCGCAGGCCAACGGTCCGCACCAGGGCAATTTCCCGGGGGCCTTTCACCTGGCCTCCATCCCAGCTCGGCTCGCCGTTGAAATGCGTAACTGGGAAGCGGCCGCCGCCATTACGCCACGGGCCGTGGACTACATAGACTGGGACAAGTTCGCCTGGCCCGAGGCCCTGAGTTGGTTTGCCCGTGGTCTGGGCGCCGTGCACAAGGGTGACCTGGAGACCGCCCGCGAGGCGGAACAGCGGTTGGCCACCCTGGCGGAAAACGCCAAGTCCGCAGCCGATCAGCGTTTCTCAACCTACATAGAGGTGGATCGCCGGATCCTGGCCGGCTGGATCGCGAACGCCGAAGCGGACCCGGAGCGCGCCATTGAACTGCTGCGTTCTGCCGGAAAGCTCGAAGCCACCGTTGAGAAGCAC
>JBFHLR010000323.1:0-1669 GCA_041594735.1 Marinobacter sp.
GCCGCTGTTGAAGAAGGCACCGTCCGCCAGGTTGACCGCGGCGTCGGATATATCCGCGTCCGCCCGGACATAGGCCGGGTCTTTGCCGCCCAGTTCCAGGGCGGTGCCGGCGAATTGACCGCTTTGTGCCACCGCTTGCTGGATGTTGCGGCCACCGCGCACCGAGCCGGTAAAACTGACAAGGCGAATGGCGGGTTCCCGTAACAGGGTGGCGGTGGTGTCATGGCCGAGGTGCACCGCCTGGAAGACCCCCTCGGGCAAGCCTGACTGCCGTAGTACCCGCTCCAGGCGTTCGGCGCAGAGCAGGGTCTGTTGCGCGTGTTTCAACAAAACGGCGTTGCCCGCGGCCAGTGCCGGCCAAACCGAGTTGACCGCCGTCATGTAGGGGAAATTCCATGGCGCAATGGTCAGCACCACGCCAACCGGGTTGCGCAGGATGTAGCGTTTGAATCCGGCCTTGCCCGCGATCTCGATCGAGGCCAGCGCGCGGGGCGCTATCTCCAGCATGTAACGGGCGCGCTCGGCGAACCCCCTGGCTTCCCCGGGACCCTGGGCTATGGGGCGGCCCATTTGCCAGGCCAGTTCTTCCGATAACTCATCCTGCTGTTCCAGCAACGTATCCACGGCGTTGTCCAGAATGCGCAGGCGTTCATCCAGGGCGGTGTCCCGCCAGGCCCGCTGGGCCTCCGTGGCCCGACTCACGGCCTGCCGGGCCTGGGATTGGCTTAAATAGGCCCGCTCGGCATAGAGGGAGCCATCCACCGGGCTGATGATGCGAGCCATATCCGACATAAGCGTTTCCACTCCATCAGATGATTTCAAAATAACGTTGCAGTTCCCAGTCGGTAATGGCCTTGCGGAATTCCCGCTCCTCCCACTCACGGGTCGCCGTGTAATGGTCGACGAAGGCGTCGCCGAAGTAGTCCCGTGCCACCTTGGACTGCCGCAGGCGGGCCGCGGCCTCTGTCAGCGTGGTGGGCAGTTGGCGTTCCGGGGGAAAGGTCATGTCGTAGGCGTTGCCCTCGATGGGAGTATCCGGCTCGACGCGGTTTTCGATTCCCCACAGCCCCGAGGCCAGGCTGGCGGCCAATGCGATGTAGGGGTTTATGTCCGCCGCCGATATGCGATATTCCACCCGCTGGGACTTGGGCAAACCGGGGATGGCCCGCAGCGCGCAGGTGCGGTTCTCAATGCCCCAGCTGGCGGCCGTGGGCGCCCAGGCGCCCGGAACCAGGCGAGTGTAACTGTTGACAGTGCAGGCGACCATCGCCAGGAGCTCCGGCATCAGGGTCTGCTGTCCACCGATGAAATGGCGCATGGTCTCTGACAGGTGATGGGGCGTGTTGCTCTCCTCATGGAAAGCCGAACCGCCACCGGGTTTGTGCAGCGATAAATGGATGTGGCCACTCTGGCCGGGATAGTCCGGGGACCATTTCGCCATGAAGGTGGCCATCATCCCGTGGCGTTCGGCATAGACCTTGGTAAAGGTCTTGAACAGGGCGGCCTTGTCGGCAGCCCGCAGGGCTTCGTCCACACCCAGGGCGGCCTCCAGCACGCCGGGGCCGGTTTCAGTGTGGAAGCCTTCCATCGCCATGTCCAGATCCCGGCAGTAGGTCATGAAGTCGTTATAGAACTCGCCCATCACCGAGTTGCGCAGCACGGAATAGCC
>JBFHLR010000324.1:0-1640 GCA_041594735.1 Marinobacter sp.
ACGACTTCTTCCGGCTGTTTCTGGACCGGGACATGAGCTATTCCTCGGCCATGTACCACGCCGGTGCGAATACGCTGGAGGCTGCGCAGGAGCGCAAGCTCGACACGATCTGCAAGAAACTCGACCTGCAACCCGGTGAAAGTCTGGTGGAAATCGGCTCAGGCTGGGGCAGCATGGCCATTCATGCCGCGCGCCACTACGGCGTCAAGGTCACCACCACGACCATCTCCCGGGAGCAGCACCGGCTGGCAACCGAGAAGGTCCGCGCCGCGGGGCTGCAAGACCAGGTCACCGTCCTTCTCGCGGACTACCGCGACCTGGAAGGGCAGTACGACAAGGCGGTATCGGTGGAAATGATCGAGGCCGTCGGCGAGGAGTTCTATCCGGTCTACTTCCAGACCATCGAGCGGCTGCTGAAACCGGACGGGCAGGCGCTGATTCAGGCCATTACCTGTGCCGACCAGCGCTATGCGAAGTACCGCACGGGCTCCGACTTCATTCGCCGCTACATCTTCCCGGGTGGCCATCTGCCATCGATTTCGCGCCTGATGGAAGTCACCCGGAGTGAGACCGATCTGCGGCTGTTCCATCTGGAGGACTTTTCGCAGGACTATGCCCGCACGCTGGCGGACTGGCGCGAACGCTTCTGGGAGCGTGAGGTGCTGATCCGCGAGCAGGGTTACAGCGAATCCTTCATGCGCATGTGGGATTTCTACCTGGCGACCTGCGAAGCCGGCTTCGCCGAGCACTACACCGGCGTGGTGCACCTGCTGTTCACCCGGCCCCAGTGCCGACGGGAATCGGTACACGCATGAACCCGGTGGTGAACATCGTGGCCAATCAGTTGCTGTGGCTGGCGCTGGTGCTGGGGGCGGCGCAGGGTCTCGACTGGCTGGGTCCGTTGCTGCTGCTTCTGTGGTTGCCACTGCACCTCAGGCTCACGGACTCGGTAGCCGCGGACCTGCGGCTGTTTGCCGTGCTGGTGCTTCTGGGCCCCCTGCTGGATACCGCATTCATCCAGACCGGTGTGGTCACCTACCAGGGTGCTGCGCCCGTTGCCGGCTATGCGCCGTACTGGATCATCGCCATGTGGGGAGCCTTTGCGCTGACCCTGCGGCATTCGATGCGCTGGGTTCTGCAGCAGCCGGTGGTGACCTTCTTTTTCGGCGTGATTGGCGGGCCGCTGGCCTATATTGCGGGTTCGCGGCTGGGCGCGGCAGAGCTCGCCGCACCGCTGGGTTCCAGTCTGATTGTCATCGCCATGGCCTGGGCGGCGTTTCTGCTGCTCCTCCGGTTCCCGGCGATACCGCAGAGAGAGGGAGTACCCGCATGAATCCTGTCGACATCACCCCCATCGCTTCGTCGGCGCACTCCGGCCTTACGGGCGGCCGACGCTTTGCCGGCGTGCTGGCCGGGGCACTGCTACTGACCGCGTTTGCGGCTCCGGCTTCAACCGAGGTCGAAAAGCTGGTCGGCTATGCCTATGACCGCAGCGATAATCGGCTGTTGTATACGGAGCAACACCGCTTCGAACGTGTGGATGGACGCCTGCTGCGTCATCAGGTGGATTATGTGGCGGCAGACGGGGCGCTGCTGGCCACCAAGAACCTTGATTACCAGGCCAACCCCTATGCACCGGA
>JBFHLR010000325.1:0-1582 GCA_041594735.1 Marinobacter sp.
ATTTCCATCGAGCTGCTGCAACGGGGCAGCCCACTGCCGCCACAGGAACCGTGGTCATCTATGGAAAATACCGGCAGCTGGTGATGAGGTGAGTTTGGCCGCAATCGGCAGGCATTAGGCCAGCATTTGCGGTAGAATTTGCCGAAAAATTCACCCAAGGACGAACAAGGACGAACTATGCTTGCAGTCATTCTTTCCGGCGGGTCCGGTACCCGTCTGTGGCCCCTGTCCCGGGAAGCCTTTCCGAAACAGTTCCTGCCAGTGGTGACCGAGGATTCGCTCCTGGCGGAAACCATCCATCGCGGGCTCGACCTGGACGGCGAGGCCCGGGTGTTGGCGATCACCAATGAGGACCACCGTTTCGTGGTGGCAGCACAGCTTCAGGCTCAGGCTTGCGAGCGAACCGCAGGCATTATCCTGGAACCGGTGGGCCGCAATACCGCACCCGCGATTGCGCTGGCCGCGCTGGCGTCCGAGCAGAATCCGCAGGAGCTGCTGCTGGTCATGCCGTCGGACCATGTGCTGAAGGATGTGGATGCCTTCCGTGAGGCCGTCCGCAAAGGCGCTGAGGCTGCGCGCGCAGGAAAACTGGTGACCTTCGGCATTGTACCCTCGGCGCCCCATACCGGTTATGGTTACATCAAGGCTGGCGCTCAGCAGGATGGCTATTCGGAGGTGACTGCGTTCGTTGAGAAGCCGGACGAAGTGACGGCGGAGCGGTATCTGGCCGAGGGTGGCTACCTGTGGAACAGCGGGATGTTCCTGTTCCGCGCAGACCGCTATCTGGAAGAGCTCGCCAAACACCAGCCGGAGATGCTGGCGGCCTGTAAGGCGGCCTGGTCCGAGAAGCAGGCCGATCTTGATTTCACCCGGGTTGGCAAAGAGGCCTTCGAAGCCTGTCCAGACGATTCCATCGACTATGCGGTCATGGAAAAGACCCAGGACGCCGTCGTGGTGCCCCTGGATGCCGGATGGTCGGATGTCGGTTCCTGGTCTGCACTGTGGGAGATCCAGCCGCAGGATGCGGATGGCAATGTCTGCCGTGGCGACGTGATCACCGAAGATGTGTCCGGCAGTTACCTGCACTCAGAAGGCCGGCTGGTCGCCGCCCTGGGCGTCAGCGACCATGTCATCGTCGAAACCGACGATGTGGTGCTGGTGGCGGATCGCTCCCGAGTCCAGGATGTGAAAAAACTGGTGGCCAAGGTGAAGGCGCAGGGACGTCTCGAGCACCGCTTCCACAAGAAGGTCCACCGCCCCTGGGGCACCTATGAAGGCGTGGCCATGGGGGAACGCTTCCAGGTCAAGCGCATCACGGTGAATCCCGGCGCGTCCTTGTCGCTGCAAAAGCACCACCACCGGGCCGAACACTGGGTGGTGGTCAAGGGCACCGCCAGCGTGAACCGGGGTGAGGAGACGCTGCTGCTCACCGAGGATCAATCCACCTACATTCCGTTAGGCGTGACCCACCGCCTGACCAATCCTGGCGTTATCCCCCTGGAGCTGATCGAGGTCCAAACCGGCAGCTACCTGGGCGAAGACGACATTGTCCGGTTTGAGGACACTTACAACCGGGTGTAAG
>JBFHLR010000326.1:0-1559 GCA_041594735.1 Marinobacter sp.
CCGCGCACCGAGCTGAACTGGGGCCCCAGGGATTTCACCACGATTTCGCGGCTGCCCATCAGGCTGTCCACCTGCAGCGCCATCGGTTGCTCGGAGCCCCGGACCAGGATTACTGGTAGTGGAAGGGCCTGGCCCTGGAGTTTGGGATGATGGTCGCTGTGCAGCAGGTTGCCCAGGTACTGCAGACGGTATTGCTGGCCAGCGTACTCATACAGCGGTGCGCCCGGCTGGTAGTACTCTTCCAGTTCGTAGGTGCTGACCCGCACGATGCCTTCAATGGTGTTCAGCGGGATGGCGTAGAAGTCTTCACCGGTGGACACCATCAGTGCCCGGTTGACCGAGACGGTAAACGGCAGGCGCAGGGTGAAGGTGGTGCCGTGGCCCACGCTGGAGTCGATATCCAGGCTGCCACCGAGCTGTTTGATCTCGCTGGCCACCACGTCCATACCGACACCGCGTCCGGAGATCTGGGTGACCTGCTGGGCGGTGGAGAAACCGGGCTGGAGGATGAACTGCAGCACTTCGCGATCGCTGAGTTCCTCGTCCGCCCGCAGCATGCCCTGGCGAATGGCCTTGTCCCGGATCACCTGTGCCGGGATACCGGCACCGTCGTCCATCATCCGCAACACCACGTCACCGCCTTCGCGGGTCAGGGACAGGGTCACTTCGCCGGTTTCCGGCTTGCCGGCTTGACGTCGGACCTCGGGTTTCTCGATACCGTGATCAAGCGCATTGCGCAGCATGTGTTCGAGTGGCGCGATCATTCGTTCCAGAATGTTGCGATCCATCTCGCCTTCGGCGTTACGGACATCGAACTCCACCTTCTTGCCCAGCTCGCCGCTGATCTGCCGGACGATTCGACGAAGCCTCGGCACCATGGAGGCGAAGGGAATCATCCGGGTCTTCATCAGGCCTTCTTGCAGCTCGGTATTGATCCGGGACTGCTGCACCAGCAGGGTCTCGGTATCCCGTACCCGGTCTGCCATGGTTTCCCGCAGGTCGGCAAGGTCCGAGGCGGATTCGCCCAGGGCGCGGGATAGCTGCTGTATCGAGGAGTAGCGGTCCATCTCCAGGGGGTCGAAATCTTCGCCGTAATCGGGACCATGCTCGCGTTCGGTCCGGAACAGAATCTGGGCTTCGGTTTCGATGTCCATCCGCCGCAGCTGTTCGCGTAAACGCTCGATGGTGGCCGCCATCTCATCGAGGGTGTGGCCGAAGTCGCTGCTCTGCTGCTCCAGACGGCCCCGGGTAATACTGGTTTCACCGGCCAGGTTGACCAGCTCGTCCAGCAGCGGCGCGCTGACCCGGATGGACTCCTGGGTGGGGGTGCGTCCGGCGCCGGCTTTCTTCGGCGCCGGTTTGGCTGGCTTGGGTTTGGCCTGGTCGGACTTGGCTGGCACCGTGGGCGCCGGTGCTGGGGCTGTCGGTGTGGTGTCCGGGGTGCTCACCGCAGGCTCCGCGGGCGCCGCCTGCGGTGTAAGCTGGGGTTCTGGCGCAGCGGTTGCGGTGCCGGCCTCGAACTGCTGGCGCACGGCGGCCACGCTGGCCACCAGGGTGTC
>JBFHLR010000327.1:0-1549 GCA_041594735.1 Marinobacter sp.
CGGCACAGGCTCAGAATGAGCATGATCCCGACTGCGGCAACGACGGCGTTCATGGCAGGCTCCGGTTGGGCTGGGTGGCGACAAAAAGCCGCCACTGTGCCGGACCGCCACGGCACCGTCAAAGCGGGATTGTACCTAGGGAGGCCGGGCCCGGAAGTTTACTCGCCGGACGGGCCGACGTAGGCGAAGCGCGGTACCTGCTCGCCGGCGACGTTTACGGTTTCCCGGAACATGCTCAGGGGCCGGACCCACAGGCTGTAGTCGCCATAGAGACAGCGATACACCACCAGCGGCTCCTCGGTCTCGCTGTGGCGCGCGACGCCGAGGACTTCGTAATCGTGGCCTTTGTAATGGCGGTAGCGGCCAGGGGGCAGTTCGCGGTTCATGGTAACTCTCTCCCAGATGGCCGGGACCGAGGCCCCGGCCGGGGTCTCAGTTCTTCAGTTTGTACTTGCCCGGGCCCATGAAAATCAACGCCAGCGCGGTAAACAGGAAGAAGCCCTGCAGTTCCAGCGCCCAACCGCCAGAGCCGCTGAGTGCCAGCAGCTCGTGGCTGTGGACCAGGGCAATGGCCACCAGCATGTTGAACACGATGATCAGGGCGCCAATGCGGGTCTGGTAGCCAAGAATCACCATCAGCGGTGCGATCACCTCACCAATATAGACGCCGAGGGCAAAGAATGCAGGAATGCCGTGACTGGCCAACTGGGCTTCGATGAAGCCGGTGCCGTTGATCAGTTTGGAGATACCATGAAATAGCATCAACCCGCCCAGGGTCAGGCGGATGATCAGTTTTCCAAGGTCGGCGTTGTCTAGCACGTTTTTCTCCTATGATCAGCGAGTTACCAAATGTGCCACTAGCCTAGCGTAAATGCATGGCAGCGAAAAGCGCGGGATTGGGCGGTTGCGGGATCGTCCTGGGGAGACTCGCTGTGCCAGCGCTGATCCGGGGTTATTCTGCGACTCCGTGGAGCTTCCCTAGAAACCCTTCCCGAGTGTCAGGTGGATGTGGTTGCGCACCAGCAGGTTTTCCCAGTAGTTCCGCATCCAGTCCCAGGCCGCGTGTTTGGCCTGTTCCACAAACGGATCCAGGTCCAGATCGTAGTAGTCCGGGGTGCCGGCGATCTGCATCAAGGTGACGTTGATGGATTCGTCCAGTTCATTGGAGAAGGGCTCGCCGATCAATTGATGGGCCAGAAGATTGGCGCGGGTGGTTTCGACATCCACCAGTTGGCTGCTGCGGATGGAACGGTTGTTCTCGTACATTTCTTCCATCAGACGGTGGCACAGGTAGGCGCGAATCAACAGTCCATCCAGACCCTCGTGGCGGGCCAGCAGCTCTGACGGCTGGGTGAAGTAGCGGGTGGCGGTTTCGATGAACGGCGCAAACAACGCCAGACAGCGGGCCTGGCGGGCACAAGCGTCGACGCATTCAATCAGGCGCGGGGCCATCTCGATGTATTCCACCGCGAACTGGAACAGGCAGGTGGCGGGCTGGTAACCGTCTACCGTGATGCTGGCAGGGAGCGCGGACGCCTTCTCCCTCATC
>JBFHLR010000328.1:0-1511 GCA_041594735.1 Marinobacter sp.
ACACCAAGGCCGACGCCGAAAGCACCGCGGCCATCACCCCCGAACGAGTACCGGAGCCAGAACCGGAACCCGAATCGGAAGTAGCACCAGAATCCGAGCCAGAATTTGCGCCAGAACCCGAAGCCACGGCGGAAGCCGGCGAACCGGCCGTCCACGGCCTGGAACTGGCGGATCTGGATCCGGAACTGGTGGGCATTTTCCTCGAAGAAGCCTACGACCTGATCAACTCCACCGGCAGTTCGCTGCACACCTGGAGCGAGGCGCCGGACAACCGTGAGATTGCCGCCGAGCTCCAGCGCGACGTTCACACCCTCAAGGGGGGCGCACGCATGGCGGGTGTTGACGCCATTGGCGACCTCACCCACGTGCTGGAAGACCTGTTCGAGAAACTCGCCGAAGGTCAGCTGGCGGCCACTCCGGCCATGATCAACCTGCTGTTTGGCTGCCATGACCGGCTCGCGCAGATGGTCGAGCAAGTGGCCACCCAGAAGCCATGCCCGCCAGCAGACGAGCTGGTGGCGGAAGTCCGGGCGGCGCTCATCTCCCCGGCCGGCACCGGGGCGCAGCCGCTGTCGGAGGTTCCGGCTGCAGCCACCAGCCAGCCCGCCACCGCCGCAGCGCCCATGGCCGAGGACCTGATTGGCATCTTCCTGGACGAAGGCCTGGAGATTCAGGAAGCCATCGAGGAATGCCTGGCGCAGTGGCGGGAAGACCCGGAAGAACTGGCCGGCATCACCCAGCTGCAGCAGGAACTTCACACCCTCAAGGGCGGTGCCCGCCTGGCGGATGTCGATGCCGTCGCCGAGCTGGCGGACGCCTGGATCACCGCCCTGGATCGTCTGATTGCCGGCAGCCCGATGCAACAACAGGTGCTCAAACTCAGTGATCAGGCCAGCCAGGCCGTACGGGGCATGCTCGGCACCCTGGAAACCGGTGAGCCGCTAAGCCCGGCCCTGGCGCTGATCGACGCGTTCCAGCAGACCACCAGCGAAGCCCCGGGCGAGGCCGCAGGCGGTCAGGCACCCAGCGCCGAACCGGTGGATGCCGAGGTGGTCGAGATATTTCTGGAAGAGGCCAGGGAACTGCTGGATCAACTCGAACAGCTGCTCGCAGACTGGCGTAAGGACGCGGACAATCACCATTTCAATCGGGAAGCCCAACGCGCCCTGCACACCCTCAAGGGCGGTGCCCGGCTGTCACAGCTGACCACCCTGGGCGATCAGGCCCATGGCCTGGAAACCCGGCTCATCGATCTCGGTGGCAATGCCCCGGACGAGGTAACCTGGCAGGCCATCACCGCCGACTATGACACCCTGGTGGCCAGCGTGGCCGCCGTGCGCCAGCAGTTCGAGGCCGGCACCGCAACCGCTGCGCCAGAACCCCAGCTTACACCGCAGGCGGCGCCCGCGGTACCAGCCAAGTCCGACCAGGCCAAACCCAAGCCAGCCAAACCGGCGCCGAAGAAAGCCGGCGCCGGACGCACCCCCACCCAGGAGTCCATCCGGGTCAGC
>JBFHLR010000329.1:0-1509 GCA_041594735.1 Marinobacter sp.
GGGGGCAGGTGGTGTTTGACGATGGCCAGGGCCGAGTCCTGGAGGATGCCATCTGGTCACTGCTGATCGAGCGCAAACCAGACGGCGGCGGTTTTCGGCCTGCGCCCAACTACAGCACCTTTAACGCCCGCGCCGGGAAACTGGGTTCCAGTCCGCTCTGGAAACGGCGCTTCCCCAGCCAGCGCGCCATCATACCGGCCAGCGGCTTCCATGAATGGACCGGTCCCCGGGGCGGCAAGCAATGCCACCATATCCGTGCCGCCACCGGCACGATCGCCTTCGCCGGGCTGTACGAGATCTGGGAGTTTGACGGCCAGCGGGTACCCGCCTTCGCCATCATCACCCTGCCCCCGCACCCGCGTTTCAGCCACATTCACGCCAAGAGCTTTCCGCTGATGCTGACGCCGGACGACTTCGAGCTGTGGCTCGACCCGGACCTGCACAACACCGATCCGTTCCAGCACCTGTTCACCAGCCATATCCCCGTCCCCCTCGACATCACCCCGGTGCGCTCCCCGGAAACACTGGCTGCCATGGGGGAAGCCGAGATCCTGCCGGCCGACGACCACTGGCAGGGCTGATTGACAGTCCTGCCCACCCCGTTAGAATTCGCCCATGACCATTCAACACGCCCTGCTTACCTCCCTGCTGGAAAAGCCGTCCACCGGCTACCAGCTGGCCAATCGCTTCGACCGTTCCATTGGTTATTTCTGGCAAGCCAGCCATCAGCAGATCTATCGCGAGCTCAAGCGCATGGCGGCCGCCGGCTGGCTGGAAGCCGAGGCGGACAACGCACCCGGTGGACGCCAGCGCAAGACCTACCACGTACTGCCTGAAGGCCGGGCTGAACTGGTGCGCTGGGTGTCGGAACCGGACAGCTCCGGGCCCTGCACCTCGGCGCTGCTGGTCAAATTGAGGGCCGAGGCCATACTGGGACCTCTGGGCGTACGGGAGGAGTTGGCCCGTCTCCAGGCCTACCATGAGGAACGGCTGGCAAACTATCGACAGATCGAACAGCGGGACTTTGCCGGCGGCGAGCTGTCGGTGGCCCTACAACTGCAACACCGGGTCCTGCGGATGGGGATCATGAAGGAGGAAAACTGGCTGGCCTGGGCCAGCGAGACCCGGGCACTGCTGGCAACCATCGGCAAAGACGGCCCCAGAAGCCCCCAGTCGGACTAATCGACGGCCTCCGGCTGGGGCGCCTGCGACCACTCCGCCAGCCCCAGCCGCGCCCGCGCATCCCGGTACTCCGACCGCAGCCGGTTGACCAGATCTTCGGCACGCTCCACCCGCTTGACCGCGCCAATGCCCTGGCCGGCGCCCCAGATGTCCCGCCAGGCCTTGCTTTTGGCGCTGCCGCCGGAGCCGAAACTCATTTTGGACGGATCGGACTGCGGCAGATTTTCCGGGTCCAGGCCACCGTTGACGATGCTCTGGCGCAGGTAATTGCCGTGCACCCCGGTAAACAGGTTGGAATACACGATGTCGTCAGCACCACTGTCCACC